>CAZPPB010000184.1:0-6684 GCA_964588355.1 uncultured Spirochaetaceae bacterium | reverse complement strand
TGCCTGATGGATGCTTGTCAAGCGGGTGCTGCCGGTTTTCGAATTCCCACCCCATGAAACCTGAAGGAATTAACAACATCTGGGTGGTATATTCTGAGGATCAAAACTAACGGGTCATATGCCGATCAACTTAATGTGAGCTAATAAATCAGGAGGAATCACAATGGGGAATTCGAAATGGGGAAAACGTGGAGCCCAGGTTGCTGTGCTCCTCTTCGCTGTACTGTTGATCTTGGGCTGTGCCGGCTCGAAGGCCCGTAAACAGTCCTTCAACTCTTTCAACTTCAACGCTGCTGACAATCCGGGGTTGAACAAGAATGTCATAGGAGCGGTCGATTGGATGTCCAAGATCGTCACCCTTGTGGTTCCGCCGGGTACAAAAGTCAGTTCGTTGATCGCAACCTACATCGCGCCGGAAGGCGCCTCGGTATACGTACGCAGCCAGGGAAGCACCATCCCACAGGCCAACGGCGCCACGACGAACGACTTCCGCCGTCCTGTGCAGTACCTGCTCGTAATGGAAGACGGAACCGAGGTCGATTTCGTGGTCAAGGTGAGGGAGGCTGAAATCAATCCGGACCTGGCTTCTCTGAGCCTCGGCGACAATGTGGGCTTCACACCGGGGTTTTCCAAACAGGTGGAGTCCTACTCCGCAGAGGTTCCCTACGCGATCGGGGATTTGACGATCCGTCCAAACGCGGAGAGCCAGTACGCCAGTATAACGATCGACGGCAGAAGCTACCCGGCCCGGAATGCCGCCGCCGCGGTTGCCCTGCGGGCGGGAGAGGTCAACGCCATCTCCATCATCGTAACCGCCGAAGACGGCATCACAACCCGAACCTACACGCTGAACGTGAAACGGGGAGAGCCGGACAGGGACTCGAGTCTGGCCGACCTGACGGTTGGAGGGGACACGGTTTTGACCCCCGCCTTCTCTCCGGATGTCACAGGATATCGGATCAGCGTTCCATATGAACCGGAGGATCTGACATTCACCCCGACGACAAAAAGCGCGGTTGCCACAGTCGCCGTGCAGGGAAAGGCGGTGGCCTCGGGCATGGAATCCCAGCCGATCGAGCTGGGGGATGAACTGGTCACGTCCGCGGACATCGTCGTAACCGCCCAGGACGGGACAACCACGACGACCTACGCGGTAACAATCCAGCGGGCAGAACCGGACAGGGATTCCACCCTGGCAGCCATAGAAGTGAACGAGGGCGCTTCCGTTGCCCCGAAGTTCAGCAGGAGCATCACGGCCTACGAGATTTCCATCCCCAATACGATGGATACCGTGGTTCTGACGCCCCGGGCCAGCAGTCCGGTTGCAACAGTGAGGGTGGCCGGAAAAACCATCCCCTCAGAGAACTCTCTGGAGCCGATCGTGCTGCCCGAGGAGGATTCCTCTGTGGATGTCGAGGTCGTGGTCACGGCTCAGGACGGCAAGACAACGACAAGCTACGCCCTGAAGGTGATCCGGCGGCCCGTCGACCCGACCTGGTCTCAGGCTTTGGGCAGCGCCGGATTTACCGGCCGCTTCGGCTTCGAGTCGGTCGTATTCAAGGGCAGACTCTGGGTCATCGGCGGCTCTTCGACCAACCTCGACTACTTCAACGACATCTGGTACAGCCAGGACGGGGTGTCCTGGACCCGGGCAACGGAAAATCCGGGCTTCCCGCCCCGAAGGAATCACCAGGTCGTCGAATACAAGGGACAGCTGTGGCTGATCGGCGGGGAAACAGGGATGTACGAGTATGAAAACGACGTCTGGACCTCGAAAGACGGTGTGTACTGGACCCGGGTGGATGTGAAAGAACCCTTCCCCGCTCAGGTGAACCACCAGGTCGCGGTGTTCAAGGGACAGATGTGGATCGTCGGCGGCTACGGCTCGAACTCCACCGGAAATTCGGTCTGGTCGAGCAAAGACGGCGCTGTGTGGACCGAACAGATCCACGAAGCGGCCTTTCCCGCCCGGGACGGCCATCAGCTGGTCGTTTTCCGAGACAAGATGTGGATCATCGGCGGGCAGCGCGGGTCTACCCGCTTCGCCGATGTCTGGTCCTCCCCCGACGGAGTGACCTGGACCCAGGTTGCCGATCTGTCGGTCAGCGGATTCAAGCCCCGGATGCTTCACGAAGCCGCCGTCTATGCCGGCAGGATTTGGGTGTCCGGCGGATACGTAGACGGCTACGGCGCGGCGAACGACGTCTGGTACACCAGGGACGGGGTGGAGTGGAAACAGGCCACCGAATCAGCGGATTTCGTCGGCCGCCTCGGGCATCAGATGGTGAACTTCAAAGGCAGGCTCTGGATCCTGGGCGGCACGGACAATCAGGTAGCCCGCAACGATATCTGGTACTCCAACGCCAAGGAGGAAGCGGCAAGCGACTAGCTTTTCGATCATGGTTGCTGTAATCAGGGGGATGCCCTCGAAGCAGGGGGCATCCCCTTTTTTGTTTTTAGGAGTTTTGGCGATCAATAGAGGACGAGACTAGCTGATCCTCCGTATCTGCTGATCCAGCAAACCGAACACCCTATCCTCAGCGCCCAGCTCATGGAAAAGGTTGAAGGAGCTGTAGCGGCTGCGCAGGAAACGCAAGTAGCGGAAGGGAACGACAGCCTGCCGTGGATCGAGTCGATAGTCGGAGAGGTGAAAGGGATAGTCGATATCGGCGAGGATGGCGACGGCCTGCTCCAACTCATCGAGCAGACCGGCGGCCAGATCCGTGATCATCCCGCGATGCTCACGGGTTTTTTCCAGGCGGGAGCGGTACAGCTGCGGAGTCTCCCGGTTGCCGGCCATCTCCTCCCGTATCTGCTGGTGGAAAGGCTGCACCTCCGGAGTCAGTGCCTTCTGCCAGGCGGGCTCCGCAGCCAGACTCCGCAGGCGTTCTTCCGGGTCGTATTCCCACACCGCCGCATTCCCGTAAAACTCCTTGTAGAGCGGCAGCAGGATCCGAGAGGACATCCCCACGAGCAGCCCGTGGAGTTCCAAAGCGGGGTTGCCCACGGAATGGTCCAGCTCCCAATAATGGGCGATGGTGTGCTCGGCGGAGGAAGCCGGACGGGAGCTGACAAGAGCCTGCATAGCCAGGCCGGATGTAAGTATCGCGTCGGTGAGGGATCTCACTGCGTCCCGCCGGTCATCGGAAAGCTCCTTTACCGCGCCGATTGCCTGGCGAGCCGATTCCAAGCACAGCTCGGCGGTTTGCTCGCAGATATATTCGCCTGTGATCAGGGCGGACAGCCGCCAATCGAGGTAGGAGAGGTACTTGGCCAGCAGATCGCCCACCCCGGACAGGAACAGCAGCTGAGGGGCCTTTTCCAGCACGCCCAGATCAGCAAGGATTACCTCCGTAGGTCGAGCCGGTTCGGTCCTGTGCCGATGGTGCAGTTTCAGGGCGGATGTTCCGGAACTGTAGGCGTCAACAGATGGGGCGGTGGGGACACACCAGTTCGGCACATCCAGGGTTCGGGACACCATCTTGGCGACATCACTGATCGTTCCGCTCCCGACCGCCAGGATCAGATCCGGGGCATCTGCCCCCGCCTGCTCGGACAGACTGTTGATCAACTCCGTAGTCGTACGCGGCCGGGGATCGGCCGGCAGCACGGTCCCGGTGAGGGAAAAGTTGGAGAGCAGCTGCCTGCAGCGCTGTCCCGCCGCCGCCTCGGTGTTCTCATCGCTCAGGATCCAGATCTTCGCTCCCGATCCTTTGTGCTCTGCAATCAGATCGGGCAACAGCTCCATCACCCGGTCGCCCAGATGGATCCGCCTGGTCTGCAGACGGTGCTCTTTACCGCAGGAACACTGCAGTCCGCCGTTTTCATCGTACCGTTCCAGGTACGAGTGGCAGAAAAATTTTGCTGAACGGGAGGAATCAGACACGAAGAGCACTGGAGGGGATCAATCGTTTCTCCGAGGCCAGAACCTGTTCCACCGCCGCGGCGATATTCTTCCCGTCCAGGCCGTATAGGGCCAGCAACTCGCGACGGGATCCATGGGGAAGAAATTCACGGGGAAATCCCAAATGCAGCAGGGGAAGAGCCGCCCCGCGACGCTTCAAATCCGCGGCGATCTGTTCACCGATCCCCCCGCAACGGCAGCCCTCCTCGGCGATGCATATCATCCGGTAGCGGTAGAACAGGGACACCAGGTGGTCCATATCCAGAGGCTGAACAAAGCGCAGGTTGTACACGTCCGTGCGAATCTGCAAGCCCCCCAGCAGATCGGCTGCCTGCATCGCTTCGGTCAGCAGCGCACCGAAACTTACGATCAGCACCTCCCCCCGGTTCTGGCGCACAAATACTCCCCGCCCCTCCAGCAGAGGCTGCGCGCCCGCCGATTCAGATGCACAGCAGGAAGCTTTGGGATAGCGGATCATCACCGGAGCTTCTTTGGCCAGGGCGTAGCGCAGCATCAGCTCCATTTCCATGGAGGTGCTTGGTGCCAGGATGGACAACCCGGGGATTGCCCGGAACAGGGCAATATCAAAGGCGCCCTGGTGGGTCTCTCCATCGGGACCGACCAGACCTGCGCGGTCTATGGCGAAAACGACGGGCAGACGGGGAATAGCCACATCATGGATCACCTGGTCGACAGCCCGCTGCAGAAAGGTCGAGTAGATGGCCACCACCGGCTTCAGGCCGGAACGGGCCAGACCGGATGCAAAGGTGACGGCATGCTGCTCGGCAATCCCCACATCAAAGAAACGGTCAGGGAAGCGGGTTTGAAACAGACGCAGCCCAGTTCCGTTCGCCATGGCAGCGGTAATGGCTACAACCCGCTCGTCTTCCTGAGCCATATCGGTGATCAATCCGGAGAAGGCCTCGGTGAAAGTGGGGGAATCCTTGGTTTCCAGCTTGCCGTCGACGATGGAAAAGGGAGACACCCCGTGGTAGAGGGTGGGGTCCCCCTCCGCGGGGATATAGCCTTTTCCTTTTGTCGTGCAGATGTGAACCACGGTGGGTTTGTCGAGCTTCTTCACATCGTTGAGGATCCGCACCAGCATCGGCAGGTTATGCCCGTCGATAGGCCCGAAGTACTCGAAGCCCAGATCTGAAAACAGGGTCTCCCGGAAAAACAGGGCTTTCAAGCCCTTCTTGAGTCGTTGGATGCCCTGAAACAATTGCCGCCCGAACAGGGGGACATGCTCTACAGCTCTGTCGAAGCGTTTTCTGAAGCTCTGATACAACCGGGTTGCGGCCAGACTGGTGAGGTAGTACGAGATAGCCCCTACATTGTCGCTGATCGACTTCTTGTTGTCGTTGAGAACGATGATCAGGTCGTTGTTGCAGCCGGCGGCCTGATTCAACGCCTCCAGAGCCACCCCCCCGGTGAGGGCTCCGTCGCCTATCACCGCTACCACCTTTCCGTCGATCCCGGCCAGTTTCTGTCCGCTCAACAGCCCCAGAGCCACGGAAATCGAAGTGGAGGCATGACCGGTTTCAACGATATCGTGGGGGCTTTCCTCCCGCCTGGGAAAGCCGCTCATCCCCCCGAGGGTGCGAAGCGTGTGAAAGCGGTTTTTTCTGCCGGTGATCAGTTTATGGGGATAGCACTGATGTCCCACATCCCAGATGATTTTGTCGTGCGGGGAACGGAACACTTTGTGCAGGGCCAGGGTCAACTCTACGACGCCGAGGTTCGAGGCCAGATGGCCGCCGTTCTTGCTGACCACCTCCATGATAGTCTGGCGCAGCTCGCGGGCGAGAACCTCGAGCTGCGAGAAAGACAACCCCTGTAAATCCTGGGGGCCGCTGATTGTGTCTAAGATCCTCGCCGCCGCCATGTCTACTGAAACAACAGATCGACCATTCTGTTCACGTAGCTCAAAAACAGCTCGATCTTCTTCTCCCGGCTGAGTTGATAGCTCCGACGTTCCTGGATCACCGGTTCTGCCTGAGCCGCTTGGGGTTCTCCACCCGGTGCGGCTTCCGCTTCCCCAGGTATCGCGCCAGCCGCAGGTGCCGCTCTTGCGGCTTCCGCAGGTGCCGCTCTTGCGGCAGTCGGGATTTCGATGGTCTCAATCACCTCTTCGATATCCGCTGCGCTCAGGGTTGCACCGGCAGGCTCGAGGAAGGTACGGTAGCGCAGCCGGGCATCGGCCATCTGAGAAAAGGAAACACGCCGGTCGGAGCCCAGCGTGGTCGGATCGATCCAACCGGTTATCGCGATCAACTCTTCCTTGTTCTCCAGGCTGAACGTCCGGGAGCCCTCCAGCCGAGCCTTGCCCGTCCCGTCGATCTCCGCGACCCGAACGGCGATCTCGGTTTCCAGGGAGTAATCCTGGTTCCCCTGGACCGACTGATTACCGCCGGTTCGGGTTGCCGGCAGGAACGAAAACAGGTTGCCGAACTCACCTCCGGAGAACTCGAAGGTGATGTTCTTGGCGTCGCTGGAGGACGCTTCGAATGACAACGATGAGGCGGCATCGATCTGCACCAGCACGATATCCCCCTCCCTCACCGCGTTCTCGGAACTCAGATACCCTGGAAACCCGGGACTCCAGAGGCTGTCCGCACCTACCTGCGCGGCAGCCGTGAGGGCGAGAATGGTACATCCGATCAAGAAACTGATTTTAAAGTTCTTCATACGAGCGCTCCTACGATAATTATCTGTAGGAAAGGAAGATCGATGAACTATTTCTTCTTATGCCGGTTCTTTCTCAGTTTCTTCTTGCGTTT
>CAZPPB010000183.1:0-6731 GCA_964588355.1 uncultured Spirochaetaceae bacterium | reverse complement strand
AGCTCAACCAGCGGCTTACCGAGCTGAACGCGATGAAGAGCCTGCGGATAAGCTCCCTGGCGTCGATCAACGCCTTCCTGCTGAATAACAGCCGTCTGGCCCTGCTGGTTACCGATATTACCGGCAAAATTACAAATATCAGCGCCCGCTGCCTCGAGAAGCTGAAAAAAGAGACGGGGGAGGTGGTGGGCAGGCACGTCACCGAGGTGCTGCCCGAGCTGGATTTCCAGACCAGCGTATCAAAGATCGAGAAACAGCCCGGGGAGTTGGAGTTGAGTGACCTGAAAGAATCTCCTACCCTCTATCCGGTTTTCAACAGCAAGAACGAGCTGTCAAACATCATCTGTGTCCTTGGCAAGGAGGAGATAGTTACCAAGATTGCGAAGTTAGCAGAGGAGCGCTCCAAGCCTATATCCCGGGTTACAAAACTGATGCGGAGGTACATCCGCGGGCGCTCCCGGGACAGCGGCGAGTAGGGTCGTATGGAGGCGTGGGAGTTCCGGTGCCGTATTGGCAGCTGCCGCTGCTTTGGGCAATCTTCTAAACTGGGTATATAGACCGGAGAACTATTCCGGGAATCAAGGAGGCAACCGTGTTTCGTTTCATTTTGGGCATCGCATTCGGTATTCTGGCGCTGATTTTCGTGTTTCAGAACATGGAGAATATCAGCGTCGACTTCCTGGCCTGGACCATCACCACTTCCCGGGCGGTCATCCTCTTCATCCTGCTGGCCGCGGGTTTCGTCGTGGGCTGGGCCGTGGGCAGCATCGGCCGCTGGCGAAAAAAAGTCCGGCGTTAGCACCGCCGCTTGCGCCGCCTGCGCCGCGGGCAGCGCACCGCCAGCCCGGCACCTGCGCCGCTGGCGGTCGTCGCATCAGCGGGGTGCGGGCAAGAATCAGGAGCTTGAACCGTGAGACGCATACTTTCCAGCAGATACAATAAGCCGGGCCTGGCCCCGGGCACGCCGATCCATATCGGGGAACGGCGGACCAAATCCACGAAAATCTCGGTCATCGAGTACGATGCGTCCCATGTTCAGGAGCGGCAGCTCGGCAGCCTGGAGGAGTGCGGGGCGTGCAAAGATTCCAAAGGTGTGGTTTGGATCAACATCGATGGGATCCACGACATCTCGGTGGTGGAAGCGGTCGGGAAGATTTTCGGCATCCATCCCCTGGTACAAGAAGACATCGTCAACACCAATCAACGTCCCAAGGTGGAGGAGTACGACAGCTATCTGTACGCGATCGTGAAAATGCTCTACGAAGAGCGGGACGCCCAAGTCCTGCAGGTCGAACAGGTCAGTATCATCGTTACACCCCGGATCGTCATCTCCTTTCAGGAAAGAGAGGGGGATGTGTTCAACCCCGTTCGCGAGCGTCTTCGCACGGGCAAGGGAATCGTTAGACAGCGGGGAAGCGATTACCTGGCCTACTGCCTGATCGACGCGATCGTGGATCACTACTTCCTGATTATTGAAACCCTCGAGGATAGGATCCTGCCCCTGGAGGACAAGGTGGTACATGATCCCGAACCGGAGGTACTGCAGAGCGTACACGCTTTGAAGAACGATCTGGTGTTCCTGCGGCGCTCCCTCTGGCCGCTGCGGGAGATGCTGGCCCGGATGTACCGGGAACAGCTGCCGCCGATCCAGCAGGATACCAGGCCGTTCTTGAGGGATGTCCACGATCATACAATCCAGGTCATCGAGATCCTGGAATCCTTTCAGGAGATCGTCTCCGGGTTGATGGATATCTATCTGAGCAGCATCAGCAACCGCATGAACAGCATCATGAAGGTGCTCACCATCATTGCCACGATCTTCATCCCCCTGACCTTCATCGCGGGGGTGTACGGGATGAACTTCCGGTATATGCCGGAACTGGCCTGGCGGTGGGGTTATCCCGCGGTATTGGGGCTGATGGTCCTTGTATTCGTCGGGATGCTGATCTTTTTCAAACGCAGGAAGTGGTTGTAAATCCACGTCAAGCACATGCAGGTCTACGACGTCTGCCTGATGAGTGATTGGGACTACGATCGGGATCTGCTCGTGCAGCTGGAAAGCCGCCTTCAGCGCCGGGGTCACACCACCTTCCTCATCTGGCCTGAAAACCTGGAAGAGGTTCTGGATCTTTTACGGGCAGGAACGCTGGGATTCCGCTATATGGTGGACAGGGCAACGAATACATCGGCGGAGTTTTCGGATGTCTATCGCTTCCTACCCGCCCCGGGGGTGACCTGCTTCGAGGATCCCGACACTCTCCTGCGGGCTTCCGACAAAGCCCTGATGCATCGAGAGTTCCAGTCCGCCGGCATCCCCGTTCCGCACACCTTGATCATCCAACCCCATGCCGAGATTGAGGAGATCCTGATCGACCGGCAGGCCGTGCAGGACCTGGGACCTCCCTTCGTGATCAAGCCGGCCAACACCACCGGCGGCGGCATGGGGGTGTTTCAAGACGGGCGCGGCCTGGAAGACATCCTGCACCGCCGCCGGGAGTATCCGTCTGACAAGTACCTGGTGCAGGAACGGATTCTCCCAAAGATCATTGAGGCCAGACGTTTCTGGTTCCGGATTTTCTACGTGACCGGGGATGTGCACTGCTGCTGGTGGGACGACCGTACCCACCTCTACGAGATCTTCGGAAAGGGGGAGGCCGAAGAAACCCTCCGGGAGCGCTTTGTCGGCATCGCCCGGCAGATCGCCCGGATCAGCTCTCTTCAGTTGTTCTCCGTGGAGCTCGCCCTGGATCACAAGGAGCGCTTAATCGTGGTGGATTATGTGAATGAGTCACCGGACATGCGCAGAAAATCACAGTTCTTCGACGGCGTCCCGGATCCGGTGGTGGAACGTGTTATCGAGAATCTGGCGGAGTGGATCCACCGCGGCCTCGGCGATCAGAGCCCCGCTGCTTCCTGACTGTCTTTTCGCTCACTTCGTGAGCTTTGCGCGATTCCCGAGTTTTGCGCGCCGAAAGCGGATCGTCGACGATGCGGATCGGCATGGGATCGGTCACCGAGCCGGAGTAGAGGCTCAGGTGCGGGAAAGGGATCTCGATCTCTTCACGATCGAAGCGCTCCTTGATCTCCTGCATTATGGAGTTTTTCAGGTTCAGGTAGTCGGTCTTGTAGAACCAGAGGCCGAAGAGGAACTCCAGGGCGGAATCCCCGAAATTCGTGAACACGATCAGCGGTTCCGGCTCATCCAGGCAGTAGGGATTGGCCGCGGCTATCTCGCGCAGCACGGACTTCAGATGATTGACATCGGTCTTGTAGGCCACCCCCAGGTTGATGTCCAGCCGACGGATTGGAAAGCGGGTTATGGTGGTCAGCTCGCTGCCCAGCAGTTTCTCGTTGGGGATGCGGATGTAGCGGTTGTCGAAGGCCTTGATCTTCACCGACAGCAGGTCTATGGACAGCACGACTCCCACAGTATCGCCCACCTTGATCACATCCCCGATCTCGAAGGGCTTCTCGGAGATCAGGAACAGCCCGCTGATCAGATTGGACATGCTGGTCTGCGAAGCGAAGCCTACGGCGATCCCCACGATCCCCGCCGCCCCCAACAGAGCGGTGATCTTCACCCCCAGCAGGTGAAGGATGATGAACAGCAGGATGACGGATCCGGTGTAGCGGATTCCCTTGCGGATAAGCATCTTGTACTGCTGAGACAGGTATTTTCGGGTGACCCGGCCGGTGATGGTGTTCAGGATCTTGATCACCACGATCCCCACTGCGATTGCGACTATGACCACGACCAGGGTCTGCAGGCGTTGGGGTGTGAAGAAGCCCGTGATTTCCATCCAAACAGTTTCAAACATCGGCTAACTCCATGATTCGTTGTAGGCAGCGGCCGCTGGGCTTAAAAACCGGTGAGCGAGCGCAGCGCGGAGAAACTCTGCCTGAGAAGAGTCTTCTCAGCGGGTTGGCGGGCGTCGCACACCTTGACAAGCCCTTCGGCGTACCCGGGCGCCTCCCGCCCGAAAATGACCTGGCTGGAATGTTCCTCCCCCTGGAAACGAACCTCCAGCTCGTTGGTCCACAGCCGGTCCGAACCCTGGTACACGCTGAGATGCTCCACCCGCAGGCAGAGCCTCTCGAAGTTCAGTTCCTTGGGGGCTAGGTTGCGGACGGTAATGGGACAGATCGCCGCATAGGCACGAGTTTCGATTTCCTCCAGAGCGCGCACCGCTCTGGTTCGCAGGGCGTAGCACAGCTCTCCCGCCGTGGGTTCCCCGAACCAGGTGTTGGAGAGGGTCAGAGAGGGCAGCTCGCACAGGGTGATGCCTTGGGGAGATCCGGCGACAACCCGGACCCAGACCGGGATTCTCGTGAAGAACAGGGCGTCTCGATCCACCGGTACTCTCAAGGGGACGGAGGGACGGACCACGATTGGACGGTCCGGCATGGCCGGGATCAACCGCACCGTGGACTGATCGCCGCCCACAACCCAGCGGTTGAAGCTCAGATCTTTCGGGATCCTGCCCCCTTTGATTTCTCTTAGCGGAGAGGGAACCGTCTCCTTGTCCGATGTCCGGGAGGCCAAGTACCAGTCCTCCCCGCTGCGTTTCAGCCAGATGCTCAGGGTCGAAAAGTCGCCCTGATACAGAACATCCTCTTTCAAGCTGACCGGCTCCCAAAGCTCGGTTATTCGTATTTTTGTTGCCATGGGACTATAGTAAGAAAATCAGAGACGGATTTCCATACCTTCCCGGGTCCCGAAACATTCGACCCGGCTTTTATTTCGCCAAATCCGCTGTCTGCACTCTTCGACGTACCGATCCAGATCCTGATCCAGGTGCCGGGGATCGTGGTGAAAGATGCCGAGGCGTTTGACCCGGGCGGCGATGGCCAGATCGGTGACCGCCTGAAAGGTGGAGTGACCCCAGCCTCGGGTGGTCTGGTACTCTTGCGGCGTGAACTGTCCGTCGTGGAGCAGAAGGTCGGCGTTGCGGCACAGGTCGATGTATTCTTCGTCGGACAGGCCGCCGGGGTGGTCGAAACCGATCTCATTGTCGGTGAGAAAAACGAAGGTCTTGCCCTTTTCGAGGAACTTGTACCCGTAGCCGCCGTTGGGATGCTTGAGGGCGATCGGGCGGATCCGGGCATCCCCGATCGTCATGGAGCTCCCGTTTTCCTTCTGGAAATCGAAGGAAGCCTGGAGATCCCGAAAAGGAACCGGAAAGTAGGGGGGATCCATCTGGTGGGCCAGGAAAGCCTGAAGGGATTCTCTGACTTCGGGCCCCCCCCGCACCACGATGCTGTACCCCTCCATGTAGGCGGGCACGAAAAAGGGAAAGCCCTGGAGATGATCCCAATGCGCGTGGGTCAGCAGCAGATAGATCTTCTTGGGTCCCCCGGCCCGGAGAATGGCATTTCCCAGGCAGCGAATGCCGGTTCCCGCGTCTATCACGAGAAGCGTCCCATCCTCCAGCCTGACTTCCACGCAGGTGGTATTGCCGCCGTAGACGCTGGTATCGCAGCCCGGGCTGGGAATCGAACCGCGACAGCCCCATATCTTGATCTTCATCTTCGCCGCTTTTTTTACCGCAGCAGAAAGTGTATACGAAAGATGGTGACTGTCAAGATCGGGCATGAAGGAGATCGGGCATGAAGGAGGAGCTTCACCGACCAGCTTGAAACCTTCACGGGGCTCGAGTAAAGTAGCGGGTATCATGGCAAAGACAATCGATCCCCTTGGTCTCCCGGCGGAGGAGTTTTTTCAGCGGTTTCGGGGTGAAAGCCTCACCTTCGATGACCTGTGCGTGCTCCAGCCGCGCACCATCGATTTCGGCGTTCAGGAGGTGGATCTGAGCTCCCGAATCACCCGCAATATCCGCATCAACACGCCCCTGGTCTCCTCCCCCATGGAAGATATCAGCGAGTACGAGCTGGCGATCGCCGTGGCCCTCCAGGGTTTCCCGGCGGTCATCCACTACAACATGACTATCCAGGAGCAGGCCGAGCAGGTGCGCAAGGTCAAGCGCTTCGAGAACGGATTCGTGAAGGATCCGGTCACCCTGGGCCCGGATGACACGATCGCCAAAGCCATCGAGATCCGCAATGAAACGGACATCTCGACCCTGCCGATCACCGACAAGGGCAAGCTTGTCGGGCTGCTCACCAAGAACGACTACTCCGGCCGCAAGCATGCGGAGATGAAGATAGCCGAGCGCATGGTCAGTCTTGAAAGACTGAGCCATCAGATCGTTCGCATCGATTCGCTGCCGGAGGAGGATACCGCCCGGCTGTCCAAGGCCAATGATCTCCTCCTGGAGAGCCACGCCGGTGTGCTGCTGATCGTCAATGCTGCAGGCGGAATCGAATCCATGGTAACCCGCACCGACATCGAAAAGAACGAAGCCTTTCCCGACAGCATCAAGGATCGGCACAAGAGTCTGCTCGTGGGTGCGGCGGTGACCACCACGCTGGAGGAGACCAGGGAGCGGGCTGCGGAGCTGGTGGCTGCGGGGGTTGATTTTCTGTGCATCGACAGCTCCCACGGCAACTCGGCCCATGAAAAAGCGCAGGTGGAGTATCTCAAGGGGGAATATCCGGACATTGATATTATCTACGGGAACGTAGCCACCGCCGGGGGAGCGATTCAGGGGATCGAGTGGGGCGCCGATGCGATCCGGGTGGGCAAGGGAGTCGGCTCGATCTGCTCGACCTCCCAGGTCAGCCTGGGGAACCGTTCGCAGATCACCGCCACCTATTCCTGCGCCCGGGCGGTG
>CAZPPB010000182.1:0-6752 GCA_964588355.1 uncultured Spirochaetaceae bacterium | reverse complement strand
AGGCGCTGCGGGAGATCTTTGCCGCCGGTCAGGGCCTGCAGACGGGGTTCGTCGAGCAGCTTCAGAGCGAAACCGCGGAGATCCTCTGCGGGCAGACCGGGATGCAGCGGGTCCGCTTCACTACCAGCGGCTCACTGGCCACGATGTATTCGATCCTCCTGGCCCGGGCCTACACCGGCCGGGATCGGGTGATGAAGGTAGGTGGAGGCTGGCACGGCGCTCAGCCCTGGGGGCTGGTAGGGATCGAGTACCACAATGGCGAGAATCACTTTCAGTTCAGCGACACCGACGGCCTTCCCGTGGCTATAGAGGAAGAGGTGGTGGTCACCCGCTTCAACGACACCCAGATGCTGGCCGATCACTTCCGGCGCTACGGGTCGGAGCTGGCCTGCTTCATTCTGGAACCGTTCATCGGCGCCGGTGGATGCATCCCCGCGGATCGGGAGTACCTGCAGACGGCCCGGGAATTGAGCCGAAAACACGGAACCATCCTGATCTTCGACGAGGTGATCGCGGGTTTCCGTTTTCACGCCGGGATTCTCGGCCAACTTTATGGGGTTCAGCCCGACCTGGTTACCCTGGCTAAGATCATAGGCGGCGGGATGCCTCTGGCCGCGGTGGCCGGCCGGAAGGAGATCCTGGAACTGGCCGGCCGCTCGGGAAACGTCCGCTTCTCCGGAGGCACCTACTCGGGCCATCCGGCCTGTCTGCTGGCTGCCAAAAGCATGCTCACCTATCTGTCCAAGAACGAAAACAGCGTCTATCCGTACATCGGCGATCTGGCCGCCAGGATACGGAAAATCGTGGAGGGAGCATTCGCCGCGGTCGGCATCTACGCCCGCTGCACCGGCACCGGGGGCGGCACCCTGCCGGGAAGCTCGATCAGCACGGTCGTGTTTCCCCATGACCCGCAGCTCCCCTGCAAGGGCCCGGAGGACACGCTGAATCCCCACGTCTGCGACGTGCAGCTTTCCAACCGGGTTCTGCAGCTGGCGCTGCTGCTGGAGGATATCCACGTCATCCACGGGCTGGGTTCCATCTGCACCGCCCATTCGGAGTCCGACCTGGCTCGAGTCGAAGCGGCCTACGGCCGGGCGGCCGAACGGATCAAGGCTTCCCTGTAGGGTAGGGATTGGAGAGCTCGGGGCAGGGGCTTCAGCTTTTTCGCGGTCAGTGGCCGGTACGCAGATCGAAGGCCACCAGCAGGGTGGCCAGGGCAGGGTCCGGGGAAAAACCGCAGGCCTCCCGCAGGCAGGTGTCGGCCTGGGCCGAAGGGCTGATGGAGAGCACCCCCCCGATACCCAGACGATCGGCAATCGTCTCCAGCTCGGGAAATCCCAGAGGCGGCACGAGGAAGTAGGAGGGGATCTTTTGGCCGCTCCGGCGGTCGGGAAAGATGACGAAGGAATCTCCCAGGGAGATGATCTTCTCCGAGTACGGGGAGCGGGAGGCCAGAACCTCCTCACCTACGATCCTGTATCTCGATCCCTCCACCGTGATACAGTGCCGAGAGGGATCGTCGCTTCCCGTGCACTCCTCCACCAGGTAGACGGTAGGTTCCGGGGGTTCCCGGAAATTTCCGTCCTTGAGGACCCCGACAGCCACATCTCTATTCAGGGCGACCCGCACGCCCAGATTCTTCAGGGGCACCAGCGCCCCCTGCTCGTAGCGGCTCTCCAGAGCGACGACCTGCTGGACGATCTCCCGCTGCACCCGCTTCACCCCCACGATTCCCGGCAAACCGGACAGGACCTCCAGGGCTCCCTCCAGCGGGGAGCGGACATTCCCGGCTTCAGACACCGAGGATCTCCAATCCCCGCTCGCGGATGAACTCCTGGACCTCCCGGGTCGTGGGCAGGGACGGTTGGGCGCCCAGCCGCGTGACCGTCAGTGCCCCGGCTGCGTTGGCATAGGCCACCGCCTGGGGCAGATCACCGAAGCGCAGGTAGTGGGCGGTCATGGCGGCCGTGAAGGCGTCACCTGCGGCGGTGCTGTCAATGGCCTGCACCGGATAGCCTTTCAGGTATTTCGCGTAATCCTGCTCCGCGTCGTAGAGCAGCGCTCCCCGCTGCCCGAGCTTGATTACCGCATATCTGCTGGGAACGATCCGTACCAGTTTCTGGGCCGCCTCCACCGCTTCGTAAGCGCCGGTGAACGCCTCGGCGACCTCGGATTTCCGGATCGCCATATTCGCGCCGAGAAATACAGCGATGCGGTTCTGGCCGTCCGCTCCGACCTTGCCGGCAAAGGTCACTTCCATCCCCAGCCTGGCGGCAGCAACCGCCTGATTGGCCCCCTTCCCCCCGGGTACGTAGCTGTACTCCCGTCCTGGGAGGGTCTGCCCTCCCTGCGGAGCCCTGTCCAGCTGCATCACCAGATCCATGTTCACGCTTCCCACGACTAGAAGGGAATGACCTTTATCCTGCACCGTACAACCTCTCCCGGGTTTTCGAATAAAAGCCATTCTACAGGCAGGAACACTGCGGTTCAAGCCGATTCATCCCGATCCCTTGAGGCGCGGATATACAGTTGATATAATCAGCCACCCGCGTTACAAATAGCCAGATGAACAAGCAGAAACTGAAGGACCTCCTCGCCATCTCCCATCACTACGGTTCCGATCCCGGATTCCTCCTGGCCGGCGGGGGGAACAGCTCATACAAGACAAAAACACATCTCTACATCAAGGCCTCCGGGGCAGCCCTCTCAGACATCAGCAAGGGGGGATTCGTCAAGCTGCGCAGGGACAGGCTGGCGGCCATGTGGGAGAGGAAGTACTCGAACGAGCCCAAAGAACGGGAGGCCCAGGTGCTGGAGGATCTTCTGGCTGCTCGGGAAGCGGGAGAAGAAGCGGGGCGTCCCAGCGTGGAGACGCTGCTCCACGATCTGTTCGCGGCCTCCTACCTCATGCACACCCATCCGCCCATGGTCAACGCCCTGACCTGCAGCAGGCAGGGCGAGAAGGCCGCTCGAAAAATACTGGGGGACGCCGTGCTGTGGATCCCCACCGTGAATCCCGGCTACATCCTGGCCCGTACGACCCGGGAGGCGCTGCGGGCTTTCCGGGAGAAACACGGGGGGGAGCCCGGGATTCTGCTTTTCGAAAACCACGGCCTGTGTGTAGCCGGGGAGAGCTACGAGGAGATCCGCACGACCACGGATCGACTGATCAGGAAGATCCGGCGGCACACCGGGCCGGCGCCGGAGTTTTCGATCGCGGGCAGCGGTCGCGACGAGGCGGCCCTCGACAGGGCGGCGAAACTGGCCCCGGCTCTGCGGATGCTCCTAATGGAGGATACCTCGATTCTCACCTTCCACGCCGGCAGCACCATTTCCCCATTCCTGGCCGGTAAGAGAGCCTTCACAGAATTGTCGACCTCGATCACACCGGATCACATCGTGTACTGCAACCACGAAGCCCTGTTCGTCCCCGGGCGGGCATCCATAGAGGATCAGTACGGCGCGATCGAGGAGGGGGTTCATCACTACCGTCAGAGCAACGGCATTTCACCGCTCATCGTCTGCGTGGAAAAGCTCGGAGTGTTCGCCTGGGGAGAATCGAAAAAAGCCGCCGGCATCGCCCTGTCGGTATTCCTAGATGCGGTCAAGGTCGCCGTCTTGAGCCGCTCTTTCGGGGGCTTGCGTCACCTCCCGGCCGATCAGGTCGAGTTCATTCGGAACTGGGAGGTGGAGGCTTTCCGCAAACGGGTCGGCGGCGGCTCAGCAAGCGGCGGCTCCAGCGGGGGCGGCCCAAGCGGCGGCCCCAGCGGGGTTGCCCCCCCCGGCGGCGGCCGGCGCGGCGTGAAGGGGAAGATCGCCCTGGTAACCGGAGCTGCCCAGGGTTTCGGCGCCGGGATTGCCGAGTCCCTGCTGGCCGAGGGCGCCCACGTGGTGATCGCCGATCTCAACGAGGATCTGGCCGCCCGGAGGGCCGGGCAGCTGAACCGACAGCACGGAGCCGGCAGCTGTCTGGCCGTAGCAGCGGATGTGACCGAAGAGAGTTCCGTGATCCGGATGGCCCGGGAAACCGTGTTGAGCTACGGTGGATTGGATCTGCTGGTCAGCAACGCCGGGGTTCTCAAAGCGGGCAGTTTGGAGGAGCTGGATCTGGCGAGCTTCGAGTTCGTAACCCGGGTGAACTACAGGGGCTACTTCCTGTGCTGCAAATATGCCTCTGAGATCATGAAGATCCAGCACCGCTACAGCCCCGAGTACTTCATGGACATCGTGCAGATCAACTCCAAGTCGGGCTTGAGCGGAAGCAACAAGAATTACGCCTACGCCGGCAGCAAGTTCGGCGGGATCGGCCTGACCCAGAGCTTTGCCCTCGAGCTGGTGGAGTATAATATCAAGGTAAACGCGATCTGTCCGGGCAACTTCTTCGACGGCCCCCTCTGGTCCGATCCGGGGCGGGGGCTGTTCGTCCAGTACCTGCGGGCGGGCAAGGTCCCGGGGGCGCGCAGTGTTGAGGATGTGCGGCGCTTTTACGAGGCGAAGGTGCCGATGAAACGGGGCTGCCGCGTCCAGGATGTGATGCGCGCGCTGCTGTATATCCTGGATCAGACCTACGAAACCGGGCAGGCTATTCCGGTTACCGGCGGGCAGATCATGCTGAAGTAGAAACGGAGTGAATACGAGATGAAGACACTGGCTGTGCGACTGTACGGAAAAGAGGATTTACGGCTGGAGGAGTTCGAACTCCCCCCCATCAAGGATAGCGAGATCCTGGCCCAGGTGATCTCGGATTCGATCTGCATGTCCAGCTACAAAGCTGCCAAGCAGGGGGCGGAGCACAAACGGGTGCCCAACGACATCGATAAAAACCCGACGATCATCGGCCATGAGATGTCCGGCAGGCTGGTGGAGGTTGGCAAGAAGTGGAGCAAGAGCTTCAAAACGGATATGAAGTTTTCTATACAGCCCGCGCTCAACTACAAAGGGAGCCTGGATGCGCCGGGCTACTCGTTTCGCCATATCGGAGGAGACGCCACCTACATCATCATCCCCAACGAGGTTATGGAGATGAACTGCCTGCTGCCCTACACCGGCCGGGGCTACTTTCCCGCTTCCCTGTCGGAGCCGGTCTCCTGCATCGCCGGGGCTTTCCACGCCTCCTTTCACAACGAGCAGGGATCCTACGAACACCAGATGGGCATCCGGGAAGGGGGATGCCTGGCCCTGCTGGCCGGAGCCGGGCCGATGGGCCTCGGTGCCCTGGACTACGCCCTTCACGCCGCCGCCCGGCCTCGGCTCGTCGTTGTGACCGATATCGACGACCGGAGACTGGAGCGGGCCAGGAGGTTTTTTCCGCCGGAGCAGGCTGCAGAGCTGGGTATCGAGCTGGTCTTCAGCAACACCGGCGGGATCGAGGATGTACCCGGCCACCTGATCGGGTACACGGGGGGCGAGGGTTTTGACGACGTTTTTGTTTTCGCCCCTGTGGCCCCGGTCGTGGAAACGGGGGATCGGATCCTGGGGAAAAACGGCTGCCTGAATTTCTTCGCCGGTCCGACCGACGCCCAGTTCGCCGCCAGGGTCAACTTCTACAACGTACACTACGGCAACACCCACATCGTCGGCACCAGCGGGGGAAACACCGATGACATGATCGAGGCTCTGGCTTTGATGTCGGAGGGAAAGATCAATCCGGCCATGATGGTGACCCACGTCGGCGGGCTGAACGCCGTCGTAGAAACGACCCTGAACCTGCCGAAGATCCCGGGGGGGAAAAAGCTGATCTACACGAATATCGAGATGGAGCTGACCGCCATGGAGGATTTCAAGCAAAAGGGCGCCTCGGATCCGCTGTTCGCCAAACTGGCGCAGATCGTGGAATCCCACAGCGGCCTCTGGTCCGTGGAAGCGGAGGAGTACCTGCTGGACAAGGCCAAAGCGGTCTCTGCATAGCCGCCGCAAATAATCTCCCCCAAATGTTTTGGCTCATCGCCG
Source organism: uncultured Spirochaetaceae bacterium (assembly GCA_964588355.1). GTDB lineage: Bacteria > Spirochaetota > Spirochaetia > SZUA-6 > DRHE01 > JAFGQJ01. Next base: position 803 of record CAZPPB010000182.1, on the reverse strand, counting down.
CGACAACCCTGGCTGCCTCCTTCATTTCAGGATTGAGCGGCTTCGGTTTTGGCCTGGTCGCCATGGCGCTGCTGCCGCTGCTGATCGGTATAAAACTGGCCAACGCCTTCGTCAGCTTCTGCACTCTGGCGATCTTCACCATCCTGACCATCCCCCTGCGAAAGCACATCGTCTGGAAGACCCTCCTCCCCCTCCTGGTGGGAACCGCCCTGGGCGTACCCATCGGCCTCTACGGGCTGGTCAATCTACCCGAAGGCCTGCTGCTGAAGATCCTGGCCGGGTTCATCCTCAGCTACGTCGCCTTCGCCCTGCTGACACAGAACAAAAATCACTTCCACATGGACCGCCGCTGGGGTTATCTGGCCGGATTCGCTGGCGGCATCATCAGCGGTGCCTTGAGCGCAGGCGGCCCGCCGGTGATCATGTACTGCGATTCCATGAACCTGGGAAAGAAGGGATTCAAGGCCACCCTTCAGGCGTACTTCGTGCTCATGATTCTGTACAAGATCCCTCTTTTCTACGTGACCGGACTGCTCACACCCGAACTCTGGCGGACCCTGCTGTACTACAGCCCCTTCGTTGCGGCGGGAACCGTTTGCGGAGTGCTGCTGTTTCGGCGGCTGTCCGATCTCTGGTTCCACAGGGTCGTGCTCGTCCTCCTCACTGCATTCGCAGTGATCATGTTCGTTAAATCCTGAGCCCTGCGCACCGATAATCCTTATGAGAGCCTTGAAATCTTGTGCTTTAATATTTATAGTTCAGCGATAAGGTATGGCCAAAACTTCGAAAAGCAAGCCTTTAGC
>CAZPPB010000181.1:0-6777 GCA_964588355.1 uncultured Spirochaetaceae bacterium | reverse complement strand
ACGATGATCCCGGCTATGATCACGCCGACGAACACCGCCAGGATCGTTTTGCGCCGATCCATTCCCAGGATCCAGGCACCGAGGGTTCCGGTGTAGGCGCCGGTAATGGGGAGGGGGATGGCCACGAAGAGGATCAGGCCGGCGTAGCCGTACTTCTCCACCTTTGCATGCACCCTGCGGCGGGCCCGTTCTACCAGGCGTTCAAAAAGCCGCCGGTACGGCTGCCAGCGTTCCAGCAGCTTGTGCAGGCTGGAGAGGAACAGGTAGACCAGAGGTGAAACCAGGGCATTCGCTCCCACGCAGATCAGGTAGGCTATGGGCAGAGAAACTTCATTGGAGAGGGCAAAGGGCAGTCCTCCCCTCAGCTCGGAAATGGGCAGAAGACAGAGTGCGATGGTTACCAGGAGCGTGCGCAGACTCATACGCTAAAACCCCCTCCCGAACTCTTTGCTCAGCCCGGGAGGGGAAAACTGCGGTCCGCGTACTAACTGACTTTTACGGCCTTGCTGCTCTCCCACAGACCGTGGATATTGCAGAAACTCAGACCGTACAGGGTGCCGGAGGCTTTCAGGGTCAGTGTCGCGCTGACGTTAGGTTCGGTGAATGCCGGGCCCTCATTGGCGCCTTTGACGGACTCGCCGTGGGCGCTGAACTCGCAGTTGGCCAGCTGATAGCTGAATTTGTCGTCATCCGGTTTGAAGAACACCTGGATCCAGCGGATGTGGTGCTCCGTGGTATTGGGGTGGGCGATTTCTTTGCCTACGGACACGGTCACCTTGAACTTCTCTCCCGCCTTCACCGAGTCGGGACATTCGATAACCGGAGAATGCTTCTCCTGCTTCCAGTCGGCGCTTTGAAATTGATCGCCAAGTTTGGCCATTGGGCTCCTCCTGATTGTTGGTTTTTGGTTGTTGATACCTGTTCAAGAATACCATTGAACAGGGAGGAATGTAAATAAGACTATATAGGTAATCTACAATATCCCGATCCGATTTGACCCCGCTCTTGAAGCTGCCTGGTGGAACTGCTACAATCCAAGCCGAAACCCATGCACAGCAGCATCCGCCCCCGTACACCGATCCGCCGCCTTTCCTGGAAAAATAGAGTGCTGGATTTTCAGGAGCGCCGCTATGTGATGGGAATCCTCAACTGCACTCCCGACTCCTTCTACCCCGGGTCCCGGGTGCAGGAGACCGATCAGGCTGTGCAGAGTGCTCGGGCCATGATCCAGGCCGGTGCGGATATCCTCGACGTGGGAGGCGAATCAACCAGGCCCGGATCCGATCCGGTGCAGATGTCTGAAGAGATCCGGCGGGTCGTTCCCGTCATCAAGAAGATCCGGGAGCTTTCGGATGTGCTCATCTCTATCGACACCCGCAAAGTCGAGGTTGCCGAGGAGGCTCTGGCCGCAGGCGCCGATCTGGTCAACGACGTTTCGGCCCTGAGGGACAACCCCCCCTTGGGGCAATGCATCGCCGGGCGGGATGTTCCGGTGATCCTGATGCACATGCGGGGCGAGCCGAAGCACATGCAGGAAAATCCCCAGTACCAGGACGTGATCGCCGAGATCACCGGGGAGCTTGCCGGCTGCGTAGACTTCGCCCGCTCCTGCGGGATCCGGGAGGATCGGATCATCATCGATCCGGGCATCGGCTTCGGCAAGCGCCTCCAGGACAACCTGGCTATCCTCCGGGAACTTCGATTGCTGCAGAACCTCGGCTACCCGATACTGATCGGGCTTTCCCGCAAATCCTTTATCGGCACGGTGCTCGACAAACCGGTGGACCAGCGGCTGACCGGTACGGTAGCGGCGAACATGCTGGCATTGATGAACGGGGCGGATATCCTTCGGGTTCACGATGTCCCGGAGGCTGTGGACACCGTCAAGATGTTTGAAGCGATTAGGCGCTCCGCGGTTCGGCGCTCCGCGGTGCGGGAGTAGGTATGGATTGGTTTGCCGGGCACTGGTTCGTACGGGAATACATAGTACCTATACTCGATATCCTGCTGCTGGCCTATCTGATCTACAAATCTTACCAGATCCTCGTTCAGACGCGGGCGGTTCAGCTGGTCAAGGGCGCTTTGATCATGGGTCTGATCTACCTGGCGGCCTTTTTTCTGCGTCTCAGCACGCTGCTGTGGATCCTCAATCTGCTGGTCCCCGGTCTGGTTATCGGTATCGCCATCATTTTTCAACCGGAGCTGCGGCGGATCTTCACCAGGATCGGCACCCGAACCTGGTTCCGCCTTCGTAGGCGGGTGCGCTCCTACCACCTGGACGCGGTCCTGAACGCCGCGGAGATGCTCGCCGCCAAGCGCTGCGGCAGTCTGATAGTATTCACCCGCAACATCGGGTTGAACACGATCATCGAGACGGGGACCCGGATGAATGCGGATTTGAGCTCGAGCTTGATCCTGACGATCTTTACAGACGGCAGCCCGCTTCACGACGGAGCTGTGGTAATCCATGAAGACAAGATCATCGCGGCCGGCTGCTTCCTGCCCATATCCGAGCAGCCGGATATCCGCCGCTCCTTCGGTACCCGCCATCGGGCTGCTCTGGGCCTGGCCGAGGAGACGGATGCGGTGATCCTCGTGGTGTCGGAGGAAAACGGGACCATCTCCCTGGCCTACGACGCAAACCTGCTCTACGACCTGTCCCTGCCCGAGGTTTCGCAGGTCCTGAAACGACTGGTCGAGTACCAGGGGGAAGCGCTGGAGGAGGCCGAGGCTTGAAAACCAGAAGGTTTGTGGAGAGCATCTTCTCCAACTGGCCGGCAAAGATCATCTCCCTGGCCGCAGCGGCTCTGTTGTTTCTCTTCTACAGGGTCAATACCATGGATGAGCGTTTCTTCAGTGTTCCCCTGGAGGTCGATCCTCCCGCGGGATTGGCAATCAGCAAACCCTACCCCAAGAGTGCCCGGGTGACGCTGCGGGGCAAGGAGGAAGCGATATTTTCGGTGATCGAAGATGATGTGGAGGTGTACGCCGATTTCGGCCGTTTCCAGTCAGAAGGACAGTTTCGAATTCCGGTTCGGGTCGTCCGCCTCGGAAGTTCTTTGAACATAGAACCCCTGGATATACGGGTGGAGCCGGCGGAGATCTCGGTGACCCTGGAACAGAGAATCGAGAAAACCGTAGCCCTGGAGCCGGTGATCACGGGGTCTCCGCCGGCGGGCTACGATCTGGTGCAATACACGATTGTCCCGGACAGCGTACAGATCTCGGGACCCAGGAACCTGGTCAACTCGACCGAGTCGATCCGGCTGCAGGAGATCGATCTGGAAGGGCGGACCGAAGATTTCACGGAGCAGGTGATGATCGTGCAGGAGAATCCCCTGATTGACTACTCCCGGGAAAGGGCGGTTGTGTTTCGGGGAATCCTGAGGGAGGCGGTGATTATCAAGACCTTTGAGGATGTCGCCATCATCAGCATCGACCTGTCCCCGGACCTCAGGCTGGCGGAACCTCTGCCCAGGGGAAGCATCCGGATTCAGGGAAATCAGCGTTCGATAGAGGCGCTGCCGCTGGAGAAGCTTCGACTTGTGATTGACTGCGGGGACATAGAGAAACCCGGCCCGGAGACGCTGTATCCGCAGCCGGATATTCCGCCGGAATTCGTGGTTCTGAAATTCGAACCGCAGGAACTGGATTTGACATTTATCCTATCTGGGATGGAGGAGCAGCAAGAATGATTTTAGGGATCGGTATCGATGTGGTTCACGTATATCGGTTGAAGCGCTGGGAAAAAATACCGGGGCTGCTGCAGCGTTTCTTCCATGATGACGAATTGAGGGTGGCCCTGCCCAAAGGGGAGGGGGGCATCTTGAGTTTAGCCGCCCGTTTTGCTGCTAAAGAGGCCTTTGGCAAAGCCCTGGGCACCGGACTGCACGGATTTTCTCTGAAGGAAATCGCGGTGATGAACGACGAGCTCGGCAAACCCCAACTCCACCTTTACGGCCAGGCGCAGGAGTCTCTGGAGCAACTCGGCGGCACCAGGGTGTTTATCTCGCTTAGCCACGAACGGGACAACGCCCTGGCCATGGTTGTCATAGAGGGAGACTGATGTCGGATCAAGATCAGGAAGCGAAAAAGACAACTTTTTTCAGCAAGAACCCGGTTGTCTGTCCCGTATGCGAGACCAGTTTTTACAGGGAGGATCTGCTGTCGGGGGGCGGACGGCTCATTGCCGGAGAGCTGACCGAGGAGCTGCACCGCACCTACGAGCCGTCGAAGAAATACGGAGAGCTTTTCCCTCTGGTGTACGCGGTGATGGTCTGTCCCAGCTGTTTGTATGCCGCCTACCCGCAGGATTTTCTCGAGATCAAGGAGGAGTCCATCGAGGCGCTGCAAGAGCAGACAAACGGACGCGCGCAAAGCGTGTCCCTGGTATTCAAGGATCTGGATTTCACGAACTATCGGGGATTGAAGGAAGGGGCGGCCAGCTACTACCTGGCCATGATGTGTTATGAATCTCTGGACAGGTACTACTCGCCGACCCTCAAACAGGCTTTATCGGCTCTGCGGGCGGCGTGGCTGTTGGAACCCCTTCATCGTAAAACATTCAGTGAGAACTACGATTACCTCTCCAGGCTGTTCTACCGCAAGGCCCGTTTCTTCTACATGCAGGCTATCGAGATGTCTCAGAACGGTCAGGAGCCTCTGGAAGCCAACGTCAACCTCGGTCCGGACCTGGACAAAAATTACGGCTACGACGGTTTGCTCTATATTGCCGGTTTGCTGGAATACAAATACGGTCCGCGCAAGCAAACGGAAAAACGGATCAAGAGTCTGGAGAACGCCAAGAGGATCGTATCGAAACTCTTCGGGACGGGGAAGGCTTCCAAGAGCAAACCTTCGGCCATCCTGGACAAAGCCCGCGAGCTCTACGACGAGATGAACAAAGAGATCAAACAGCTCCAGGAGCAGGGTTAAACGGATTTGGTTCGCAATATTCGCCTCACCCTGGCCTATGACGGAACCGATTTTTCCGGTTGGCAGGTTCAGAACAACGCCCGCACGGTACAGGGAGATATCGAGGAAGCCCTGCGGCGAATGCACGACCATCCGGTGCGCATACAGGGGGCGGGCCGCACGGATTCCGGGGTGCACGCCAGCGGTCAGGTGGGAAATTTCTCCTCGGATCTGGTTTCCATAGAACCTTCCCGCTGGCACATCGCCCTGAACTCCTACCTTCCTCCTGACGTACGGGCGCTGGACAGCGGGGAGGCGCCGGGACAGTTCAACGCCAAGAACAACGCCCGCCAAAGGGTGTATCGGTACTTCCTATATACAGGTAGCGTGGGTTTGCCCCACCTGCGGCTGTACTGCTGGAAGATCCGCCGGCGACCGGATCTGCGGGAGCTCAACGCTCTGGCCTCGGTGTTACTGGGGGAGCACGACTTCACGACCTTCGCCGCCGCCGGGGACGCCAGCAGGTCCAAAGTCCGACGGTTGGACACGGCCTGTTTCTTCCCCGAGGGTCCTTTCATCTGTTTCAAGGTGGCGGCCAGCTCCTTCGTGTGGAAGATGGTGCGCAGCATGCTGGGTACGATCCTGGAATACGAGCAAAAAGCCTTGCCTCCGGCTGCTCTGGCCGACGCTCTGAAGGCCCGGGATCGGTCGCAGGCCGGGATGAGCGCGCCGGCTCGGGGATTGTTTCTGGAAAGGGTGATTTACGATGGGGATGAACGAGTCTGAAATCTATCAACTCCTCAACCTTGCCGAGGACTATTTGCTGGACGGATTCCGTCACGAACATCCGGCGCTGGCTCCCCGTAGCGGGGCGGAATCGACTCCCGATCCCTCCCGGCAGCAGGCTATAGATCAAATTGCCCGGGAGGTGGCTGCCTGTACCCGCTGCGCTTTGCACAGGGAGCGACGACAGACCGTCTCCGGGGAGGGAGCGATCGATCCGTTGGTGATGGTTGTAGGGGAAGGCCCGGGGGGAGAGGAGGATCGAATCGGAAGGCCTTTCGTGGGCAGGGCGGGGCGGTACCTGGATCGCTGGCTTACGGCCGTAGGTCTTGATCGAAAGACGAACTGCTTTATCGGCAATATCGTCAAATGCCGTCCTCCGGGAAACCGGGATCCCCTTCCCGGAGAAAGCGCAGCCTGTCTGCCCTACCTGAAGCGGCAGATCGATATCCTCAAACCCCGAGCAATCCTTACCTTGGGCCGCATCGCCACCCAGATCCTCTGCGGTTGCAGCGAGGGGATCGGACGGCTGCGGGGCAAAGAGTTGGATTACAGGGGCATTCCGGTGGTGGCGACCTACCACCCCAGCGCGGTGCTGCGAAACACCGATCTTCGCTCCCCGGTGTGGGATGATCTGAGGCGGCTGAAGGCGCTTCCGGTAGTGGCCGGCGCCCTGGCTGGCAGCCCGGCCAGCCAGGGCGGCCAGGGCGGCCAGGCGGACAGCCCGCCGGCCAGCCCGGAAGCTCGACTTACGCGCTCGCCCGACTAATCGGCCATGAGCCTCAACAAGGATCACCTGATCGAGGTTGTCTTCAACCTCCCCATCCATCAGAGATTCACTTATTCTGCTCCCGAAGATCTGGAAATCACAACCGGCTACCGGGTTCTGGTCCCTTTCGGCTCGCGCCAGCTTACCGGCTACGTCGTGGGCGAAAGGCTTACCCCGCCTCCGGGCGTGCCGGAGATCAAGCAGATCCAGCGACCGGTAGACAAACGGCCCGTGTTCGATCAGCGGCTGCTCGATCTGGCCGGCTGGCTCTCCGACATGTATCTGTGTTCTCTCGGGGAAGCCCTGGCCAC
>CAZPPB010000180.1:0-6920 GCA_964588355.1 uncultured Spirochaetaceae bacterium | reverse complement strand
TGGAGGCCAAGGCGGATCTTGACGCCGTGGACCTGCGTCGTAAATACGGCCATAAGCTTGGTATCTGCGGAAACAGTAATATCCAGATATGGGAGACCGGCGACGAGAAAAAAATTCGCAAAGAAGTGCTGACAAAACTCAATGCAGCCAAAGGCGGCGGCTATATTTTCCAGTCAGACCACTCTGTTGCAAGCAGCGTTTCCGGGCATGCTTATGACTATATCGTAAAGTTAGTACGCAAGTATGGGCAATACCCTTTAGAGCTTGGCGAATATAGCGTGTAAGAATCCAGTATCTGCGATTAACAAGAATTACTCAATACATTAAACTGACAAGATATATGATATCCGACTCTGATAACATTGGTATTGCTCTAAGGATGAAAGGTGTGTCAAAGAAGTATCCCGGCACACTGGCGGTGGACAGCGTTGATTTTGAGGCGCGGGCCGGGGAAGTTCATGCTCTCATGGGCGAAAATGGAGCCGGTAAGTCCACGCTGATGAAGATACTGGCCGGCTCTTTCAACGACTATACCGGCAGCATTTTCATCGGACAGAAAGAAGTAGAGTTGCACTCTCCGGCCATGGCCAGGGTTCACGGCATCGGCATGATTTACCAGGAACTCAGCCTGGCACGTCCTATCAGCATCGCCGAAAATCTGCTCATCGGCAGGTTGCCTCGCAAATACGGTTTCTGGCTCGACAGAAAGGCGATGGTGCAGCAGGCTTCGCATCTACTCGATAGAGTAGGTCTGGATTTGGATCCGCTGAAGACAATCGAAGAGATCAGCCATCATCAGTCTCAGCTCGTGGAGATAGCAAAGGTTCTGGGAAGTAATCCATGCGTATTGGTGATGGACGAACCGACGTCGGCGTTGTCACGTGAGGATGTGGGACGGCTTTTCAAAATCATCCGGCAACTTAAGAATCGCGGAATCACAATCATTTATATTTCGCACCATCTGCCGGAGGTTTTTGAAATCGCCGACCGTGTTACGATCATGCGTGACGGCCAAATTATTTACACGAAACCAATAAATGAAGTCACTCCCTCTATGGTAGTACAGATGATGGTGGGCCAAGCCATAGATGAGTTCTATGTTCAGCGCAGGCCAAACATTGGTGAAACTGTTCTGGATGTACAAAACATTACACGAAAGGGCTTCTTTCATAATGTGTCATTTCATGCCCGCAAGGGTGAGATACTGGGCGTGGCCGGCCTGACCGGTGCGGGCAGGACGGAGATGGCACGTTCGATGTGCGGCCTGGATCCTCTGGACAGCGGAACGATCGAAGTGGCCGGCAAGCGGCTTCAGCAACATTCGTACTCTATGGCAATGGAACACGGCATGCTGTATCTTTCGGAGGACCGCAAAACAGACGGCTTGTTTCTGCGGCTGTCGGTGAAGCAGAATATGGTTTCGGCAATAATAGATCGCTATACGCGATGCGGCATATATTCCTCACGCCATGAGAACGCGAAAACCGCAGAGTTGATCAGCAAACTTGACATCATTACTTCCTCAGCGTCGGCAGACGTCAGCAACCTGTCCGGGGGCAATCAGCAGAAAGTTCTTCTCGGTAAGTGGATCGCCGCCGATCCGACCATTCTTGTTCTCGACGAACCCTCTCGTGGGGTGGATATCAAGGCCAAGATGAAGATTCATAAGGCCATAATTGAATTGGCGGATAACGACCGGGCAATCATACTTATCAGTTCCGATCTGCCTGAATTAGTTGGGCTTTCCGACCGCGTGGTCGTGATGAGGGACGGGCATTTGATTTCTGAGATGCAGAAAGACCGGCTTACCGGGGAATCCGTGCTGTTGGCAATGAATGGAGAACTCGGATGATGTCTGCTGATAAAGCAACAAACTTATCCCGACTCACAGCGATATATGATAGAGTTGGCATCTACTTTATTGCCCTGCTGCTGCTTATAGTCGGCAAATTCGTTTCGGATGAGTTCCTTACACCCAAGAACATGATGAGTATCCTTAATGCTATCTCACTACTTGGTATAGTAGCGGCAGGCATGGCCTTTGTGACATATTCCGGCAACATGGCCGATTTATCTATTCCTTCGATAATGGCCTTCTCCGGGATTATCAGTGTGGCGGCACTGCCTCTTGGATTGGCGCCTGCTCTGGTTCTTGGGGTGTCGTCGGGAATGCTGATCGGTGTTATGAACGGTTTCGTGGTGGGACGATTCAATGCTAACCCGATCCTATGGACATTAGCTGTAGCGTTCTTCATGGAAGGCTTTATGCGTTTTACATGGAGCAACACCCAAGTCTATCCCGATATTGAGCCCGGGACCGCCGGCGCGACTTTCATAAATATTTTTCGCTTGAGCATCGGCCCGGTACCGTTAATTGTTGCGGTCATGGTCCTTATGTTTGTTTCGTGTCACCTGGTGCTGACCCGAACACGTTTTGGGATCGAATCCAAACTCGTAGGCTCCTCGAAGGCCGCGGCAAAAACGACGGGCATCAATGTTCCTCGCGTGGTGTTGATGGACTTTCTCGCAGCAGCTTTCTGTGCATCTATTGCCGGCATATTTATAACCTCGATGAACAAACTCGGCGTTTTCTATCTGGGCAAGGGGTATGACTTCAAATCAGTTACGGCTGTTGTGATAGGCGGTATGATGCTCAGCGGAGGAAGAGGGAATATGCTGGGCGTATTCGGAGGTGTGCTGGTAATAGGATTTTTAGCAAACATTATGACATTCATCGGAATAAACACGTTTCAGCAGAATATCGTGACCGGGGCAATCTTCATCATCGTTGTCGGCCTGCATCAATATCAGCTTAGAAAGAGGGGTAAGGACTATGCGTAAACAGGTCGTCAGACACAGCTTGCCCGGTTTCCTTAATAATAATCGGGCGTTGTTGATGCTGGTGCTGCTCTTTTTGTGGCTGTCTGTGTTTGCTCCCAATTTCTTTTCGATGCACAACGTGACGACCATTCTGAAAGGCGCCAGTCTTAATGCCATTGTCTCCATCGGTTTTACGGTTATCTTTATCCTGGGACAGCTTGACTTGTCCATCGGGGCGGTAGTTATGCTTTGCGGAATGCTTTCAATCGGTCTGCAGCCGGAATTTGGCTGGATAGGATCGATAATGCTCTCTGTTCTTGCCGGAGCATCAGTGGGATTAGTCAACGGGCTGCTGGTCGTGAAGGCCAGAATCAATTCATTCATAGTCACTCTCGGAACAATGACCGTGGTAACGGGCCTGATGCATCTTTACAGTAAGGGCGGATCAAAAGCGATAGACGATTTTCGCTTTGCGGACTGGCTTGAAACTCCGTTGATCCCTTTTTTCCCTCCGATTGTTATCGTAACGCTGGTTATGGTTCTTGCATTCACATTGTTTCTGAACCGGACTCCCCTGGGTCGTGCGTTTTTCATCATCGGAGGAAACGCAGAAACCGCATGGCTGGCCGGCCTGAAGCCGGACAGCTACCTGATCGCGGGTTTTATCATCTGCGGACTGACAGCAGCAATCGGGGGAGTACTTTTCGCAAGCAGTCTCAGTTCGATGACCTCGGCAACCGTTTTGGGAAACCGTACGCTTATGACTGTTCTGTCGGCAGTGATTATAGGCGGTGCTCTTATGAGCGGGGGCAAGGGAAGCGTGCTGAAAAGCTACTTTGCCGTTCTTATGCTGACGACGCTTTTTAACGGCATCGGCTGCTTCGGACTTGGCTTCGAGGTGCAGATATTTGTCAATGGAGTGATTCTCGCTCTGGTGGTTCTTTACGAAGCATTTGTAATATACAAACATGAGCTGGTAAAAGGACAACGGCCGGACCTGATCAAAGAAGCCCAAAAAACAGATCGTACAATAACCAACAAAAACCGCTTTATCTCGGCTGGTATCACAATTGTTGCAATCGTGGCTATCGTGGCGATCTGCGCAATATACTTTATGCGCAACCGTGCACCAGTTCATACCGGCGACAATACAATGCCCAGATTAGATGTGTATTCATTAAGGGGTACGGACGGACAACCATACATTCTGCCGGAAACCGAATTGGTAACCATTCCTCAACGCCCCACAGATCCGAAAGCACTTCCGGAAACCGACAATGGACACTGGTGGGATATTGAGTATGCCGGCTGGAATGTCGATAAAGTCGATATGCCCGTATCCCCCAAAGACGGCCCGCGTGGAAAGCGCATCGTACTTCTCAAGGCCGGCGATCACCCGTACTGGACTGCGTATGTAAACGGATTCAAGGTTATGGCCACAGCCTGCCGGATGAAGGTAAAAATCTATAACAGCAACTGGAACATGGACCTCCAGGCCCAGCAGACAGACCAGGCTATCAATGAGATGCCTGATATGATCATTTTCGCGCCTGTTGATGCAACAGCCTGCACGCCCCTACTGCGCCGTATAAATAAAGCAAGCATCCCCTGCATAACATCCAACACCATTCCATGCGATAAGGCGATGAAATATTGTCTGGCCTGGACGGGACCTGATGACTGGGGACAGTTCCGCATGCTGGCGCGGACATTTGCAGATGCATTAGATAAAAAAGGTGGATACGCGATTGTAAGACACATGCCAGGCAGCTCGCCATTTTTTGCGCGTACTTATGCTCCCATTACCGAACTTGCCGAATATGCACCCGATATGAAAATGCTCGTAATGGACACGGCCAACCTTGAAGCTGAGGGTACAATGCAATTAGTTTCGGCATGGCTAATCAAGTACGGCGATGAACTGAAGGGCCTTGTGCTCGCCGGCGACGGCTTCTCGATGACAGGAGCACTGGAAGCAGTAAAAAAGTCGGGGAGAAAAGATATTGTCATCGTAGCGGCAGGCAACAGCAAAACGGGAATGGATTCGGTCAAGGCAGGCGATGCTCTGGCCATCACGTATCAGTCGGCTGAAGGTGACGGTGCTATTGCAGTATATGCTGCCGCGGAGTGGTTCGAAGGTAAAAAACTTGAACCGGTAAGGTATCTACCCAAGCATATTATCACGCAGGCCGATGTCGATGATTTTATGCCGGCACAATGGTAGTGGTAAAGTGTTAGAGTCATTTAAGAATGGAAGAGATTAACAATGTTGCATGATCCAAGTCATCATACGCCGACGCCTGTGGCCCATGAAATCAAGCTGTCACAGAAAGATACAGATATCCTGCGTCGTTTAGCCGGTGAGGTTGCCAGGATTGCTTCTAAGGATATACATAAAGAAAAAGCCCGGTTATGGACAAAGCTGAATGATCTAAAGTCAGAAAGACCGCTGGTCTGGATCAACGAGATTTGCTGGAACGAGATGAATGTCAATAATGAGCTGACTCTCGAAGCCGAACATCCCTGGGCACGGGACCAGGAAGATTTATTGAGAAAAACCATTTACCAGTGGAAACATCTGCCTGCCGATATGGTTGTCAGTGATTTTATTGGCTGTCCTCTGGCTATTCACAGCACGGATTTCGGAATCATCGAAGACGTGGATATTGCCAAAACCGATGAAACGAGTGATATTGTTTCGAGGCATTTCAATATCCAGATCAAAGAGCCCGAAGACCTCGAAAAGATTAAGATGCCGATTATTACCCACAATGAAAAGGCAACCGAATACCGCTATCAGGCGATGTGCGAAGTGTTCGACGGTATCATACCGGTTAGAAAGATCGGCCAGACGCATATATGGTTCACACCGTGGGATTATCTGATTCGCTGGTGGGGCATTGAGGAGGCAATGATGGACATGATCCTGCGGCCAGATATGGTCAATGCCGCAGTATCAAAAATGGTCGATGCATGGATGGTCGAACTGGATCAGTTTCAACAGATGAATCTTCTTTCGCTGGATAATGCCAATGAACGCGTCGGCTCCGGAGGATACGGATACACCGGGCAGTTGCCCGGCGATGACTATGATCCTGATCATGTTCGGCCACACAATATGTGGGGATGTTCAAATGCGCAGATATTCTCTGAAGTGTCTCCGGAAATGCACTGGGAATTCGCCCTCAAGCATGATATGCGATGGCTTGAGCGTTTTGGATTGACCTATTACGGCTGTTGCGAACCGCTTGATAAGAAGATTGACATTCTGCGCAGAATAAAGAACCTTCGAAAGATATCTGTCAGTCCCTGGTGCGATATCGATCGGGCGATTGATGAAATCGGAACGGAATATGTTATCAGCTACAAGCCAAATCCGGCAGTCTTTGCCGAAAGCCAGTGGCGACCGGAAAAAGCCCGTGCCGATATCCGCCAGGTGCTTGAAAAGGCCCAGGGCAAATGCCATATTGAATTTATCATGAAAGATATTTCAACTGTACGCTACGAACCTCAACGGCTTTGGGAATGGGCCGGGATCGCAATGGAAGAAGTTGAAAATTATATTTAATCATTAACGGAGGTATAGAACAATGAAACGATACGGATGGGTAATCGGGGTAAAAGAAGACAAGATCGACGAGTACAAAAAACTGCACGCCGCTGTCTGGCCAGAGGTTCTGGATATGATCAAGCAATGCAATATCAGCAATTATTCGATCTATTTGAGAAAGCTTCCGGACGGCAGGAATTATCTGTTCAGCTATCTGGAATACACAGGCAGCGACTTTGCCGCCGACATGGCAAAGATGGCTGCCGACCCGATGACACAGAAGTGGTGGGACGTTTGCGAGCCCTGCCAGGAACCCCTGCCCGACAAGGCCGAAGGCGAATGGTGGGCCGATATGGAAGAAGTGTTCCATTGTGATTGAATTGTATACAACAATCGAAAACGACGCACAAGCTTCATAAAGGAAATTTGTCGTAGCTTTACTACAGAGCCAGCTCCAATCTAACCTCAAAAACTTCATTCAATCCGCTTAGGCTCTATGTTTCTCTCGTTCCACAGAGCTTCAATTACGTTCGGATCTAAGAATTCCTTT
>CAZPPB010000179.1:0-6972 GCA_964588355.1 uncultured Spirochaetaceae bacterium | reverse complement strand
GGCCCTTTATCGGACAGAACCTCGGTGCCAAGAAGTTGGACCGTGTGAAGGCCGGGTTTACCACTAGCGGCCATTTTTCACTATATGTAGGCGGCTTCCTGTTTCTGGTATACCTGATTCTGGCCGGAAGGATTGCCGCCATTTTCAGTGCCGATCCCAAAGTAATCGCCACCGCGGCGCTCTATCTGCGGATCGTTTCGTTCGGCTATGCCGCTCAGGGGTTTTATTTGGTAGTAAGCGCAGGGTTAAATGTGATGAGACGCCCTCTGCAAGCGGCCGGACTCAGCGTCCTCGAAATGTTCGGCTTCTCCGTACCGCTTGCTTTGCTGGGCTCGTATCTCTTCGGTACCGTCGGTGTGTTCACCGCGATCGCCTTCAGTTATACCGCCACCGGTCTGTTTGCGCTGTGGACGGTTCGGCGGGTTCTGGCAAAGTCCATGACTTAACTATTGAAGGGCATCGTGGCCGAGATCCCCACCACCACTGGACTATAGTCCCGGCTACAATACCTCCAGGTCTTCATCGATGGACAACGCTCTCAGCTCGATCCGCCTGAACCCCCATACGATAGATATTTCCCGAAGATCGACTAGATTATTGAGCGATGTGACGGAGTGTCTCCCGTCGCTTTGGGTAAGCTTCCCGGTGCTGCTGCTGTTTGCCGTTGGTCTTTTCCTGTTCGGTCTGCGGAACATCAGAAGTAAGTGGGTGCTGTGAGTGAAATTGGAACTAAAGGCCGTTAATGCCGGCGGTCGGAGTCGAACCGACACGAGGCTCCCCCCTCACCAGATTTGCCCAAATCAGCTGTCGATGAAATGTCGAAGAAAACTTGAAAAACAGTGTAAATCATGTAAGATACAGAGGTAGACATACGTAGAATTACATAGATGGCCCTTTGAAAAGAGGGCTTTTACACCTGAACAAGTAGCCAAAATCAACAAACCGCTAGATATTGTAAAATGTGGGGCATTGCTGCTCCCGGGAGGTTTGGTGGTATGGTGACATATACAGAGTTTACGCTTGCTGCCGTGCAGGCTGAGCCAATCTACTTCGATCGTGATGCATCGACTGATAAGGCATGCCACCTTATCAAGAAAGCGGCTGCACAGGGCGCCACGCTTGCTGCTTTTGGAGAGTCATGGCTGCCAGGGTACCCCTTTTTCGTTTGGGGTGATGCGACGGCATCCATGGCAGCCGAATATGTGGCGAACGCGGTAGAAATACCAAGCGCCGCTACCGACCGTCTATGCGAAGCTGCTCGCAAAGCTAATATTGATATTGTTATTGGGATTGCTGAGCGAGACCCACAAACTCAGGGAACTGTCTACTGTACCCTGCTGTTCATCGACAGCGGCGGATTCATAATGGGGCGTCACCGGAAGCTCAAGCCCACACACCGGGAACGCACAGCCTGGGGTGAGGGGGACGGAAGCAGTCTCACCGTTTACCATCGTCCATACGCTAAAATCAGCGGGCTCAACTGCTGGGAGCATAACATGGTCCTTCCGGGCTATGCGTTGATGGCGCAAGGTACCCAGGTGCACATTGCTGCCTGGCCTGGGATGAGCACCTCCCGTCACTTGTTCCTATCCAGGGCATTTGCATCCCAAGCTGCTGCCTATGTCATCGATGTGGGCGACGTGCTGTCGCCCGACCGTGTTTCAGAAAAGTATAAGGAAATTGCCAGCAGTTATCCGGGAGAGAGCTGCATCATCGATCCCAGGGGCGAGGTCATTGCCGGACCGGCAGAAGGTGAGGATATCCTTTTGGCTGATTGTTCGACAGAGCATATATACTCCGCCAAGGCGGTCTGTGATGTTGCCGGGCACTATTCCCGGCCTGATGTTTTCCGGTTGGGCGTCAACCGTGCCCTGCAGCACCGTGTTGTAGATTTGCCAGAGGAAAATTACGAGCCTTCAGTGTCCGAAGCGCCGCCCAAAGAGTAATTTTCGTTCTGCACAGCAAGTCCCCTTCGCCTCCTTGAAGGATTCTTTCTAGCCTCCTTTTCCTACAGTGACCGATTTAGCCATGCAGATACAGAAAAAGCAAGGAGAATCGCGAAGAGCCTCTCGCACCAGAATCTTTGAATCCAAGCCAGATTGGGGAGATGGGAAATCGATTGTTCATCTTGTAGACCGGCAATGAAACAGGTTGTCAGGGGAATCTTTATCTCTTGACTCGGGGAGGCCTCCTATGGGTTAGGCTGATGTCGATCTACCACGTTCACTGAGGTAATAATGCCAAAGGATTCTTGCCGCTACGCCCCTCCAAGGCCTCCACTGATCCGCGATAAGTTCCACCTCATCAAGGTCGGGGATATTTTCGAGCCCTCTCAATTCCTGGATGGCTTTTACTAAGGCGAGATCTCCTCTTGGCCAGGCATCTGATCGTCGTAATGCAAAGAGAAGGTATGTATCAGCGGTCCAAGGGCCAATGCCTCTTACCTTCATCAATCTCTTACGGGCTGAATCGTCATCCATCGACTCAATCTCCTTCAGATTCAATTTGTCCCGTGTAATGTCTACAGAAACACCACGGACATATGAAGCTTTCTGACGACTGAATCCAACATCTTTGAGAGCGCCGCCATCCAGAGATAGAAAATTATGTGGATTAATAGAACCGATCAGCTTCTCCAGCTTGGTAAATGCCGCTTGTGCTGATTCCAAGGATACTTGCTGCGAAATAATGGCGATGGCAATCCCAGAAAAGCCAGGAGGGTGAGTCCAGAATGGAGGAGCGCCCCACCTTGAGACAAGATCTGCCAGATCTGAATCGCGGACTGTCAGCTCATAAAGAGCCTCATTAAAGGTGGCTTCTGTCAGGACCCGGTGGCTGATCTGGCTATTCATCGATTCTCACTATGAAAATGGCTGCATTGAAAAAAAAGGCAACGCTAGCCTAATATACTATATTCAAGAGTTTTATCATCGAGATAGAAAATTTTGGTTGTTCAGAATAGCACTACGAGGAAAGATACTGTCATAAACAACAACAAAAGGTTTTGGGATCATCGCTCCATTCTCGCGGCTCCAGTTGATCTAGGATAACAACTCCTTCCCGTCTATCGATTTCTTCCTCTCGGAGATATAAATATCTGCCCACACTGCCGGATGCGGCATGGAGATTCGACAATCGCCACCTATCTCTATGATGCTTGGATAGCTGGAAAAGCTGTCCAACACTGGAATCATATTTTGTGGATCTATCGAGCGGATCGACGGCGAAGAGATATTATCTGGAACTTCGTTGGGAACTTGCCAAGTTCCCAACGCAAGAAAATAATAGCTCAGTCCCAAGGATTGGAATTTGTAGGCAGAGGATGCTGCTCGACAGTATTTTGGATTTGGACTGCGTTTCTATGCCAAGAAGCCGCTATTTGGTACGATTGAAGTCGGGCCATGAAGATCTCACAAATCGTTGAGGCTATTGATGCGAACCGGATGCGAATCAGTGATCATGCGGATTTAGAGGCTCATGAGGATCGATTGTCCTATGAAGAAATATTCTATTCGGTACGAAGGGGCAATATCATTGAAGAATACCCAACCGATACACCATACCCAAGTTGCCTGGTGTACGGACAAACTCTGAGGGGAGAACCGACACACAGTGTGTGGGCGTATAACCCGGACAACCGCTGGGCCGTATTGATCACCGTATACAGACCTGATCCAAACCGATGGATCAATTGGACAGAGAGGAGAAACGAGTAATGTTGCCATTTGATAAATGCCCGGTTTGCGGCGGAGATGTCGTGGAGAAAGAAGTCGAGAAGTTGTTAAAAGGTGGTACAAACACGGCAACACTCACCGTGAAAGCGGAAGTGTGCTTGCGGTGTGGCGAACGTTTCTATTCACAAGAGACCATCCAACGTTTCGAAGAGATCCGTCGAAAACTGGAACACGAAGATACAGAAGGATTCGAGGCAATCGGTCAACTATTCCACGTGCGCAATTAATTGCCGGCGGTCGGAGTCGAACCGACACGAGGGTCACCCCTCACCAGATTTTGAGACCGACACACGTTTCATTTACGGCATATTAGACATGATTTGAGGCATTCTGTCCAAACTTCAGCCCATTTTACCCTATACATCATATACTTCATTTTGTTTTGTTGTATTTTCTGTTGTACCTAGATATCGCACAAGGTGTACACTTTCTCTGGTGTCCGGCTTAACTAAGACATTTGTCCCAGTTGGCGAGAGAAAGTACTTCTATGACGAAGATTCATTTAACGTACGTCACGAAAGTAGCGACACGTCGTTGGAAAAGGGTTATAAGGGCAAGTCGGACTGAAAGGCTTCCAGCGACACACCTTACTTTTCTCCCCGCAACATTAGGATAGGTTTGTCGCTGTCGTGCTTCACCATTCGTGACACGCTTCCCAGCACGAGATCGCTTATACCCTTGTGTCCGTGAGTTGCCAGAGCCACGAGGTCGAAATCGGATCCAACAATCTTTTCCAGCACCAGCTCTGACGGTTCGCCTTCAGAAAACGAAAAATTTGCTGGGATATGCTCCTTATCGAGCACACCTTGCGCCCTTGACAGGCACTCCTCGGTTTGGGCGATCATGACGCGTTGCTGGTCCAGTGTGTGGGCGTGAACTACATGGAACAGGTGAACTTTGGATTTGTGAATCTTGGCCAACTCCAAAACATGATTCAGAATGGCCTCATCGACCGGTGAGCAGTCCATCAGGAGGAGGATCTTCTCGTACACAAGGGGCCCCCTATGCGAAAATAGTGGAATAGAGCAGAAAAACATTCAGCGCGATGATAACAGCGGAGACCGCGATCGCGAGCACGAACTCCACCGACTTGCTGCGAAAACTCCCCATCACGGTCCGGCGGCGGCACAGGATCAGAAGCGGAATTAAGGTGAACGGAAGCTGTATGCTCAGTACAACCTGGCTGAAAATAAGGATCTTGAACGTATCGATTTTCAGCAGAATTATCACAAACGAGGGAATGGCGGTGATGAAAGCGGAGATCTTGTAGAGCAGTGTTTTCGGATCTTCCGGTTTTCCCAGAAACGCGGTTATGACATTCACCTCCGCCATCGAAGACGTTGTGGAGGATGAGATGCCGGCAGCCAGGAGCGCAAGGGCGAACAGGAACCCGGCGAAATGTCCGGCCAAAGGGCGCAGTGTAGCAGATGCCTGCTCCAGGCTGTCAACATGCACTCCATGCCTGAAGAACACGGATGCGGCTACAACGATCATGGCGGAATTGACCATCCAGCCCACAGTCATGGCTGCCAAGGTGTCCGTTTTCTCGAACCGGATCAACCGCTTCTTCTCCTCTTCGGTCGCTCCCCACTTTCTGCTCTGTATCACATTCGAGTGAAGAAAAATGTTGTGAGGCATAACAACCGCCCCCAGCATTCCCATAGCGATGTAGATGTTTCCCCGCGTGACTCTGGGTATTACCAGAGCGGGAGCGAGTTCGAGCCAATCCGGTTTTACGATGAACAGTTCGATGATGAAACAGATCGTAATGACCGCAAGAAATCCCAGTATTATCCTTTCCAGCCGGTGATAGCGCTGCGAAACGATGAAGAAAACCTCCAAGATCACCGTCAGCAGCGCGCCGACCCATAGGGGCAGTCCCAAGAGCAAGTTGAATCCGACCGCTCCGCCAAGAAGCTCGGCGACATCGGTCGCCGCGCAGGCCACCACGATCGTCACGCCTACCAGCGCTGAAGCTGGGGCCGGAAAATGCTCGCGGATGTTCACGCCCAGAGATTTACCGGTCGCAATCCCGAGCCGTGCGCTCATGCTCTGGATGAGGACAAGCATGAGGGTGCTGAGCGTTATTACCCAGAGCAGGCTATAGCGGAAGTCCGCCCCGCCTGCGATATTTGTTGCCCAGTTGCCGGGGTCGATGAACCCGATTGTGACGAGGAATCCGGGTCCCAGAAACTTCAGAAGCACCCGGAACGGACCCTGCTCTTTCTTTATCATGGACGACGCTCATCCTATGCCTTTATAATGCATTAGTCCAGACGGATTGGCCGCGTCCTCTCCGAGATTGATCCCTGCTCATCCCGTGCTGACGTCCACGATGTACTTGAACATGTGTCGAGGACACATACCCAAATTCCCCCTACCCGACAACCGAGTACTGGGATTTACTTGGAAAGGCGTGGAATGGGTTAATTGGGGCTATCCTTTTTTGCTAATTTTCATCTCCCTATTGCGCTAGATCAACCTATGGAGTACAATATAAGTCAATTCTTATACACTTATGGATATAGAAGAGCTCGCCCAGCTACATAAAGCACTTTCCGTGCCGGTTCGACTGACGATCCTGGAGCTAGTCGGTGGGCGATCGCTGTGTGTGAACGCCATCACCCGGTGTTTGGAGATAAGCCAGCCGGCTGTCTCACAGCACCTTGCCGTACTCAAGCGTGCGGGCCTGGTCAGTTCCACGAAGCACGGCTACATGGTGCACTACGCGCTTGATAGGAAGAGGTTGCAGGAGCTCCGCCAGGCCCTGGCCTTCTTCCCGGCGGAGCAGTTGGAGGGCGCCGAACTGTGACGATAGTAAACGGGGAAAAAACCTTGAAGGAGGAGAAAAAGATGTGTTGTAAGGATAGCTCAAAAAGGGACTGCTGCGAGAAACCGGACCATCTGAAGGGAAAGCCCGAAGAGTGCTCGCCTGAACAAAACCGTGAGTGCCATGGTGCGCTCAAAAAGCATCCCTGCACTGCCAAAGAGAAATAGGGAAGAGCGGTGTCCGATCAGCGAGCGGAGTCTGTGTCCGTCCGGCGGCAGGATGGTGAAAGACCGGCTGAGGAGCTGCTGAGAGCCGAAAACCTCCTCAAGCGCTTCGAGGCGGTAACCGCCGTGGACGGAGTCAGCTTCAGCGTGCACCGGGGGGAGATCTTCGGTTTCCTCGGTCCCAACGGGGCCGGCAAGACCACCACCATCAACCTGCTCACCGGCCTGGCCCGACCGACTTCCG
>CAZPPB010000178.1:0-7105 GCA_964588355.1 uncultured Spirochaetaceae bacterium | reverse complement strand
TAGAGGGGTTTCTTCTCGATCGGATCGATGGCCACGGCGGACAACCGCCCGTAGAAGGGCAGCTCCAGGGTTCCTTCGTTGTTGTAACGCACCCGGCACACCCCGAACTTTCCGGGAGCGATCAGGCAGTCGTTGGGACAGAGCCGGCACTGAACCTTCTGCTCATCCGCGGTTTCGAAGAAGCGGGGGGTCATGGCACTAGTGTAACTCCGGCGATCATCGATTGCAATCCAAGTACCTACATAGGCAGCCAGGTGCCCAAACCCTTTTTTACCGCCCGCTTGTACACCAGGGGAGCGGTGGCCAGGTCGTCGATGGCCAGTCCCAGGTTGCAGGCCACGTTCCGTTCCTCCGCGCTTTGCCGGCCGGGTTTCCTGCCCGTGACCAGCTCACCCAGCTCCCCGTAAATGGGAGGGATCTCCTGAAAGTGGCCCAGGGTCTTGTAATGCTCGAGTTGAGGGATATCGTCGGTGGTGAACTTATCGATCTCGGCCAGGGCCGGGCCGCTCCAGTACGAGTCGAAATCGACCATGGAGGCGAAGGCTCCCTCGGATAACCAGCCCGCTTGAATCGTTGCATGAGGCGGGCGAACGATCGGGCCGGCGGTCACGACGATGTCCGCGCTCTCCACCGCCTCTCGGGGCCCGGTTGCCCGCTGTACCTCCAGCTCCGGCCAGCGGCTGCGGATTCGCCGCTGGTAGCGTTCCAACTGCCCGTCGTCGATGTCGTAGGCAACCACCCGTTCTATGGGAAAAAGCACCTTCAGCGCCTCCAGGTTGCTGAATCCCTGGACTCCGGCACCCAGCACCCCCAGGACCCTGGAATCTTCCCGGGCCAGGCAGCGGGCGGCAACCGCTGTGGCCGCACCGGTGCGCATGGCCGTGATCCAGACGCAGTCCATCACGGCCAACGGGAGCCCCGTATCCGGGTTGTTGAGCACCACCAGGCCGCTGATGTAGGGCAGACCCCGCTTGCTGTTTTCCGGATAGCCGGCGACCCATTTTACCCCAAGCGCGCCTGTCGCCGCGATGTAGGCGGGCATGGCGTGGATGAAGGAGTTGGGCCGGGAATGCACACCGGGTTTGGGGGGCATCTCCACCCTCCCTTCCCCCTTCTCCCGGAAGGCCTGCTCCACAGCCTCGATAACTTCGGGCATGGTCAACCCGCATTCTGCCACCTCATTCTTGCTGAGGTACAGGATCTGATGTGCTTTCATACAACTCCTCCATGGCTCGGGCCCTCAGGGCTCATCCGCCCGGGCGATGTTTTTGACGGTGTTGTCAATGGTGTAACACAAATCCGAGCTTTTCTCAAATTGACAAACATGCCGAAGTTAAGACCGGGGGTGCTCCGTTCCGCGCCGCTTCGTCCCAGGCACCCTGATCAGGAGGATCCCGGGGGTGAAGCGGCTTGCTCAGAGAGCTGCGGAAAAACCTTGGGCAGCCAGGTCGAGCGCTGCTTGTAGGCCTGAGCCAGGTAGCCGAGGATGCTCGAGGAGATCAGTCCGACCAGCAGGAAGGCAGGCGCGATCATCCAGACGGAGCGGCCGAATACGAGGTAGCGGGCCAGGGTCAGCTGCACCAGGTTCGAGGCCATGGCCCCGAGGATGGCGATGCCGATGAGAGAGGTAGATCCCTTGAGCGCCCGGCGGGCTGCCAGCATCACCACTCCGCTGGCCAGGGAACCGCCCAGGGAGAGCAGGAAGGCAAAGGAGAACAGGCTGCCCTGGATCAGGGACTGCCCGAGGATCTTGATTCCCAAGAGGAGGAAGAAGTGGGAAACCGGAAACAGGTCCAGGGCCAGGAGCAGGGGCAGGTTGGCCAGCCCGATCCGCAGGAAGGGCAGGGGCTTGGGGATCACGTATTCGATCGAGGCCAGGAACAGGCAGATAGCTGCGGCCAGGGCTACGAGGCGATGAAGCCGGGGCGGGCGGCTTCCCGGAAGGCCTCCCGGGCGGCTCGAGCTCCCGGGGCTGGAGTTCCCCGGGCTTGTTCGGTCCGGGCTATTGGCTGATCGCATCGGGCTGCTCGCTTCTCCTGCCCCGAATCGAGATAAAGACCCTGTTGGGCAGACAGGCTATCCACTGTCCCGGTTTTGAGATGCGGCCGGTCTTGATGCATATCTTTTCGGGGCAGGGGGAGCTGACAACCCTCACAGTACCGTCCGCGATTTCCACCACCGTCTCTCCCAGCGGTCCCGGTACCCGCACGGTCGTCTCTGTGTCCAGGGGATAGATCCACTGCTGTTCGGCTTCCTGGACAGCATCCTGTCCGCCGCCCTGACCGGTGCCCTGCGTGGTCCCCTGGGCACCCCCGCTTATCGTTATTTCCGGGCTACCCCTGCCTCTGGCATAAGTCTGCAGGGAGATCAGCCCTATCACGAGCAGGGCAACGAGAAAGACTACGATATCAAGCACTCTGATTCGTACGCGGGAGGCGCTCATAGTGCGTTCAAGCGGCGCTACAGCAGTTTCTCCTTCAGCGCGTCCGTCTTGTCGGTCCGCTCCCAGCTGAAGTTATCCCGCCCGAAATGGCCATAAGAGGCGGTCTCCTGGAAGATCGGTCTTCGCAGATCGAGGGTTTCGATGATGCCTGCCGGGGTCGTGTCGAAGATATCGGAGATTGCGCCTTCGATCTTGTTTTCAGCAACCTTGGCAGTACCGAAGGTGGATACGAACAGGGAAACCGGTCTGGCCACGCCGATGGCATAGGCAAGCTGAACTTCGCATTTCTCACAGAGCTGCGCAGCCACGACATTTTTGGCGATGTAGCGGGCCATGTAGGATGCCGAACGGTCGACTTTCGTCGGATCCTTGCCGGAGAAGGCTCCCCCGCCGTGCCGGGCCATGCCACCGTACGTATCAACGATGATCTTGCGCCCGGTCAGCCCCGTGTCTCCATGGGGGCCGCCGATGACGAATCGACCGGTGGGGTTGATGTGATAGGTGACCTTGCCGGCGAGCATCTGCGCGGGGATCGCCTTCTTGATGATCTCCTCGATGAAAGCCTCTTTGAGTTCCTCGTACCCCACATCCTCGGCGTGCTGATGGGACAGCACTACCGTGGCCACCTCCACGGGCTTGCCCTCGCGGTAGTGCACGGAGACCTGGCATTTGCCGTCCGGCCTCATGAAGGGCAGGGTCCCCCGTTTCCGTACCTCCGCCGCCCGCAGCATGATCCGGTGGGCGTATTGGATCGGGGCGGGCATCAG
The DNA here is from genome assembly GCA_964588355.1 of uncultured Spirochaetaceae bacterium. Lineage (GTDB taxonomy): Bacteria > Spirochaetota > Spirochaetia > SZUA-6 > DRHE01 > JAFGQJ01. The sequence goes on along the minus strand of CAZPPB010000178.1, from coordinate 3,895 downwards.
CTCCGGCGTCTCCCGGCAGGCGTAGCCGAACATCATGCCCTGGTCCCCGGCGCCGATCTCCTTGCTTCCCCTGTTCACGCCTTGGGCGATGTCCGGAGACTGCTCGTGGATGCTGGAGATCACCGAGCAGGACTGGTAGTCGATGCCGTAAGCGGGATCGTCGTAGCCGATGGACTTGAGCACACCCCTGACTATGCGCTGCAGGTCTATGTAGCCCTGGGTGGTGATCTCTCCGCCCACCAGGACCAGTCCGGTGGTGGTGAAGGCCTCACAGGCGACCCGGGATTTGCTGTCCTGGGACAGGGCGCTGTCCAGTACGGCATCGGAAACCTGATCGCAGATCTTGTCCGGGTGGCCCTCTCCCACACTCTCCGAAGTAAAAATGAACTCTCCTTGCTTGCTCACGCTATCCTCCAAAATTCATCGAGTTTCTCTTTTAGTGCCTAGTTGACCATTGACATAGGCTGACCCGTGGCTTCCAGCACGTTCAGCCACAGAGTGCCTTCGGGGGACAGGCACTTGCGCCGGGAAGTGGCCAGCTTGATCGGCACGTGGGTAATCTGGTCGTTCCAGTAGCCCACCAGCATCCCTGTTTTTCCGGCCATCCCCGCGTGCACGGCGTTCTGAGCCAGCTGCATGCAGTAGATCGAATCGTGGGCATTTGCGGCCGGAGACCGCACCATATAGCTCGGATCGATGTACTTGACGTTTATGTACAGGTCGGTTTGCTCTCTGAAGTACTTCTTGATCGCGGTTTTGATGAATATTCCGATATCCCCGAGTACCGGGTTTCCCGAATCGTCCTTCCGGTCTTCTCCCACTTCCACGTACTTCTGTCCGGCTCCCTCGGCCAGGATGATCACCGCGTGCTTCCGGCTGCGCAGACGGCTCTCGAGGGATTTGAACAGGCCCTTCTCCCCCTCCAGGTCGAAGGGGATTTCCGGGATCAACACGTAGTTGACCTCGTTCAGAGCCAGGGCGGCGTTGGCCGCGATGAAGCCGGACATCCTGCCCATGACCTTCACGATGCCCACGCCGTAGGGAGCACCCCGCGCCTCGGTGTGGGCGCCCCGTATGGCCTCCGCGGCCACCGAGAAAGCCGTCTCCAGCCCGAAGGTCTTCTTCACGAAGGCGATGTCATTGTCCACGGTCTTGGGGATCCCGATCACCGCTATTTTCAGACCCCGGCGGTCGATCTCCCGGTAGATCTCCTCAGCGCCCCGCAGGGTGCCGTCGCCGCCTATCGTGAACAGCAGACAGATGTTCATCCGCTCCAGACAATCCACGATCTGTCCCACGTCCTGGGGGCCTCGGGAGGAGGCAAGGATGCTGCCCCCTTTCTCGTGGATATCCTCCACCTCCTGGGGGGTGAGCATGAGCGCCTCGTGTCCGTATTTCGGTATGAATCCCTGGTATCCGTACCTGATCCCGAAGATCGTGCGGACCGCGTAGCGGTAGTGGAGCTCCATCACGAGGGAGCGAATCACATTGTTGATTCCGGGGCACAGACCGCCGCAGGTCACGATCGCGACCCGGGTTTTCGCAGGTTCGAAGTAAATCCTGTTCCGCGGGCCCGACTTTTCGAAGGCGGGGACTGCGACACCCTTGGTCACCGCGGCGACGATCTTGTCGCGGTCCAGTTCGTACAGCACGCTCTCTGAATCGGCGCAGTAGTTGACGATATCGTCACCCAGTTCAGTGGAAAGGCCCAGGGGGGAGGGGATAGCGGCGGGTCCCAGGTTATCGATCCGCAGATCCTCCTTGGTGATCTCTATACATTCCATACCGGCGTTAACCCCATCTTTTCCTTGACTTCCAGAATCGTCCGGCCGCTTACCTGCCGGCAGGTTTCGGCATTTCTGTCCAGAACGTCTCTGACCTCGGCCTTCTTGGCCGCCAGAGACGAATACCGTTCCTGGATCGGGTCGAGAATCGTCATCAGATTTTCCAGGAGTTTGCGCTTGCAGTCAAGACAGCCGATCCCCGCGGTCCGGCAGCCCCGAGCCACATACCCGCTCAAATCGGGTTCCGGCGTTGCCAGCCGATGGTAAGAGTAGATGTTGCACTTCTCCGGTGTTCCCGGATCGCTGCGTTTCACCCGGGCCGGGTCCGTCGGTGCCGGGGCCAGCTTCTTCCAGATCTCCTCCCGGCTCTCCAGGATGCCGATGAAATTACCCTTGCTCTTGCTCATCTTGGCCTCCCCGTCGATGCCCATGATCCGGGGGGTTTCGGTCAACTCGGCCTGGCATTCGGGAAAGGTGTCCCCGTAGCGGGTGTTGAAGCGCCGGGCGACCTCCCGGGTGAACTCTACGTGCTGAACCTGGTCCTCCCCGACCGGTACGATCTCGCCCTTGTAGATCAGTATGTCCGCGGCCTGGAGCACCGGATAGTCCAGCAGGCCGACATTGACGTTTTTCCGGTGCTGTTTCGCCTTGTCCTTGAACTGGGTCATCCGTTCCAGCTCGCCCAAAGGCGTGATCGTGTTGAAGATCCAGGTCAGCTCGGCATGCCCGGGAACCTCCGACTGGATGAACAGGTGGGCCTTATCCAGGTCGATTCCGCAGGCAAACAGGCCCAGGGCCAACTCGAAGCAGCTGTTCGGCATCTCTTTCGGGTCATATTCGATGGTAATGGCATGAAGATCGACCACGGAGATGTAGGTTTCGTACTTGTGCTGCAGCGCGACCCAATTTCGAATCGCCCCGAAGTAGTTTCCTATGTGCAGCAGCCCGGTCGGCTGTATTCCTGTAAAGAGGACCTTCATATTACTCTCCCGCTGTGCTACTGGTGATTAGAAGCAGAAAGTCGTACTATATGTAAAGGGAAGCTCAGGCGAATGTCAAGCGATAGGTACAAACCTAGGAAGCTCGCCGTTGCCGAGGGAAGAGCCATGGTCCGGGTGCGCAAAGTCAAGACCGGGGACCTGGCCACCATCGGCGTGTGCCCGGCTTGCTGGAACATCAAAGAGCGGCGGCGGGATCTGCTTATCCAGCTGAAGAAGATGGATCTGGAGGTTGTACACAAGGATGATCTGCTGGAGGGAGTGTATCGACCGGAGCGCAAGCACGCCCCGGGCTGCCGACATTCCCGCCTGATTCCCGATCCCTGGAAGCGTTTCGAATCCCAGATCAAGAAGTACAAGCGTTAGGAACGGGTTGCGGTCTGCAGCTCCCGCTGCGATCTGTTCTGGATATATTGGAACAGCTTGTGGTGGCCCCCGGTTTCGAAGGACTTGAACTGCAGGCCGATGGTTTCCTCGTTTCGGGTGATCCGGGCGTCTACGGCGATCGGATCACCCGAAACGCTCAGGGTGCAGTGCTGGAGAGGGTCGTCCCTTCGCAGGTCCGCGGTCAGGGAGGGGTCAGCCGGTAAGAAGCTGGCCCCTTTAATCGATATCTCGACGAGAGAGCCGGTGATGATGGTTAGGGTCCGCGGGTGACTGAAGACAAGTTTGAGGCTGTCCGCCGCGGTAATAATCAGGCGATGGAATCTGCGTTTGTCTTTCAGAGATCCGTAGCGCCGGTACAGTTCCTCGAGGCGCTGCATCTGCTGTTTCTCGGGAAGATTGGCATCGATAATGCCGTTGGCGCCGAGGTAGATGGCTTTGGCCGCTTCTTCGAAGGGCGGATCTTTTGCCAGGATGACGAACACAGCCTGGTCTTTGGACAGGCGCTCCCGCAGCAGTTTCAGGACCGGCTTCCAATGTCTGGGGAAATCCACTGCATTGAACAGCAGCATATCCGGCTGTATTTCGTCGATGCTGTCCACGACCTTGATCGGTTCGCTGTAATAGATGATTTCAAAACCGATCGGATTGAGGTGGTAGGTGATCAGGTCTTTTAGATCTTTCCGCTGGGCGACGACCAGCAGCTTCATTCATTCCGTTCCTAGATTG
>CAZPPB010000177.1:0-7126 GCA_964588355.1 uncultured Spirochaetaceae bacterium | reverse complement strand
GGGTTATATATCCGGGTCCTGGTCCAACGCCATCGCCTTCATGGTGATGCTGCTGATCATGCTGTTCAGGCCGCGGGGCCTGTTCGGGATCAAGTTGTAAGGAGCTGACATGTCCTTAGCACTGTATTACTTCCTGACCATCAGCGCCGTCTACATCCTGATGAGCTGGGGCCTGTACCTGCCCTATCGGGTCGCCCATCTGCACTTTCTGACCGTGGCCAACATGCTGATCTCCGGATACCTGGCCGGATACATGGTACAGACCCTGGAGGTCCCCTTCGCCGTCGCCCTGGTGGCCGGTTTTGCCGCCGGCGGGATCATCGGCTACATCGTGAGCCTGTTCATCGGGGACGCGCCCACCTTTACCGTGGTCATCGTCGGCTTCACCTTCATCTACATCAGCCGCACCGCCGTGGAGAACATCAAGGCCGTGGGCGCCACCATGGGCATGTTCGGGTTGCCCGCGGTGTCGGGCAGCCCGGTCATGCACAGGTGGACGCTCCTAATCCTCCTCTATGCCCTGATCGTTGTCGTCGGATTTCTGATCTACCGCTTCGAGCACTCCCGGCTGGGGCGGGCCGCCTCGGTGGTGTTCGTGGACAAGGATCTATCCACATCGATGGGGGTGGATATCAAGAGGCTGGGCCGACTGCTTCAAACCTTTTCCAGCCTGCTGGCCGGCGGCTGCGGGGTGATCTACGGCTTTATCTACCGCAGCTTTCACCTGGATTTCTTCACCTTCCATCTGGTGGGGATCTTCATGACGGTGATCTTCGTCGGCGGATATGCTACCATGTGGGGCACGGTGCTGGCCGCTCCGGCCTTGTACGGCCTGTCCCTGATCCTGCCGCCGGCGGTTGCCTCCTGGCGGATCGTGATCTACGGGGCGATCCTCATCGCCGTTTTGGTGCTCAAGCCTGAGGGGTTTATCACCCGTCGGTTTGCTCATAAACTGGAAACCACTCTTTCGCGTAGGCGGAAGAGATAAAACACATGCAAAAGGAGATACGCATGAAAAGAAAGTTTGGTGCTATTCTTTTGATACTGCTTATTGCCGTATCAGTGATCATGGTTGGCTGCAAGAAAGAGAAGGAACCCGAGGTCGTGATCGACGAATGGGAGATTCCCTTTCTCAACAGCCTGACCGGGGCGATCGCTTCGATCGGAGAGTATCTGCAGTGGGGCGCCGAGCGGGCTGCCTTCGAGATCAATGAGGCAGGCGGGATCGCCGGCGTGCCGGTGAAGGTCATCGGCGTGGACACCGCTTTGGAACCTCAAAAAGGTGTCGTGGAGATGAGCAAGATCGTGGACTGGGCCCTGGTTGCCCTGGGTCCGGTTCCCGAACCGGTGATCATGGCTGCTGCGCCGATCGCCGTGGAGAATGAGATGATGACCATGACGGCCACCACCTCCCTGGAGTACGCCGAGCAGTTCTTCCCCTGGTCGATCTCCTGGTTTCCCTCGACCGCGGAAAGGCTGCCGCCTTTGGCCAGAGAGTGGGCCAAGGACTATGGCGTGAAAAATGTCGTCCAGTTCGTCGGCATCTACGGTCCCTGGCCGGGGATGGCCGCCGCTCACGTGGAAGGGATCAAGGAAGTTGGAGCGGAGTATCTAGGAGACGTGGAGATTCCCCAGGATGCAGTGACCTTTGGTCCTCTGGTGGTCAAGGCTCTGGGTATGAATCCCGACGGGATCATCATCGCCTGCTGGCCGGACAAAGCCGCCAAGATCATTCAGGAGCTGAAGAGCCGCGGTTGGACGGATATGGAGAAGATCCTGCTTTTCTCCAGCGCCGATGATGCAGCTCTTTACACCACCGGAGGCGCGGACCTTAACGGGACCATCATCTACAACTACATCAACGTTGACCAAGACACCCCCCGCTGGAACGCCTTCAAAGAGGCCTACCAGAAGGATCACAACGGTCTCCAGCCTCCCAGTCTGTCCACCAACTATTACGACGCGGTCTACATGATCAAGCGGGCGATCGAGGAAACCGGAGCAACCGGGGACCCGAAGAAGCTCAAGGAAGAGCGCAAGATGGTCGCCGAGGCCATGCTCAACATGAAGAACTTCGAAGGCCTGCTTTTCAATTGGGACATATCCGACGGTGTGCCCACCAACAAACCCGGATACCTCTTCCAGATCCAGGACGGCAGGAAGAAGCTGGTCAAGGAGATCCGAAATTAGGACGGCGGATGCCGCGAGCCAGTCGGATCGAACGACGGTTCGGAGCCGCAGGGTGCTTCGCGGCAGCGAAGCGTAAGTCAAAAAAAAGAGGCAGCTCGAAAACGAGCTGCCTCTGTCATTTGGAGGTGCTATGAAGGTAGCCGTCAGTGCGCAGATCCTCGCTCTTTGTACCGCCCTGGCCTGGGGTATCGGAGGGTTCTTCGAAAAGAAAGGACTTCTGTTGGGGGATCTTTCCCCCCAGATCGGCATCACCGTTCGCACAGCCGTGGCTCTGATCATCCTGGCCGCGGTGAGCTTCTCCCAGTGGAAATCGCTTCTCTCCGCTGAACCCCGGGTGTGGTTGTACATGATTCTCGGCGGCGGGGTCCTGGCCGGAGCCGTGGGCATGCTCTGCTTCTATGCGGCAATCAAGGCAGCACCCTTGAGCCGGGTCATGCCCATCGCCTTCACCTCACCCCTGTTTGGTGCCCTGATGGGGATTCTCTTCGCCTCCGAGCCTCTGACCCCGAAAACGGTAATCGGCATGGGACTGACGGTAGGCGGGATCGTGGTGCTGTCGATATAGAAAGAGCTCTGTCGTTTCGGAAAAAGGGATTTTCCGTTCTGAAGGATCTTCAGGCGGCGCGATAGAATAAACCGATCGACGTAGTTCTCTGGGTGAACAGCAAGGTATTCTATAACTTCCGAATCGAGGACAGACATCTGCATCGGCTCGAGTGCGCTTTCCCGGACTCAACATTCATCCGCTGCCAGAGCAAAGAGCAGTTCCTGGAGGCTCTGCCCCGAGCCGATATCGTCTGTTCGTTCAGCTTCAAAGCGGATTGGTTCGCCCGGGCGCCTAGACTGCGCCGGCTCATCTCCCCGACAGCGGGCCGCGACTGGTTTCCAGCCGAGGTGCCCCTCGGGGCCCGGTTCGAGTTTTCCACCTTCCACGGGAAGATCATGGCCGACACCGTTGTTGGCACGATGCTGAGTCATGCCCGCGGTCTGCTGCCGACTGAAAGTCTGGAGGAGGTGCCGCCGCAAACGGATCACCTGGTGCTCTGCCTGCCGGCAACACCGGAGACTACGGGTATGATGGATGCCCGGCGCCTGGCAGCCGAATCTCCCCTGCGCAATCTACCCAACTGCCTGATCCTTCCGCACATCTCCGCCAACTCTCCGGAGTACATTGACCTGTTCGTCGAAGAGATTATCGAGCGGCTCGCCGAACCGCTCATCGCATAACTTGCCGAATAGCTCACCGGATGACCTGCCGAACGGTTTGTCTTGTCGCCGGAGCAGACTGTGCTTGCGCCGAGGATGATCCTCTCTGTGCGGCCGCGGTTTCCTCATTCCCGCTTGCAGCAGGGAAGAGGTTTATAAATTCAAAATTCCAGGTCACCTTTTTTCTAATTCTCTCTCCTATATAATGGAAGATCATGCGTAACCCGAAAGCTCTTGTATCTCAAGCGATCGAAAAAAAGCACAGTGGGGCCATTGCGAACGAGGCCTTTACAGAGTTGGTAAGTGAATATCAGGACATGGTATTCGGACTGGTGTATGCTGTCGTCCAGGACTACTTCCTGGCTCAGGATGTTACTCAGGAGGCGTTTATCATCGCCTATAATAAGCTGGATACGTTGATCGAACCGGGAGCCTTTCCCTATTGGCTGCAGCGCGTCGCCAAGAGGGAGAGTATCAGAGCCATGCGCAAACGAAGCTCCAACGCGAGTCCGCGAGAGCTCATCGGGGCCGGCGAGTCTGTCGCTGATGATGCTCTTCCCGAACAGATATTCGAAAGGAAGGAAGCAAAACGGAAGATCCAGGCGGCCCTGAATAATTTACCGGAAGCACAGCGGATACCGGTCGTCCTCTATCATATAGACGGCTATTCTCAGGGGGAGATCGCCGATTTTCTGGAGCTCAAAGTCAACACCGTGAAAAAGAGAATCCAGCGGGGGAGAGAACATATGCAGAAAGATCTCATGGGGATGTTCGAGAAGGACCTGAAGAGCATCCGCCCATCCAAAGACGATCGGCTGATCAAAACGATCAATCTCTATTTGACCTTCGATGCTGCAGCCAAGGGCGGCCAGCTCGATCTGCTGGAGCAGATGCTGGTGGATGGGGTGGAGATCGACGCCAAAGATACGGCGGGACGGACCCTGCTGCACTGGGCCGTGGAGAACGAGCACGTGGATGCGGTGCGGCTGCTGCTGAAGTACGGGGCGGACAGGAACATCCCGGACCGGTCGCGGAAGACCGCCTACCAGCTGGCCAGGAAACGAGGGAACCCCAAGGTGCTTCGCCTGTTCAAAGCCGACCTGAAGGGCAAACAGGGATAGGGTCATGAATAAGACGGAAACCTCTGATACACCCTCTGCGGATCTGTCCTTCAGCCTTCTTTGGCCCGAAGGGCGAAAAACCAGGACGGTGCAGATCGAACCGCAGAGTGCCCTGGATCTGGATCTGCAGAAGCTGATCGAGTTCATGGCCTTCGATTCGAAACATATTGAAGCTCTGGGCCAGATCCTCCGTTCTCTGTGCCAGGATGAAAAGACGATCAACTACCGCCTGGACATCATCGACGAGCTGGTGCGTTTTCCCGAGCTGGTCAGCTGTATCCGGAGCCTGCTCCCGGTGCTGCGGGATCTGAAGTACTATGAAACCTTTCTGGCGCTGGAGTGGAAGACCTCACTGCAGGAGGCTATCTGGCGCCTTCGGGAGCTGGAACACTACGTCGAATGTGTCCATAAGCTGGGCGAAGCCTTCAAGGGAATCCGGGGCGAGCTTCGTTCCCGGGCGCTGCGGCAGCTGGCCGCGCTGGTCGTGAAGGTGCAGGGGGATCCGGTGTTTCAGAGGCTTACCGTTACCCTGCCGGATCTGCTGTCCCGAATACGCGGCCTGAAGAGCCTCACCATCGGCGTCAACCTGGATGCCGGGATGATGCCCTGTGAAGCGACCCTCATTTCCATAAACGCCGACAAATACAGGGAGAGCCCCTTCTTCAAATCCATCTTCGGTGAGGATAAATGGCAGGGCGTCGGGCCCCTTCACCGAGCTCCCGAAGGATCGCAGAACGCCAATCCCCTCATGATCCCGCTGTTTCAGGATATCTCCAAGATCATGGAGAAGACCACCCAGCCCCTTGCCCGGGCGCTGAAGGAGTTCGTGAACATCAACAGCCGGGTGTTTACCCACCTGTACGGAGATTTTCTCTTTTACCTGGGGGCTCTCAAGCTGATCGACACGCTGAAGGCTTGCGGTTTGCCCGTGACACGTCCGCAAGTGCTCGATCCGCAGAAGCGGCGCTTCGACGTTCAGGAGATCTACAACATCGATCTTGCTCTTCACCTCTTGAAGCAAAACGGGGACAAGCCGGAGGGTGTGGCTGCTGAGATCGTGACCAACGACTTCGTTCAGGGGCAAGAGGGCAGGATCATCATCATCACCGGACCGAACCGGGGCGGAAAGACCACCCTTCTGCAGGCGATCGGTCTGGCCCAGATCATGATGCAGGTCGGATCGTACGTGCCGGCCCGGGAAGCAGCCATGAGCATCTGCGACGGTATCCTGACCCACTACCCGGCGCTGGAAAAACTGGAAAAAGGTACCGGCCGCTTCGGTGAGGAAGCCCAGCGCATCGGTTCTCTGTTCGAATCAGCAACCCGCCACAGCCTCATTTTATTGAACGAGTCCCTGTCCAGCACCAGCTGGGCAGAGAGTCTGTATCTGGCTCAGGATATCGTCAGGGTTTTGAGGATGCTGGGCACCCGGGCCGTCTACGCCACCCATCTGCACGGACTGGCCGCCTCGGCGGCGGAGTTGAACCGGGACACCTCCGGGGACAGCCAGGTGTTGAGCATGGTGGCCCTGATCGAGACCGACACCGAAGGGGGCCAGCGGGGAAGAGGCAGCGGCGGAAAACCCCGGAAAATCAGACCGACCTTCAAGATCATGCCCGGACCTCCGGAGGGCCACAGCTATGCCATCGATCTGGCTTGCCGCTACGGGATCAGCAAAGAACAGCTGATCGAAGCGTTGAAGAAACGGGGGTCGCTGGTCGGTTCGAGCTGAGCCGCCTCGCCGACCCGCTTTATCGCTCCTGATACGGTTTGGGGTAAGCTAATCATCGAGCCATTCTCTCCATCATCTGCGCCGTCGGGTGTATCGTGGTGCAGCAATAGCCGCTAAGGGAGGGCAGCCTTGGGCTTTTCTTCTTTATCATCTGCTCACCAAGACGAGGGTCAGATCACAGACGTTGTTTCCCGGCTCGTCGAAGAAAATCGTATCACTCAGTCGATTCAGTACATGATACGAATTGTGCTGTCTGAGTTCCCACGATAGCTGAATGCCGTTCGCCCTGGCCCGCTCCGCTGTATAACCGTCCACAATACCGCCTGCCACAGGAATTGGATTGGGTCCGTCTGTGCCGTCTGTTCCTATAGACACAACCACCGCCTCTTTGGCTCCATCGAGCTTCGCAGCTGCGCTGACGACGGCTTCCTGGTTCCGCCCCCCGGTGCCGTAACACGACCGATCGAGCGTGACTGTCATCTCACCGGCTAATATTAGTATGCAGGGCCGCTGTATCGGCCGATTGTTTTTGATGATCTCCTTGGCGAGGCTTGCCACAATTATGCCAGCATCCTTGGCCTCACCTTCCATGGCTGTAGTTAATATCATGGTGTTTAGCCCGAAGTTGCGGGCGACGTTCGCTGCTGCGCGAGCGCCGTGTTCGGGATTCGCCATGACGAAGGTGTGGGATCTGATCCCCGTCTTTCTGAACTCGATCGCCGTAAGACAGCATCTCGTAATCTGGACCTGGGCCAGGTGTTCACGAATCGCAGTTGGGAGATGTTCCCACAACCTACTGTTCTTGATTTGCGCAAGATCGTCCGCCAGTTTTCCTGTTTTGTAATCCGGAGCTGGAACACATGGCCCCCATCCTCTT
>CAZPPB010000176.1:0-7207 GCA_964588355.1 uncultured Spirochaetaceae bacterium | reverse complement strand
TTGACCGCGCTGGTACCGACATCCAATCCGATCAACAGATCCATAGACGAATTCTTGGCCTGGGGTAGGTTACCTGCGAACCTCGGCGGATGCCGGCGCAACCTGTTCAAGCCGTTTCAAGAATCCCTGAAGCAGCCCTTTAAACAGCTCAGGAACCAGCTTCATCCGTTCCGGCGGCTGCACGTAGGCGATCCGCATCTGGGTCCTGCCGGGATTGGCTTCCGCAGGCAGGTCATAAAAACCGGACATCGGCGCCACCAGGAGGGTAAGACGTTTTCCCTCGATCTCCACCGCTCCCTCCCGGGCGCAGTAGAGCACAAAATTCATGGCATCGAAATTTGCCGGGGCGATCCGCCGCACGTCAACAACCGAGTAGATCGAGGCGTCAGGGGAGGATACGATGATTCCGGGCAGCAGCGCCTCCATCCGGGAGACCAGCTCGGTCAACATTGATTTGTAGTACTTCCGCTGCTGAGCGTACCAGCGGCTAAGCTTCTCGTGACTCTCTGCGGCCAGGCCGGCGAAAATATACTGGCCGATGGCATTGGGACAGAGGTTGGCTGTGTACTCCGCTACCCCCCGGATGTGAAAATCCTCATTGTCCGTGACCAGCGCCCCGATGCGCAAACCGCAGGCATTCCACACCTTGGAGGAGGTCTCTACGCTGATCCGTCTTCCTTCGATACCCGCCACCTCCCGATCGCTGATTCCCCAGATGCTCACAGTTTCACCTCCGGTATAGAGGAGTTCCCGATACGCCTCGTCGCTCGCCATCCAGAGGTTGTAGCGCACGCACAACTCGGCCAGCTCCAGCATCTGTCGCCTGCTGTAAAGCTGGCCCGAGGGGTTGTCGTAGGGAATTACCAGCAGCGCCCCGGGCCTACGCTCCCGGATGATCGCTTCGATCCGGGAACGATCCGGCAGGGTGAAACGGCCGTCGACCTGCAAGGTGCGCTGCAGGGAGACCACGCTACGGCCCAGTCGGGCTGCCATGGCCGTGTAGTTGGTGTAGGTCGGATCGATGATCAGCAGCGGCTTCTCCCCGGTCCCCGCGTCTCCGCACACGCCCACTATGACCAGCTCCATGGCCTGGGAGCCCCCGTCGGTGACCTGCACGTACAGGTGATCCGCGGGAAAACCGCTGGAGGCGATGATGTGGCGAAAAGCCCGACGGGTCTCCTCCAGGCCGACTGTGGGGGTGTAGCGCACCGCCCCGTCCCGGAACGGGCTTCCCTGGACCTGCAGATCGGCCAGACGGCGGACCATGGCCGGGTGCATGGGCAATGAAACATTGCCGATGGCCACGTTGACGGCCTCTGCGCCATCCTGACGTTTCTGGAACTCGATCTGGGCCGTTCTTATCACCGAGGGTTCCCGCTTTTGAAAGTGAGAAGAGAGCTCGGGTTTCATACTCGCCTCTTGTACCCGCTTGATGGTATTTGCTTGATAAATCTACACTAGTTCACCTGCATGATTATGTCAAGAAAAAAGTGAATAATTCAATCAAATCCCTTTTGCGAACGCCGGTTTGCTGCTACCATAGATCCCTATGAAATCAAGATTCAGCGAGCACACGGTTCACCAGAGGAACTACGGCTGCCGGATCCGGGAATACATCTACAGGGATCTGAAAACCCTGGTCATGGAAAACGAGCTGCTGCGCATCTGTATATTGGCGGACAAAGGAACCGACATCGTCGAGTTTCTCTATAAACCCCTCGACCTGGACGTGCTCTGGCACTCATTCACCGCAGTTCGCTCACCCCGCAATTTCGTAACAGGGCGTATGGCTCCAGGCACGTCGTTCCTGGATTTCTACGAGGGGGGCTGGCAGGAGCTGTTTCCCAGCATCAATGAGGAAAGCGAGCACCTCGGGGCGCCCCTCGGCGTGCATGGTGAGGTCTGCCTGCTGCCTTGGGAATACCGCATCGAACGGGACGAACCCGAAGAGATAAAGGTCCGTTTTCAAATCCGCACCCCCCGCACCCCTTACCTGCTCGTGAAAACGCTGAGCCTCAAGAGCCGAGAAGCGACCCTCTTCATCGAGGAGACGGTGACCAACGAGGGTGCCGAGGAGCTGCGGTTCATGTGGGGGCATCACCCCGCCTTCGGTCCCCTGTTTCTCGACCGGAGCTGCCGGATCGAACTCCCACCGGGAACTCCCGCCCGGACGACCGCAAACGAACTCGGCCGATTCGCCGTGCTGCCGCCGGACACCGCGTTCGACTGGCCGAACATCAAAGGCCTGGACGGCAGGATGTGGGATGTCAGCCGGGTACCGCCCCCGGATTCCAGGATCTACCAGATGTTCTACCTCCATGATCTTCCGGAAGGCCGCTACGGCCTTTTCAATGGCGAACTCGGGGCGCGTTTCCAGCTGCGCTGGGACAAGAGAATATTCCCCATACTCTGGGTGTGGGCCCCATACGGAGGGGCCATGGGCTACCCCTGGTACGGCCGCAACTACAACCTGGCGCTGGAACCCTGGTCCGCATTGCCTACCAATCCGGCCGGGGTCGCCGAACAGGAAAGGGGAATCCGGATCGCTGCAGGACAGACCCTGGCAACCAGCCTGGAAGCAAACATCTCAACGAATTAGAGGGCCGGCAGACGCCGCAGCGCGAAAAACCCTATGGGAAAGTTGATCATTTAGGGCGCTACCCCGTTATGCCCGCAGCATCGCACCATTCCAGCCAGGCCTCCCGTACATCCTCGACCCGGCGGACTTTGTTGCTGCGACAGCTCGTCACGAACTCGATTGTTTTCTGCATCCCGGGAAGCCGGCCCGGGGAATCGGGGTTGCCGGAGGATAATCGTTCCAGCTCTCCCCGCACCAGGCGCCGCCAGCTCCCGCCCTCCACGTAGTCGATCTGCTGCACTGTCGGTGTGGCTGGGAAACGGGAGCTCTTCAGTGAGAGGGGGAGAAAGATCTGGAAAGCCTGAAACCCCGCCTCCGTCGCGCCGCACTCCCCCACTATCTGCGCCCGGGCTTGCTCCAGGGTGTCAGCGTGGAGGTTGCTGACAATGCGGCAGCGCCCCGTCCCCAACTCGGTCATCCGCACCACATCCCGCCCCCAGATATAGGCATCGTAGAAACCTGGGCTCAGCTCGTAGGCTACTACGTAGTCCCCTGATCCACACTCGTTCCAGCCGCTGCCCGGATTGGTGAGCCGGACAGGAGCATCTTGCGGCACCATGGCCAGCAGAGCGGACATCACCGTGGTCTTGCCCGCACCCCCCCCGCTGATTGCTGCGATTCACAACGGTCAATGCGCTGTACATATCTCCAGCCGATACAAATCTTGGAATTCCCTGCCCAGAACCGCGAATACCCTCCGGGAAACGCCCGATCTCACCTTGAATCCTGTCCGAGGAGTTCCTCGAGCTCGCCGAAATCCCGGATCACGTAGTCCGGCCGGCAGCTCATCAGCCACTCCGGCTCGTAGAAGCGGCGATTCTTCTCGGGAAAATATAGAACCGTGGCAATGCCGGCATTCCTGCCCATTTCGATGTCCTTGCTGCTGTCCCCCACCATGGCCGCGCGCTGCCGACGGTCCTTATCTTCGCCGCGTGTACCCGCGGGACTCAGAATCTGCAGTGCCTTCTCCACGGCTTCAGGATGCGGCTTGAGATGGCTCACGTCATCGAGAGAAACGATCAGGTCTACTAACGGCTGCATCCGTTCTCTGACAAGTACCGATTGAACGAAGCTGCGCTTGGAGCCTGTGAGGATCGCGCTCTTCTTGTTTGCCCTCCGCAAGCGCTGGATAATCCGCAAAGCATTTGGGTTGAGCACAACTTCATCGACTCGCCGCTGCAACCCCGCGATGATTTCGCCTGCGAAAGCCTCTACGTCCCGTACGCCGAAACGCCCGGGACCGCTCCAATCATTGAACAGCTCCCGCACGATTGCCCGCTCCTCCGCAGCGATCCCCCGCTTGGCGAGGGAAAGCTTGTACAATTCCATCCAGATCCTCAGCGTATCGGCCAAACAGCCGTCCCAGTCAAAAAAGATGTAGTTGAAGTTCACCGGTCGGACCGACCCCAGGCGGAGCCGCTTTTCCATTATTTTGCCCTCAACACCGCGATCATCGGTTTAGTACTATCAATCCGCACTTCTACAGCAGGCTTCTCCGGCTGAGCAGATTGTTGGGCAGAGCGTACACAAAGGCGGTGGATACGACAAGAGCCTTCGGTATGCAATCAATCCAACCCGCAAACATTCTTCAGGTGGAGCGGGGGCAGCATCGGGGAGTCTTCGGAGAAGTGGCTGCCGGCCGCTCCTTCCCACCATCACACCGCGGCCTACAGAAAGCTGGACTAAACTCTTCGCCGCCGTGGCCGGGATGCTGAACATGAAGCACGTTCAGATATGAGAATCGATTCAGAGCGCAAAAAATGTCGGACAGAGGACAGGTAGGGGCAAGACATGATGAAAATTTTCAAAATATATTGTTGATCTGCGTGAAATCGTCATCTAATATATAAGAAAATCATATCTACCAAGGAGGAACCAAATGAGCAAGAAAATGCTACTCACATTGCTCGTGTCTGCGCTCCTGCTCACAACAGCGACATTCATGGTGTTCGCCGGCGGCGGGCAGGAAGCCGCGACCGGGGCGGTCAAGATGACCATGTGGGTCAACGGGGCGGACAGCATCATCGGTCCCACTGAGCAGCAGAAGCCCCAGGACCAGTGGTACGTCTCTCAGGCCTTTGCGCGCTTCGAGGCGGCCAATCCCGGGGTGAGCATCGAGCTGGTAGTGCCGCCGGATCAGGGAGCGGCCCACACGAACTTCAAGACCGCAGGGCTGGCCGGCAACGCACCGGACGTGTGCAATCTCTGGACCGGGCAGCCGATCTTCGCCCTGAAGGAGGTGATCCTGCCTCTGGACGACCTGGTCCCCGCGGCGGACCTGAAAAACATCTGGGGTTGGGAATCCGTTCGGGAAGGCTTCAAGGATGATGGTACCATCCTGGGCTACCCGGCGGCTCAGAATCAGATCTGCTTCATGCTCTACAACAAGGCGCTGGTGAAGAAGGCGGGCCTGGACTTCGAGGCCGATCCTCCCAGGACCCTGAAAGAGTTTGACGCCGCCCTGGCCAAGATCAAGGCCAGCGGCACCATTCCCATCCTGGTGGACGAGGCTGCCCAGGGGGTACCCTGGTTCATGTGCTGGGTCGCCGATTACTGGTGGGCCCAAATGACCGGCAACCCGACGATCATCGAGGAGACCTATGGGCGCAAGAAGTTCGCCGAAGACAAGGGCCTGCTGGCTATGCTGGAGTACTACCACTCCCTGTATGCCAACGGCTTCTTCCGCCCGGATCTGCTCACGGCCAACGACTCCTTCAGCCAGTTTCTCCAGGGCAAGGGAGCGATCTGGCCGGCAGTACCCAGTTTCCTGGCCGACGCGGAGAAGAGCCTGGGCGCCGACGCCGGCGTGTTGATGCCGCCGGAGATGGATCCCAATGCAAAGCTGACCAACTCCACCATTGGCGGTCCCGGGCAGAGTTTCGTCATCGCCAAGAAGACCAAGTATCCGGAAATGGCGGTCAAGCTGGCCTCCCACCTGAACTCCAAGGCGGAAGTGCTGGAAGCGATGAAGATCAACACCTACCCGACCGTGCGCTCCGACATCACCATCCGGGAGCTTGGCTGGGCGCCGGACAGCAACATCGCCAAGCTGCACAAGTATGTCGGCACCTACAGCTACTGGCTCGATAACCTGCTGACCTCGGGACCCGCCGAGGTATACTACACCCAGGGCGGGTTGGTCGCCGCCGGCAGGATGACCCCGCTGGAGTTTGCACAGGAGTTGGACCGGAGGGCCGGACCGTAAGCCCTGAAGATTCTGAAGCGACCACATCCCTTGCCGACACCGCGGCGCGTTGCACCGTGGTGTCGGTAGTTTTTTTTTCGAGCTTCCATGGTGAGCTCGCGGAGATTTCTCTCTAGTTTCGATTGCGGAAAATGGACTATGCGGCTAAATTATCAGGGTAAACAATGAGAACGAGAAAAAATTTCCTGCCGATTTTCCTGTCCCTGCTTCCGGTTTTTATAATCCTGGCGGTGCTTCGGGTTTATCCGATCGTCGTCGCCGTGATGAAGAGCTTCACCAACTGGGACGGCCTGTATCAGAGCGACTGGGTGGGATTGGCCAACTACATCAACTTCATCAAGAGCGGACCCTTCTGGAAGGTCTTACGCAATACCCTGATCCTGATGATCAACGTGCCACTGCAGGTATTCATCGGCCTGGTGGTGGCTCTGCTCCTGTACGAGAAGGTCAAAGGCTGGCAGTTCTACCGGGCCATGGTCTACACGCCCCAGATCATCTCCGCTGTGATCATCGGTTTCCTCTTCAAGATTTTCTTCGGCTTCAATGGGCCGTTCAACGCCGTGCTTCGGGCCGTTGGGTTGGAGAAGATCGCTATCGAATGGTTCGGCAACAGTTACACCGCCCTGGCGGTGATCGTCTTTTCGGTCGTTTGGTTCTCCATCGGCTGGCAGGCCGTCGTTCTTTTAGGGGGCATGTCCGCCATCCCCCCATCGGTTTTCGAGGCGGCGATCATTGACGGGGCCAACTATTGGCAGCGGGCTTTCAAGATCGTCGTTCCGATGCTGGTTCGGGTTCTCGAGTTTGCGATCATCGCATCCGGCGTCTGGACGCTGACCCAGCTGTTCCCGTTCCTGTTCGCCATGACCCGGGGCGGCCCCGGTTATGAGACCTCAACCCTGGATTACATGATCTACCTCAAATCTTTCGGCCTGGGTTTCGGCCGCGACTACGGCACGGCCACCGCCATCGCGGTGATGCTTCTCGTACTTGTTTTGATCCTGACCCTGATCGAGATGCGAGTGGCCAACCGGGCCGATGATTGGAGCTGATTCATGAGGCGCAGGCGTAAGCTTAAGGGATTCCTGGTCTCTGTGCTGCTGGCCCTCCTGACGGTTTCCTTCCTCTACCCCCTGTACTACATGTTCATCAACTCGCTGAAAACCCGAACGGACTTCTTCACGAACCAGTTCAACCTGCCGCACCCGCCCCTTCAGTTCGTCAACTACACGACGATGATCAGCCAGTTCAAGATCCTGAACCTGTTCAAGAACTCCCTCATCATTTCAGCCTTTACGGTGGTCGGGCTGCTGATCATCGGTACGTTCGCCAGCTACGTGTTCGCCAAGTACCGTTTCAAGGGCAAG
>CAZPPB010000175.1:0-7250 GCA_964588355.1 uncultured Spirochaetaceae bacterium | reverse complement strand
GCTTGGAGTTGAAGGAGAACAGGCGGGGATCGAGCTCCTCGAAGCTGCGGCCGCACTGCGGACAGGCCCGGGTCGTCGAAAACACGATCTGCCCGGAGGGCCCTGAAGCCACGGAGACCACTCCCTTGCCGTAACTCAATGCCCGCTCCAACACCTCCCGGAGCCTGGAGGCATTGGCGTTGGCTATCTTCAATGTGCCTACAGGCAGGTCGATGTCGTGCTCCCGAAAGCGATCCAGCCGCGGCCAGGCGTCGGTAGGCAGCATCTGCCCGTCCACGCGCAGATGGCGGTACCCTTTGCCCGCCGCCCATTTAGCCAGATCCGTGTAGTAGCCCTTCCGGGCAACCACCAGCGGGGCCAGGATCCGCACGACCCGACCCCGGAAATCCTTCAGGATACGGCCGGCGATCTGCTCGGGGGTCTGGGGCTCGATCGGCACGCCGCAGTCCGGACAGTACTGTGTTCCCAGCTTGGCGAACAGCAGACGCAGAAAATGATAGATCTCCGTCAGGGTCGCTACCGTACTCTTGCGTCCTCCCCGGCTGGTCCGCTGTTCGATGGCCACGGTCGGGGGGACGCCGGCCAGGCCGTCCACGTCGGGCCGGCTGGCCGGTTGTACGAACTGGCGAGCATAGGCGTTAAGGGACTCCAGGTAGCGTCGCTGCCCCTCGGCGAACAGGATGTCGAAGGCCAGGGTGCTCTTGCCGCTTCCGCTGACCCCGGTCACCACGGTGAAGCGATCCCGCGGAATGGTTACGTCGATCCCCTGCAGGTTGTGCTCCCGGGCATGCCGAATGCTGATGCTGTGATCCCCCGATGTCGGCTGCCGTGATCCTGCCGGCTCCGGAGCCGGTTCGCTGCGCTCCGCGGCCCCGGCGGATTCCCAGTACCGTTTGAGAGCTGCAGCCGTATGGCTGTCCCGGCTCTGCAGAATATCCCGGGGCGAACCGCAGGCTACTACCCGGCCTCCCTGCTCACCCCCTTCGGGTCCCAGATCCACGATCCAATCCGCCGCCGCGATCACATCGAGATTGTGTTCGATCACCACCAGGCTGTGTCCCGCTTCCAGCAGCCTCCTGAAGGCCTGAAGCAGGGTGGCGATGTCCTGGAAGTGCAGGCCCGTGGTCGGCTCATCGAAGAGGAAGAGTGTCGGTTTGGACCGCGCCTGGGCTCCGGCGCCTCTACCCCCGGATTTGACCTTGCCCAGATGGCCGGCCAGCTTCAACCGCTGGGCTTCCCCACCGCTCAGGGTAGGCACCGGCTGCCCCAGCCTCAGATAGCCCAGGCCCACAGCGCGCAGCGGGTCGAGCAGGCGGAGCACCCCCCTGCCCGATGCGAAAAAGTCGCAGGCTTCCTCCACGGTCAGCTCCAGGATTTCAGCTATCGACTTCTCGGGGATACCGGGGACCTTCGGCCGATCGCCAGACGGTGCAATCTTCACATCGAGGACTTCCGGACGGTAGCGGGTACCGTCGCAGTCAGGGCAGCGGAGATAGACGTCGCTGAGGAACTGCATCTCGATGTGCTGAAAACCGTTACCGCCGCAGGTGGGACAGCGTCCCTTTCCCGAATTGAAGCTGAAGGTACCGGCTGTATAGCCGCGCTGTCGTGCAAGCGGTTCGGCGGCGAAAGCCTTTCGTATCGGGTCCAGGGCGCCCACGTAGCTGGCCGGGTTGGAGCGGGTGGTCTTGCCTATCGGGGACTGATCAACCAGCACCACCTCGGAAAAGTTCTCTCGGAATCCGCGGATCTCCAGGTGCCGCCCCGGCTGCTCCACCGGTCTGCCCTGCAGCCTGTACAGCCCCCGGTACAGCACATCCTGGATCAGGGTGGATTTTCCCGAACCGCTGACTCCCGTGATGCACACCAGTCGGTTCAGGGGAATCGCTACGTCGATTGTCTTGAGGTTGTGCTCTGCGGCGCCCAGAATATCCAGAGTTCCTTCGCCTCCCTGCGGGGACGCCGGGGAATCCTCAAGCCGCCGCCCCTGTTCCAGGACACTGCGCCTGCCGCTCAGGTATTGGGCCGTCAGGGAACGCTTGTCCCGCAGCAGCTGCTTCTGAGATCCGAAGAACATTATCTCCCCGCCCCGCTGCCCGGCTCCGGGCCCAAGGTCCAGGACCAGATCCGCCGCCCGGATCACCTCTGGGTCGTGTTCCACGACCAGCAGGGTGTTGCCCGCGTCCCGCAGGCGGTGCAGCACCGCGATCAGCCGGCGGATGTCCCGGGAGTGCAGCCCTATGCTCGGCTCGTCCAGCACGAAAAGGGAGTTGACCAGGGAGGTTCCCAGGGCGGTGGTCAGGTTGATGCGCTGCACCTCTCCACCGCTCAGGGTGCGGGACTGCCGGTCCAGGGTCAGATAGCCCAGCCCGACCTCCACCAGGTAGCGCAGCCGTGAGCGGATCTCCTCCAGAAGCATCTCCGTAGCCGCCGCAGCGGCACCGCCGCCGGTGCCCTTCATGTCCTGAAAGAAGGCGTAACAGTCCTGGATCGGCAGGAGCGTCAGCTCCCGGATGTTCAACCCCTGCCCCGCTCCAACGCGCCAGAGCAGCGCCTCCGGCTTGAGCCGGGCTCCGCCGCAGTCGGGGCAGAGGTGGTAGGCCCGGTACTTGGACAGGAGCACCCGGATGTGCATCTTGTATGCTTTGGTCTCCAGCCAGCCGAAGAAACCCTTGATGCCGTACCAGGTTCCCTCCCCCTGCCACTGCCCCTCCATCACCCAGTCGCGCTGCAGCCGACTCATCTCCCGCCAGGGAATGTCCAGGGGGACGCCTCGTCTGCCGGCGAAGCGGGCCAGGTCCCGCTGGCAGCCCCTGAAGCTGGGGCTGCGCCACGGCCGGATCGCCCCCTCATCCAGGGTTTTCCCCGGATCCGGTATTACGAGGTCGGGATCGATGCCGATCACCCGGCCGAAACCTCGGCAGGTTTCGCAGGCGCCCACCGGCGAGTTGAAGGAGAAGAGGTTGGGCAGTGGATCCCGGTAGTGTATGTCGCAGTCGGCGCAGTGGAGGTCGGTCGAGAAGCGCAGTGGCTGCCCAGGCTGCCTCTTCTCGCTGAGGGGATAAATCCACACCCGGCCCTGCCCGAACCTGATGCCCGCCTCCAGATCCTCGATGATCCGGGATCTGTTGCCCGACTCGAGCCGGACCCGGTCCTGGATCACCTCCAGTCTGGAGCCCTCCCGCCTGTGGATGCGGGTGTAGCCCTGACGGAGAAGCAGCTCCCGCACCTCCTCCTCGCTGAAATTGTGGGGGATGTCAACCGGAAACACGATCATCAGGCGGAGTGCCTGAGCGCGGGGACCGGCTTCGCTGTTCCTGCCGCCCCCCTGCCGCCTTCCCCACTGCAGCAGCCGCTTCCATATGCTCTCCGGGGTATCCCGGTGAACCTCTTTGCCGCAGCTGCTGCAGTACAGTCTGGCGCTGCGGGCAAAGAGCAGCTTGAGATGATCGTTCAGCTCGGTCATCGTGCCCACCGTTGAGCGGGACGTGCGTACGGGATTGATCTGGTCGATGGCGATGGCCGGGGGGATACCTTCGATACGATCCACCCGGGGCTTGTCCATCCTGTCGAGGAACTGCCTGGTGTAAGGAGAGAAGGTTTCCACATAGCGCCGCTGGCCCTCCGAGTAGAGGGTATCGAAGGCCAGGGAGGATTTCCCCGAACCGCTTACGCCGGTTACGACGATCAGCTTGTTGAGGGGAAGGCGCAGGTTCAGGGACTTGAGATTATTCTGACGGGCGCCTTCGATCCGTATGTGAGAGTCTGACACGAATGTTCTCGCTTCTCTTTTTCCGGGATTTTCTTCCTCTAATCTAATCACTGGCCGTCGGCGGCGACAAGGAAAAGCTCAGGAGTCTACTTCGAAATCAACACCACAGCGGATCGCCCCTTCACCGTGTAACGGTCCTGCACCGGCAGCAGCCTTTCGCCGCCGGCTATCAGGAAATCCTCCGGAGAGCTCAGGCCCGTGTCTATGGCCAGATACCAGCTCTTGCCGTTGGGGGGCGCACAGACGACTAACTTTTTATCCTGCTCCAGGGCGCTGAACATCAGAAAGAAGTCGTTGTCATCCCGATCAGCGTCGATCTCCGCCTTGCTCCCGTCCAGCCGGTAGGCCAGAATCCTGTCGGCTTTGCCCCACTGCATGTCCTGCCCCTTTTCGTCGAACCAGGTGATGTCGGGGATGCTGTTGCGGCTCCGATCCTCGCCGCTGTAGAACTCGGGGCGGTGGAAGGCGGGGTGGTTCCGGCGAAAGGCGATCAGCAGCCGGCAGAAGCGCAGGATATCCCGATGGGTTTCCCGCAAGGCCCAGTCATACCATGAGATCTCATTGTTCTGGCAATAGGCGTTGTTGTTGCCCCTCTGGGTGCGCCGCAGCTCATCGCCGCCCAGCATCATCGGCGTCCCCAAAGAGAGTAACAGGGTCATCAAAAAGTTCTTGACCTGTCGGTTGCGGACCACCTGGATCTGCGCATCCTCGGTCGGTCCCTCGATCCCATAGTTTGCGCTGTGGTTGTGGTCGTTACCGTCCGCATTATCCTCGGCGTTCGACTCGTTGTGCTTCTCACCGTAGCTGACCAGATCGTTCAGGGTGAAACCGTCGTGGGAGGTCACGAAGTTGATGCTGTGAAAGGGCTTGCGCCCGTCCCGGAGGTACAGATCGGCGCTGCCGGAAAGCCGGGTGGCGAAATCCGAGGCGGTGCGTGGATCTCCCCGCCAGAAGCGGCGTACGCCGTCCCGGAAGCGGTCGTTCCACTCGGCCCAGCGGCCTCCGGGGAAGGAACCGACCTGGTAGGCCCCGGCCGCGTCCCAGGCCTCGGCTATGATCTTGGTATCCCGCAGCACCGGGTCCTCGGCGATGCGCTCCACCACCGGCGGGTTCTCCATGAGCTCGCCCCGGGAATCTCGTCCCAACACCGACCCCAGGTCGAAACGGAATCCGTCCACGTGCATCTCCACCACCCAGTAGCGCAGGCTGTCGATGATCAGGCTGCGCACGATAGGGTGATTGCAATTGAGGGTGTTGCCGCATCCGGTGTAGTTTTTGTAGTAGCGCCGGTCCTCATCGAGGATGTAGTAGATCGAGTTGTCCCATCCCCGGAAACAGAGGGTCGGCCCCAGCTCGTTTCCCTCCGCAGAATGGTTGAACACCATGTCCATGATCACCTCTATCCCCGCCCGGTGCAGCTCCCGCACCATCTCCTTGAACTCCACCACCTGTTGGCCCCGGGCTCCGGCGCTGGAGTAGCTGCCCTTGGGTGCGAAAAAAGTGATCGTACTGTAGCCCCAGTAGTTGCTGAGCTTCTTCCCGGTCGAAGGATCGATGCGCTTCACCTCGTATTCGTCGAACTCCTGTACGGGCAATAGCTCGACTGCGGTGATCCCCAGCTCCTTGAAGTAGGGAATCATCTCAGCCACGCCGCGGAAGGTTCCCGGATGGGTAATCCCGAGTTCTTTGGAGCTGGGATGCAGGGTCAATCCCCGCACGTGGGTCTCGTAGATCACGCTGTGACGAAGGGGCAGGTTCAGCGGCAGGTCCCCCTGCCAGTCGAACTCATCGCTTATCACGATGCACTTGGGCATACCGACGGCATCCGAGGTTTCGGAAAACGAAAGGTCCCGGTCCTTCGAGTCGGGATCGTAGCCGCGGGCATCGGCCAGGTTCCAGACGAAGGCGCCGGTAACCGCCTTGGTGTAGGGGTCGAGGAGCAGCTTATTTGGATTGAAGCGGTGGCCTCTTTGGGGTTCGTAGGGACCGAAAACCCGGAAGAGGTAGTACTGCCCCGGGCCGATCCCGTCGACCTGGACATGCCAGATATCCCCGGTGCGGTTTTTCCTTGAATCCAGCTTGATTACATCGGTCGGCGTCCCCTCCTGGGCATGGGCGAACAACAGCAGCTCTACCTCGGTGGCGTGTCTGCTGAACACGGAGAACTGCACGCCCCGGTCGTTCGGGGTGGCGCCCAGGGGAAGAGGTTCGCCCGTTTTTATCGACTTCTTTGTGGACATATCGAAGCATATCGTACAGGAACGCGCGTCCAAGATAAAGAGGCCTTTGATGCGGCGCGGCTTCACCACCGGCGGGAACACCGAAATGTCGCTTTCTTGCCTGCCCGCCGGAAGTCGCTATAATGGACAGAAATGGACCTAACTCGCAGGGGGCCCGGCTATCTGGCCGTCCTGGTCTCCGCGGCCACCTGGGCAACCTCGGGGATCTTCATCCGCTTCATCCTCGACAATAGCGAGGTTTCTCCTCTGGTCCTGGCCTTCTGGCGGGATCTGTTGAGCTTTCTGGCGCTCCTTCTGATCCTCCTTGCAACCCGCCCATCCCTCCTGCGCATCGACAAAAAACAACTCAAGTGGTTCGCCGGCCTGGGCTGTCTGAGCCTCGGGGTTTTTCATGTGCTGTGGAATCTCGGTGTCACAATCAACGGGGTAGCGGTATCCACCGTCCAGCAGGCGGTCATGCCGATCATTGTCGCCGTGGCCGGGACGCTTATCTGGGGCGAAACGTTCACCCTGCGAAAAGGGATGGCAATCGGGTTCACCCTTCTCGGCGCGGTTTTGACTTCAGGGCTCATCAAAACCGGAGTGACAGCGGGCCGCTGCCTGGGGATTCTAATCGGCTTCGCCATACCGGTGACCTACGCCATGTACAGCCTGTTCGGCAAAAAGCTGACCGGGCACTATCACCCCTTGACGATCCTCACCTACGGATTCGCCTTTGCCGTGCTGACTCTGCTTCCTCTGCAGTTTTTCAGCGAACAACCCCGGCAGGTCGACGGCTCTACCCTTCTCTGGATGGCCGGGCTCGTGTTTGTCTCGACCATCTTTCCCTTTGCGATCTACACCCTGGCTCTACGCTGGCTGCAGGTGGGGGTGGCGGGCATACTCTGCATGATGGAAATCCCCTTCGCCGCGCTGTATTCTTTCCTGTTTCTTGGGGAAAGACTGACCCTGATCCAGTATATCGGTGCCCTGACAGTGATCGTCGGGGTCGTTCTGCTGAACCTGGGAAAGGACCGCAGAACCAAGTTTCATACCTGAAAAAAACCGAAATTCCCAAGAATAAATCTCTAAACGCCCGCTGAAACGCCTGAAGAAACGTTTGTGAAACGTCTGTCCTCTACTATTGGAATCGCCCATGGGAAGAATTTATTGAACCAGGAGGAAAGTATGAAAAAATGCACGGTAACGGTTCTTGTTGGGTTGGTACTCGTGGCTGCCCTGTTTCTGGTCGGCTGTGC
>CAZPPB010000174.1:0-7307 GCA_964588355.1 uncultured Spirochaetaceae bacterium | reverse complement strand
GCATCACCCCCGTGGCGTTGATCAGGTGGTGGATCCTGCGCCGGGAGGTCTCCAGGCAGCGCCCGGCCACGGCTTCCAGGATCGCCTCCTCTCCCGGGAATTCTCCGCCCCCCTGGATCTGCGTCCGTACCTGCCCGATCGTCTCCGCGGCCAGCCTGGCAACCAGAGGGCGGCTGAGCCGGGGAAACCAGGCCTCGAGCTGTTCGCTCTGGAGGAGCGTTTCTATCTGGGGCAGGCGCGATAGGGGGTTAGGAGCGGATTTTTCCATCTTGGATCGGAAGAGGCAGGAATCGAACCTGCCATCGCCTGTTCAGGCGATCAACGGTTTTGAAGACCGCGGGGACCACCAGATCCCATCAGCTTCCCTGCGGGCAAAACACCGATTGCCAGGCGTCTTTGCTCCATCATCGTCATAGTATTTACCCGGCTCACCCCGTGTCAACCTTCGACGGGAGGGGTGGCGAAAAAAACTCGGGATCACCCGCCGCCGATCGGCAGAAACAGCTGCACCTCGTCGTCCTGCTGGAGCCCGTAGTCGAGCCCCCGTTTGCGGCCGTTTGCGTAGACGAGGAGATAACGGTGGTGATTTGAGTGGATACCGATCAGCTCGAGAAGGGCTTCAACCGTGGTGCCTTCCGGCACCTCGACCCGTCCCTTCTCGGCAAAATTTTTTAATTTGAGGATGGGGGAGTGCTTCAGGGTGATGGAAACAGACTTTCCTCTCGCTCTAGTCACACTCCCTCGTTTTGCGTTTAGAACCGTAGCGTGTGGGATGCTACTTCGGCTTCCAGACCTTCCAGACTTTGCCCACAAGATCCGGACCCGGTTTCAGCACCGGATCGCCCGGATGCCAGCCGGAAGGACAGACCTCCGCACCCTTGGTCTTTCGTACGTGCTGGAAGGCCTGCACCTGGCGTATTGTCTCGTCCAGATGCCGCCCGACCGGGGGAGTCAGGATCTCCATGGCCTGAACAACGCCATCCGGATCGATGATGAACCGTCCCCGGATGTCCACCCCCGAGTTTTCGTCGTAAACGCCGTACACCTTCCCGAGATGTCCCCCCGCGTCGGAGAGCATGGGGAAGGGAATCCCGCCGTCCACCATCTTGGACAGCTCCTCTTCATCCCACATCTTGTGGACGAAGGTGCTGTCTACGCTGCAGGAAAATACCTCGCAACCCAGTTTTTTCAGTTCGTCGTATCTATCAGCGACCGCTGATATTTCGGTCGGTCATACGAAGGTGAAGTCACCCGGATAGAAGCAGAGCAAGACCCACGTGCCCAGATAATCCGAGAGCTTCACGGTGGTGAACTTTCCCTGGTGATAGGCCGGTGCCTGGAAATCCGGCGCCTTGCCTCCCGCTTTGACCTGAACCATGCTTTCCTCCTTGGGCTGCTCCTCAGGCTGGGAGCTTTTTTCTTTTGGGGACGCACCAACCACGCTTCCCGTCGGCCGTGCGCAGCCGATCTTTTCTTTGTCTTGAGCCATCGACTTCTCCTCTCGCTACGCTTGATTATTCCATACCCGTGAACCGGCGTCAAGCTGATGCTGGACAGAAGGTTTTCAAGGGTGTAGCTTCTCTCCGGGGTAACACAATATCCCCACGCTGGTGTTATACTATTGGATAGCGCTGGAAAGGATCCTTTTTGGCTATCGACGTTGAGGCTCTTTACAGGAAGTATGGGCCTATGGTGCTGAGGCGCTGTCGTCAGCTCCTGCAGAACGAGGAAAAGGCCCTGGATGCGATGCAGGACACCTTCGTGCAGCTTCTGCGCCACTCGCAGAGGCTGACGGCGGATGCACCGTCCAGCTTGCTGTACCGCATCGCAACGAATACCTGTTTGAACATCCTGCGCGGCGAGAAGCGCAGGCCTCTGAGCGGCAGGGAGGAGCTGTTGATGGAGATCGCGAGTTTTGACCAGCACGAGGAGTGTTCGGCGGCCCGGGCCTTTCTGGACGAGCTGTTCAGCCGGGAGAAGGCATCCACCCGGATGATCGCGGTGCTCCACTACGTGGACAGACTCACCCTGGAGGAAACCGCCGCGGAGGTCGGCCTGTCGGTTTCCGGGGTGCGCAAGCGCCTCAGAGCCCTGCGCAAACGGAGCCTGGCCCTGGAGGGAGTAGAAACCTCATGAAGGAAAAGGGGATTCCCGATCTGTTCATCGAAAAGCTTCTCCTGGACGAGCTGCCGCGGAGCATGAAGGAGCGGCTGCTCGAAGACCCTTATGTTAGGCACCGGCTCGAGGAGCTGAAGGCGGATAACCGGAGGACCCTGGAGGAGCATCCTCCGGAGGAGATGGCCAAGGCGATCCGCAACCGCAGCCGGTTCAGCCGGTCGCGCCCGGTTGTGACCGGAGAGCCGAGACGACGCCTGAACTGGACCAGGCTCGTACCGGCGGCGAGCTTCGCCCTCTTGGTCCTGGCGGGCGGATTGCTGCTGCTCACCCGCGGACCGCACCTTTTCGCCCCCGGGGGGCAAGCCGCGGATATCCGGCTCAAAGGCGGCGCCGCCCATCTGAACGTCTATATGAAGACAGACGGGGGCGCCCGGCTGCTCGAAGAGGGAGACCGAGTGACCGAAGGCACGACTGTGCAGATAGGTTATGTTTCGGGGAGCAAAGAATACGGGGTGATCGTTTCCATCGACGGACGGGGGATGGTAACCCTTCATTTTCCGCCGTCCCCCACGGCCGGACTGCAGCTGGAGGGGCAGGGGGAGGTGCTGCTGCCCTTCGCCTATACGCTGGACGACGCTCCGGATTTCGAACGATTTTTCTTCGTCGTTTCCGAGAAATCCTTCTCGGCAGCGACGGTGCTCGAGGCGGCGGAAAAACTTGCGGAAAAACCTGAATCAGCGAAAAGTCAGGACTTGGATCTGCCTGGAAGGTTAGAGCAGAGCGCGATACTGTTGTTGAAGCAGAGGTGAGAGAAGCGATGAGAAGGATAGTAATGCTGTTGCTCGTACTGCTGAGCGCCGCATCTGTATCTGCCAATCAGGGGTCGGGGGTCTTAAGGCGCTACGCCGTGTTCGTCGGGTCCAACGACGGAGGTCATGAACGGGTGCGCCTGCGCTATGCCGAGAGCGATGCCCAGGCTATGGCCGAAGTGATGCAGGAGCTGGGCGGGGTCGAGTTCAACGACAGCCTGGTGCTGCTGGCCCCGACCTCCTACGATCTGGAAACCGCCTTGCTGATGATGAACAGGCGGGTCCGGAAGGCCCATGCGGATGCACGGAGGGTGGAGTTCCTTTTCTACTACTCCGGACATTCCGATGAGAGGGGTCTGCTGTTGGGCGAAGAGAGAGTGGCCTATACGGACCTCAAAGCTTCTATTGTGGATATCGAGGCGGATGTAAACATCGCTATTCTCGATTCCTGTTTTTCCGGCGCCTTTACCCGCCTCAAAGGTGGAGCCCGGCAGCTTCCTTTCATGATCGACGAGTCGATCCAGATGCAGGGCCACGCCTTCCTGACCTCGAGCTCCGCGGACGAAGCGGCTCAGGAATCCGATCACATCCAGGGTTCCTTCTTCACCCACTACATGATCGCGGCTCTGCGGGGCGCGGCGGATTCGACCCGGGATGAACAGGTGTCTCTTAATGAGGCCTACCACTATGCTTTCGCCGAAACCCTGGCCCGCACGGAGACCTCCCACGGGGGGGCTCAGCATCCCTCCTACAACATCCAGCTTACCGGAACCGGGGATCTGACCATGACGGATCTGCGGGTCGCCTCCTGCAGCATCGTCTTGGGCGAGCAGATCGACGGGCGCCTGTACGTGCGCGGCTCCATGGGCAATCTCGTCGCCGAGGTGCGCAAGGTTTTCGGTACCGGTGTGGTGCTGGCGCTGCCCGAGGGTCGCTACTCCCTGACCCTGGACTCTGGGGGGCGCAGCTGGGTGACGAACGTGGCCCTGCGCTCCGGTGTCCGCAGGGAGCTCGAGCCGGCGGATTTCCAGCCGATCGGCAGAGAGCCAACCGCTCCCAAGGGGGATGAGCCGCCGCTGCCTCCCATGGAAGAAGCTCCGGAGGGCGTGAGTCCTTCGCAATCGGCGGGGGAGGAGCTGCCCGTCTCCTACGAACCCTTCGGGTTCACGCTGCTGCCCGGGATACCGAGCCCGCCAACTGAGCGCACCGTGTACAACCTGTCTCTGAATCTGCTCGTCGGCTCGGTATACGGGATCAAGGGAGCCCAGTTGGGCACGATCATGAACATCACCGAGGACAGGCTTGCCGGTGTCCAGGCCTCATCAGTCGGCAACATCATAGAAGGTGACCTGCTGGGAATCCAGAGCGCCGGGGTGTTCAACATCGTGGGCGGGGAAACCACCGCGGCTCAGTGGGCCGGGGTGTTCAACGTCAACGAGGGCAACACCTCTTTTCTCCAGAGCGCCGGGGTGTTCAACATGGTCTGCGGCGCCTTTGCCGGAGTTCAGGCCGCTGGGGTGTTCAACATGACCCGGGGTCCGGTGAGCGGAGCTCAATTCTCCGGGGTGTTCAATGCCGCCGCCAGAGTATCCGGGGCGCAGGTCGGGGTGGTAAACATCTCCGGGGATGTCGACGGGACCCAGATCGGAATCGTCAACATATCCAGCGGTGTGGTCCGGGGAACTCAGGTGGGGATCGTGAACATATCCAGGGAACTGCACGGAATCCCGATCGGGTTGGTGAATATCGTGGAGAACGGGATCTTCCGCACTTCCGGCTGGTTCTCCGAACTGGGCATGGGCTACGTAGGGTTCGAGATGGGCACCCGCTCTCTTTATACGCTCCTCTACGCAGGGATGGCCCTGGGTGAGCGGCTCTCTCCCCTTTACTCAGCCGCCCTCGGCTTCGGCCTGCATGTTCCGCTTGGTCCGTTCTTCGTAGACGCAGATCTGAGCGCCAAGGCCAGCTGGACTGGATGGAGCGGGAGCGAGCTGGCGGAAGCCTTCGATGCGAGCACGGTGTCTCCGGTATGGCCTTCGGCCCGGCTGATGGTGGGCGTGCGGCTTTTCGATTTCATCGGCATCTTCGCCGGGTTGATGCTGGATACCACGATACCCGGATACACAGCGGCGACCGAACTGCACCAGGGATCCGGCTCCTTCACGATGGAACTGGTGGGCACGCCCCTGGAGGTCTATCCGAAGTTGTTTGCCGGGATAAAGTTCTAACGGGAAGATGAAATTTGCAGCTTGACAATTCGCCTCGGGAGAGTGAATTTTAGGGTAGATGAAACATTTCTCCTCGAGGCGGTTCGTTCTTACCCTCGTGCTGCTCTCTCTCATCGCGCCGGTCTGGGCTCAGGATACCGCAGAGGTCTACGTCATACCTATAGAGGGGGAGATCAACAGGGCTCTGATGATCTTCATCCGTCGGGGCATCCAGGCGGCTGAGCAGGTCGGTGCATCCACCATTATCTTTCGCATCGACACCTTCGGTGGAAGGGTGGACTCGGCTCTACAGATTGCCACGCTGATCGGCGGTCTGGACGAGATCGAAACCATCGCCTACGTACCTGCGACCCCTGAAGGTACCGGAGTCAGCTGGTCCGCCGGTGCCCTGATAAGCTTTTCCTGTGACCGGATCTACATGGCCCCCGGCACGTCCTTGGGGGCGGCGGCCCCTGTTTACCAGAGCCAGCAGGGGATGGAAATGGCGCCTGAGAAAACCGTGAGTGCCGTGCGGGCCCAGATGGCGGCCTTGGCGGAAAAGAACGGCTATCCCAAAGCAATTGCCCTGGCCATGGTCGACATGGATGTGGAGCTGATCGAGGTCTATCTGGACGGGAAGCTCGAGGTCAGCACCTCCGGGGATCTCCCCGACCTGGAGAGGCGGTCCCGGGAAGAGGATATCACTCTGGAAAAGGGAAAAATCATCTCACCCACCGGAAAGTTGTTGACCTTGACCGCAGGGGAGATGGAGCGCTACGGCGTCTCTTCGGCCACTGTCGGGGATCTCGAGGCGCTTTACGAGCTGATCGGCATACCCACCGCCTCGGTCAACTCGCTGGAGCCGAGCGCTCCGGACCGGATCGTATCGGTGATCACCAGCGCGGCGGTAACAAGCCTGCTGGTGCTGATCGGTCTGGCCGCCCTGTACCTGGAGATCACCAGTCCCGGCTTCGGGGTGCCCGGAACCATCGCCATCATCGCCTTTCTGATCATATTCCTGGGCGGGGCGCTGCTGGGCACTGTGGGATCACTGGAGATCATCCTCTTTCTGCTCGGAGTCGTGCTCCTGGTTATCGAGATCTTCCTCATCCCCGGTTTCGGGGCGGCAGGCATCTCCGGAATCGTTCTGATGATCGCCGCCCTGGTGCTATCCCGGCAGGAGTTCGTCATCCCCCGGGTACCCTGGGAATGGGACATATTCTTGAGGAACCTCCGCAATGTCGGATTCGGATTCGTGGGTTCCCTGGTTTTACTGGTATTCCTGCTGCGGATATTTCCCCGAACCCCGGGCTTGAAGCGACTGATCCTGGAGAGCAACCAGGACACCACGGCCGGATACACGGTGCAAAGCGCCGAAAGCTCGGCCCTGCTGACAGGACGGCGCGGGAACGCTGTGACCGCACTGCGCCCGGCGGGAAAGGCCGATTTCGAGGGTGAGATCCTGGTCGTGGAAACGGACGGGGAGTTCATAGAAGCCGGCACCTCTGTGGAGGTTATCGAGGTCAGCGGCAACAGGATCGTAGTGCGGAGGACCTGAGGGAGTTGCAACTATGTGGTTGGCTGTAGGTCTGGCTGCCGCCGGGATTCTGGCTCTGATCCTCGAGGTATTCGTTCCCGCCGCCGGTATCATCGGCATCGCCGGAATCGGATCGATCATCGCCAGCGTTGTGATAGCCTACCAGCGCCTGGGAAATCTGATCGGCTCGATCTACCTGGCCGTTGTCCTGGTTATGGTGCCGGTGTTCATCGTTCTGTATTTCAGATTCTTTCCCCGCTCTCCTGTCGGCCGCTGGCTGATCAGTCAGGACAGACAGGAACCGGAGAAAGGCTACTCCTCGTTCACCCCTGAAAAGTACACCGATCTGGTCGGGAAAGAGGGAATCGCCCTGACGATCCTGCGCCCGGTCGGCATGGTCCGGATCGACGGGCAGAAGTACAGCGCCGTGACCGGGGGGGAGTTTATCGATAAGGACGAAACTGTCAAAGTAGTAAAAGTAGAGGGAAGCCGCGTCGTGGTGCGGTAAGGAGGATAAAATGCTCATTCTTTACGTATTGGTAGCAATCGTAGCGATTGCCTTCATCGCTATTTTCCTGAAATTCTTCGGACTCTGGTTCCGCGCCCTGCTCTCCGGTGCCCATATCGGCATCGGCC
>CAZPPB010000173.1:0-7323 GCA_964588355.1 uncultured Spirochaetaceae bacterium | reverse complement strand
CCTTGATGTCCTTGCCTTTGCCGGCACCTTCAATAATCGTGGTGTTCTCTTTGTCCACCTTCACCGTCTTGGCTCTACCAAGCTGGCTAATATCGGTGTTTTCCAGCTTGAGACCCAACTCTTCGGAAACGACCTGGCCGCCGGTGAGGATGGCAATATCCTCCAGCATGGCCTTGCGGCGATCCCCGAAGCCGGGGGCCTTCACGGCACAGGCGTTTAGGGTGCCCCGCAGGTTGTTCACGACCAGGGTTGCCAGGGCTTCGCCCTCGACATCCTCTGAGATCAGGAGCATCGGCTTTCCGGACTGGGCGATCTTTTCCAGAATCGGGAGCAGATCCTTCATACTGGAAACCTTCTTGTCATGGATGAGAATGTACGGATCCTCGAGCACCGTGGTCATGTTCTCCCTGTTGTTCACGAAGTAGGGAGACAGGTAACCGCGGTCGAACTGCATACCCTCGACTACCTCGAGGTGGGTCTCCATGGATTTGGACTCTTCCACGGTGATGACACCGTCCTTACCCACCTTCTCCATGGCATCGGCGATCAAATTACCGATCTCCATGTCATTGTTGGCTGAGATTGCGGCAACCTGGGCAATTTCTTCCTTCTCTTTGATCTCTTTCGCGCTCTTCTTGATATCGCCGACGGCCACCTCGACAGCCTTGGCGATGCCCCGCTTGATCTCCATGGGATTGATGCCGGCGGCAACCGATTTCAACCCCTCCTTGATCATCGAGTATGCCAATACGGTAGCCGTGGTGGTACCGTCACCGGCAATATCGTTGGTCTTGGTCGCCACCTCTTTGAGAAGCTGAGCACCCATGTTCTCAAAGGGATCCTCGAGTTCGATCTCCTTGGCAATGGTAACTCCATCGTTGGTGACCGTGGGGGCGCCGAATTTCTTGTCCAGAACGACATTCCTCCCCTTGGGCCCCAGGGTTACTTTGACTGCCGAGGACATCTTGTCGACGCCTTTCAACAGCGCCCGCCTGGCGGACTCGTCAAATTGTAACTGTTTCGCCATCTGTTCAACCCTTCCTTTAGTATTAAGTTTTGTAGATTGTAATTGGAGCTAGAGTTTCTCTGAGTGAAAGATACAAATTCTTATGCCGATCATCAACAAAAAAATGCATTTTTTTCTCATGTCTGCCTGCCTGTCCGCGCTGCAACCGCTTGACTTTACTACCGGATTTGCTACAAAGGAGGAATGAGTACAGGTCGCCCCCTCCACCTCCATCTTGGCCTGCGTTTCGCAACTAGCTTTGACAGACAGGTCAGCAGCCGCGCCGCAGGATTTCTGGAGGAAATCGAAAATCTGGAGGACAAATTTACCATCCCGTTGTACTGGAATTTTCCAACCGCCCCGGTTCTGGAAAAACAGAGCCGGAAGACTGCGAAACTGATGGAGGCGATCAGGAAGCGAGTCGGCACCGCCCAGGATCGGATCGTTCCCTGCGGGTTCAGCGCAGCTGCCCACCCGCTGTTGCTGCCGGAGGAACTGCAGCGGGAGCTGTCATGGTGCTACCGGAATCCCTGGTTTCCAGCCCTCAAAAACCTGTTCGATGCCCGCCCTGAGGCTATCGTGCCGGTGCATCCGGATCTGTATTCCGAAGCGGCTGAGAATGCATACAGCCGTCAGGGATTCAACGTGATAGGCATCCCAATTCCCCTCTATCGCCTCCGCCCTCCTCAGGGCAAAAACCGATGGACAGAGCTGAGAGCTCTGGCCGCTTCGGACTTTTCAATCCGAGGAGCCGCCTCCGATGCAATACTTAGGCCGATCGCCTTGCTGCGGCCGGAGGAGGTGACGGCGGAAGGGATCAACACGGTGCTGTCCGCCTGCGGCAGGGAGGATGCCCTTTACCTGATGGTCGACCTGAGCGACGGCATCCCCTCCGGCGATTCAGCCGGGTCTGAAGTCGCGCAGCGCCTGCTGCGCCTGTTGTCCCGGCACCGACGGACCGAGTTCCACCCGTTTTCAGTGGAACCTCGAAATCCGGCTCCGACCCCGATCGATTCCGTAGAGTTGATGAAGTTCGTGGAACCCGTCGGCAGATGCCCGGAACGCGGGACCTGGGATCGGGTCGAGACCTTGCGGAATAGAAAGAGAAAGAGCAATCTTCAGATGCGGGATCTCCTGCAGACCCTGTCCGTAGCTGCTCCTTCGGCGGCAATCCCTGCCCCTGACCGGACTAAAAATCGCGGGACGGATACGATAGAGATCACCAGTATAAGCATGGCAGGCTCTGTTACCCTGATTGGAGTCGGTCTGCAGGCGACGTTCAGCCGGGGACGGCTGTCCAACCTGATAGACCACGGCAGAAAAGCCCTGCCCGGTCGACCCGGGCGGTCGGTTTTCACGTTCAGCAACAAGCGGGAGCTGCTGCGAACAGACAGTGCATTTTCTTTCGACCGGGAGGGACAAACGGGCTTGCGCTCCATTCTCTCCAGGCGCTTGGACAAGGGGCAGAAGAGCGTCCAGATCATCCTGGATTACTACTTCGCCGATGAACGCAGTTGCCTGAATCTGGACATAAGGGCCTGCTACCCGGCCCTTCCCCAGGGAATCATTAGCGAGGTTGCGCCTCTGGAGCTCTGCCTCCGTTCCTTCAGCGAGGATGACCGCCTAGTGATCGAGGTGCAGGCTCCGGACCATGAGCCCTACCGGGAGAACGTAGCAGCAGCTCCGGGAGTCATTGCGCTGTGGGGCAAAAGCTTGAGAATTAAACAGGGCAGTTGGAGCGTGGAACTGCTGATCTCACCGCTGCAGGAGATCCAAAGCGAACAAATCGAGTTCCGAGTCGAAAAACAGCAAGGCAAGTCGTATCTGCTGTGGGTCAACCTGGGCGGCAGCTACCTGCCCCAACCGGCGGCGAACCTCTCGACCCGAAAGCTGGATCTATCCTACGCCATCCGTTTCGGCGGCGCAGGCGGGCGGGGGAAAAAGTCGTAGGCCGGGGATTCTCTCTCTACGGCTGCGGATCATCGATGAAGCGGATCTCACCTCCGTACACGGACACAGGCTCCCCTGTCACTGGCTGAAAGAGCAGGGATCCGTCGGGATTCAGACCCAGCACATCGCCGGGCAGCTCCGATCCCTGCTGCGGGGCAACGCCGCGGCCTGCGGGGGACAGCAACACGGCTGTCGGCCGGCCGTTCACCGCGCTGCGCGCCTGTCTTACGTCATTGACCGGGGGTGCGGCGTTCCGATGGCCGTACCCCCTCTTCAATCCGTACAGGCGATCGACGACCTTGGCGTGCCAATCCTCGTCGCCGAGGCTTGCCTTCAGTTTCCGCAGCACCTCTTCCAGCAGATCCGGCAGGCTGACCTGCCTGCCCAGCTCCAGAGCCAGGGAGGTGACCTTGGATTCGAGCTCTTGGGGAAAGGTCTCCTGGTTGCAGTTCAATCCGATCCCGACCAGCACGCCCAGACTGTCGCCCTGAATCAGGGCTTCACACAGGATCCCGGCCATCTTCTTTTTGCTCACAAGCAGATCATTGGGCCATTTCAACTGCACCGACAGCCCGTACAGATGTTCGACGCTCAGAGCCAAAGCCAGCCCGGCAATCAGCGGCAGTCTATGGGGGGCAGCACCGATGCCCCCGCTCCCGCTTCTCAGCACTAGCGTGAACAGCAGATTCTTGCCCGCATCCGCTATCCACCGGCGCTCGGCAATCCGCCCCCTGCCCAGGGTTTGAAAATCCGCCATTACCACGGTTCCGTCGGGGCAGCCGGAGTCGAACAACCGACGGGCGTCCTCCATCGTGGAAGCGGTCCGCTTCCTGTGGTAGACCCAGGCTCCCGGCCAGGGGTTTCGAATCGTCAAACGCTTCATTGATCTTACCTGCACCATCAAGTTACAATATAGCCGGGGCGTTGGTGAAGCCGAAGAAACGAGGGATGCCGTGGAAAAGGTGCAGGTGTTCGCTGATTTGCAGGATCTCTCCGGGTCCGCAGCCCAGATCCTGGCCGCCGCGATCGAAGATGACCTGAGCGCCGGCCGGGAGCCGGCGGTCATTCTGGCCGGAGGAAACACACCTCGGGATTGCTACCGAAAACTGGGAGAGCTGCTGCAAGCCTTTCCCGATGGGTCCCGCAGGGTCCGCTGGTTTTTCGGGGATGAACGCTGGGTCGGTCAGGAGAGCAAAGAGAGCAACGAGGGCATGATACGAGCGGCCCTGCTCGCCCCGCTGAATATCCCGGAGGATCACGTCTATTCATGGCAGGCCGGAACGGGCTCACCTATAGCAAAAGCCCGGCAGTACGAAGAGATCCTCAAGGAGCATTTCGAGAGTGAGCAGAAGTATCCGGATCTGCTCATACTTGGGATGGGAGAGGACGGACATACCGCGTCGCTGTTTCCCGACGGTTGGGCCATGCGCGGAGGGGCACCCGACCCGACCCGGGATGCCATGCCGATGAGCCCGAACCTGCCGGGCTTTACCGCGGCCGTATACGCCCCCGGAACGCAGAGCTTCCGCCTGACTATGACTGCGGCCTTTCTCAAGCGCTCACGGAGGATCTTCTTTCTGGTAAGCGGAGCGAACAAGCGTCAAACCCTGTCCCGAGTCCTCAAGGGGGATTCCGAGCTTCCCGCTTCCTGGATGAATCTCGATCAGACCCGCTTTCTCGTTACCCGGGATGCCGTGGATACCGAGCGCATATAGACTGCAGCGTTCAGAGAATAATCCCGCCCCCTAAGACCAGGTCCCGATCATAAAACACGGCGGACTGGCCCGGAGTAACGATCCGGGGCTCCGTTAGAACTACCCGGAATCTTTCATCCTCCGGCTCTACGCTGCAGGGTATTTCGTCGACCTGGTAGCGGATTTTCACCGCGCAGGGCAGGGAGTGTATCGGCGGGTCGATGAACCAGTTTGTCCGATCGATGCGAAACTCCCGAAGCCGGGCATCCGTCTCTCTGGCTACAACCAGCCTGTTTGCCTGCGCGTCGATGCGCGCGACGTACCACGGTCCATTTCCCAGACCCAGCCCCCTGCGCTGGCCCACCGTGTAGTTTATCGTGCCCCGGTGCCGGCCCAATATTCGGCCTTCATGATCCACGATCTCCCCCTCCCGCAGCAAATCAGTGCGGCCGGTTTGTTTCCCGATGAACTGCACGTAGTTGTCCTCGACGAAGCAGGCATCCTGGCTCTCCCTGACCTGCGTATAGGGGAGGCCGAGATCGTCGGCCATAGAGAGAACCTCGGATTTGTGGTATTCCCCGAGGGGAAGCACCAGGCTCCCGAGCATTCGCTTGCCGACCTGGTAGAGCATGTAGGATTGGTCCTTGCCCGGATCCACCCCTTTTGCGATGAACAATCCGCCGCTGCCGCCCACGATTCGAGCGTAATGACCTGTAGAAAACAGCAGGTCCTCCTCCGTCTCGAGCAATCCTCGGTCAACGAGGGTGTTCCTGAGTCGCAGGTAGAAGGCATCGAAACGGATGCTCTTATTGCAGAGCACGCAGGGATTCGGGGTTTTTCCGTCGAGATAGCTCTGGATGAAATCCTCGACTACCTGATCCCGGAACTCGTCGTGCAGATCCTCCTGTATATAGGGGATGTCCAGGAGCCGGCAGGTCTGCCTGGCTCTATCCAGAACCTCGACGGAGCAGCAGCGGGAATCCGGCCAGATCACGTGGCTGGCTCCGACCATCCGGGAATATTTCTTTTTCAACAGCACCGCCGCGACCGCGGAATCCACACCGCCGCTCAGGGCGATTGCCAGAACCATGGGGATAAATGTACCGGAAAAACGCCCACCCGTCACCTTGAAACGGGGAAATCGAACGGGTTAAGCTCCTCAACATGAGTTCCCGGCTTACAGCTGTACTCATCCTCCTGGTATCGATCCTGCACCCCGCTTCCACCCAGGAGGATCCCGCCGCACCTGAAAGCGCCCCCTTCTTCTATCGGATCGAGGACGTGCGCAGGTATTTCACCTGGGGCTGGAATCTGATCCCAACGGGTATCGACGTGACCCTGGGCTGCCGGATCGCACCGTGGTTCGAAGGGGTGGAAACGATCCTCCAGACCAGAATCGGGGGGGGCTACCAGGGTTTCGGCACCTTTCGGGATATCTACTACACCCCCAACTTCGTGGAAACGGACACCGCGGATCCGAACGGCAACCTGGAGTTCAACAGCCCCAACATCCAGTGGCAGGGGGGGATCCGCCAGGGGATTGCCTGGAATCCGGCGGAGGATCGAAACCTGGTGGAAGCCTTCCTTTACTACCGGGGCCGCTACGACCGCTATCTGAACGGCCGGCACTATTGGGGAAGCAGCGACGGCGAAATTACGGCCATCGAAGCCAGCCACGAAGCCTGGCAGTCCGGATACTTGGGCAGCGACGCCGACGGGATCTTCGGAAACTCCCTGTTCGCCGGCCTGAGCTACGATACCCTGCACTTCGACGGGCGCAGCAAGGCCTACGAGGGCACCTATGCGGAGGCTTCTTTCGAAGTCAGCCCCTACTTCCCGACGGTGCTGGGAGCCAGCGACTTCTGGCGGGTCAACCTCTCCACCAAGACCTTCTGGACGCTCTACGAAGCCAGGCCCGAGGCGGCCAAAAACGTGTTCACCGTCTATGCGGGCAGCTACTTCTCCATCGACTATGCCGATGCGCGCAGACAGATGCCCCTCTACGTAATGCAGAGCTTCGGAGGCACGGAGCTGCGGGAAGGCCTGGCTGATTCGGTGAGGGGTTTCGAGAAGTACTCCTGGGACACCCAGCTGAAGATCGTCCACAACCTGGACCTGCGCTTTAATCTGCCGGTGATCTGTTCATTTGGCGGCAGAGACCTGCTTCCCGGTTTTGTCGTCTACTTCGACCTGGGCTACGGCACCTCGTACTGGGGGGACCCTGGGAATACACCTGGGGGGTTCCTGGGTTCCACAGGGGTCGGATTGTTTCTGGATCTGCTGGATCTCGTATATACCCATGTTTACGCCAATTTCCCCCTGATCGGAGAGAGGATCGACGGCGCTCCCGTAGCGCTGGATCTGGCCATCCGGGTGCACTTTTAGCTTTTCAGACGAACCCCACACCCGCTCAGACAAAAAGCAGCGCTTTTACTTGACGAGAGACAGACCCTGATTTAGAGTTATCAATGAAATAAAAACAACCTTTACAAAGGGGGAGCAATATGCTCAAGAAAGTTGTGCTTTTGGCCGCAGCGGTATTTCTGGCGGCCGGTCTGGTCCTGTTGCCCACAAGCTGCAAGAAAGCCCCGGAACTGGGATCGGAGGAGAATCCGATCATCTGGGCCTTCGTACCCTCCGGAGAGATGGAGCGGGTAGCCGCAGGCGCCCAGA
>CAZPPB010000172.1:0-7368 GCA_964588355.1 uncultured Spirochaetaceae bacterium | reverse complement strand
TGGCTTCTCGGGGAGAGCCTCGATTACCTGGTAGCGGAGGGATCGGAGCGGACAGTGGATACCCACATCAAGAACCTACGCTCCAAGCTCGGTGGCCCGGGATGGATCGAAACCGTGCGGGGGTTCGGCTACCGTTTCTCAGGTGCGCCTCGGTGAAGCGGCTGTTCGTCCGTACCCTGATAACGCTGCTGGCCGCCCTGCTGATCCTGACCGCAGTGATGGCGGCGGTATCGATTCTGGGTTTCCGCAGATCCCTGGACGAGTGGGAGAGAGCCAGGAGCCTGCAACTGGAGAAGTCAGCCCGTCAAATCCTCGAAAATTATCCTGAACCCCCTCCGGCCGCGGTTCCGGAAGACGTACCCTTGTTCGTCTATGACACCGAGAGGCGGCTGATCTTTTCCAACCGCGGAGAGGGAGGCCGCAGGCGGGCGGCCGGAGAGGCAACGGCCCAGACGGGGCAGGGCGATCTGGTTGCGATCGAAGAGCAGGGGCGGCTGCTGGGCTACTACAGGAGCACTCTGATGCGTTTCGAAAATGACGCAGCCAACAGCCGATTCCTCGACTCCCTGCGCCTGACCGTAGGACTGGGATTGGCCCTGGCCGTGATCATCGCAATGGGTTTCGCCCTGCTGTTCTCCCGCAGCCTCAGCGCGCCGGCGGTTCTCCTGTCTCGGGCTCTGGACCGCATCAGCCGCGGCGATCTCTCGGTCCGTATCCGGGAGCGGGGCGCCAGGGAGATCGCCGGCATCGCCCATTCGACCAATCGGCTGGCCGAACAGCTGGAGCGGGAGCGGGGAATGCGCAGGCAGTGGGTGCAGGACATAGCCCATGATCTGCGGACCCCGATCGCGGCCATGCGGGCTCAGTTTGAAGGGATGCGGGACGGCGTGCTCGATCTGTCCAGAGATCGCGTCGCAAAGAACCTCAAGGAGATCACCCGGATCGAGACTCTGGTCGCTGATCTGGAGGAACTGATGCGTCTGGAGTCACCTGAATTGAAGATCTCGCTGCAGCCGGTAGAAGCAGCCGCTTTCATCGAGGAGGTCGCCGATCGCTTCGCCGCCCAGCTGGCGGGGAAACAGATACAGTTCCATTCGCACAGCGGGATCGACCGCTTCCCGGCGGATCCCGCCCTGATAGAACGGGCCGTTGCCAATTTCCTCACCAATGCCATCCGCCACACACCCCAGGGGGGAGTGATCGAGCTGTCGATCTCAGGCGCGGCAGAGGGACGGACTGTCGTTTCTCTGGCCAACACGGGAGAGCCGATCCGGCCCGAGGATCTCGAAAAGGTCTTCGATCGCCTGTACCGGGGCGAGTACGCCCGCAGTTCCCCCGGATCCGGACTTGGGCTTACGATCGCCAAGCGGATCGCCGAGCTTCACGGCGGAGCCCTGAGTATCCGCAACCGGGAGGAAGGGGGAGTCGTGGTGGAGATGGTTCTCTAGCAGCAGGACGTATCTGAGGCGCCGGTGCCGCCGCAGCCGGAGCGCCGGCCGCGCCGCGTCCGCCGCATCCCCCGCGAAGATCGAACAGCTCGACGGCCATCTATGCCTCCCTCCCGGCGAATTCCTTCTTGCGGTTCTTGCACTGAGGCAGGTCGAGATTGCACTCCCGGAACAGGTAGCAGGTGCGTTTGCAGATGGAGACCAGCAGCAGCATCACCGGGACCTCGATCAGCACCCCGACGACCGTGGCCAGAGAAGCCCCGGAGGACAGGCCGTAGAGCATCGTGGAGGTGGCGATGGCCACCTCGAAGTGATTGGAGGCGCCTATCATCGAAGCAGGGGCTGCGTCGTGATAGGAGAGCTTCAACACTCTGGACAGGAGGAAGTAGCCCAGGCTGAAGATCAGAACCGTCTGGATAAACAGGGGTACTGCGATCCAGAAGATGGTCAGCGGGTTACCCAGAATGACGCCGCCCTTGAGGGAGAACAGCAGCACCAGGGTCACCAGCAGGGCAACTATGCTCACCGGCGTCAGCACGTGGAGGAACTTCTGCTGAAACCACTCCGGTCCTTTACGGCGGATGATGAGCCGGCGGGAAAAATATCCGGCCACAAGGGGCAGGGCCACGTAGATGCCTACCGAGAGCAGGATCGTCTGCCAGGGGATGGGCATGGCGTTCACCCCTAGCAGGAACCCCCCCAGGGGAGCGTAGAGCACGAGCATCGTCAGGGAGTTGATCGCAACCATCACCAGGGTCAGCCCGTCGTTGCCCCGAGCCAGATATCCCCACATCAGCACCATGGCCGTGCACGGTGCGATGCCCAGCAGGATGGCTCCGGAGACGTAGCTGCGCCACAACTCCACCTCCTGTCCGGTTTTGATGATCTCCGTTCCCGGCAGGAAGCGGCGGAAGAGAACCCCAAGAAACAGGGAGGCGATCAGGTACATGGAGAAGGGCTTGATCAACCAGTTGATGCCCAGGGTCATGAGCACCGGTTTCGGCGTTTTTCCGGCGCGGATCACGTCATTGAAATCGATCTTGACCATGATCGGATACATCATGAA
This sequence comes from uncultured Spirochaetaceae bacterium, assembly GCA_964588355.1. Taxonomy (GTDB): domain Bacteria; phylum Spirochaetota; class Spirochaetia; order SZUA-6; family DRHE01; genus JAFGQJ01. The sequence goes on along the minus strand of CAZPPB010000172.1, from coordinate 4,854 downwards.
GAAGAGGCAGATCGCGATAGGGATAGAGACCTGGTACAAGGAGAGGGAATCAAGGGTCGTGGCCACCGCCGGCGCGACCCGGCCGAGAAGGATTCCCACGGCGATGCACAGGGCCACCCAGAGGGTCAGGTATTTCTCGAAGATGCTCAATTTTCTTTCCAAAGTCGCTACTCCTGAGAGTCCGGTTTTTATCGGTACGTGATCTCGCAGGTGCCGGTCTGCCGAAGCGCCAGGCGGGCGGTGAGCCGACGGGAATCAGCTTCGTATACCGGATCGAGATCGGCAAGCATATCGAAACTCTCGAAGAGCTTGTCGTTGAAGGGCGAGTGGATGAGTCTGTACATCATGAACTTGCCATCCCGTCGTTCCTCCACCAGGCGGGCATTCCTCAAAACCGTAAGACCTTTCGACACGGTGTACTGGGGTTTTTCCAGGGCGTCCACGATCTCGCAGACGCACAGCTCTCCGGAAGCCTGCCGCAGCAGTCTGAGAATCCGCAGCCGGGTTTCTTCCCCTGCTGCCTTGTACGCTTCTATAGTGCTGTTCACATTTGCACTATAATGCATAAGTGCATATAAGTCAACAGCTGTTTTTCCCAATGTTTGCTTGATCGACGTCTGGATTTCAGCGTTCCCCGAAGTCAGTCGGAGATCGATTTTCTGTACACCCGATAACGCTTGTAGATGTGAGCGCCCATCCGTTCTGCCAGGTTCGGGGTGTAGGGGTTTTCCGCCGAGGTCAGGGAGAGGTCGGCCCAGGTGTAGCCTTTAGTCCGCGCACGCCTGGCCATTTCGTCGAACAGCAGCAGAGCCACGCCGCCGCCCCAGTACTGAGGCAGGATGAGCACGCTCTTGATGGCCACGCATTTGGGCTGACGGCGTTTGTGCCGCAGCAGCCTCAAGCCGTCCCATGGATAGCGCAGGCCGTTTGCATGGATCAGCGCCTCATTCAGATTCGGGATGCCGGGGAACCAGCCCACGGTCCTGCCGTCTACCTCGGCGAACAGAACAAGATCCGGATCGGCGAACCTGGCGAAGGGTTTCACCAGGGCTTCCACGGCCGAGCGGGGCCAGGGACGGTAGTCGGGAAGGTGAGTCAGGGACTCGTTCAGAAGCCGGTGAATCGTGTCCACCTCGTCGCCTATCCGCCGCAGGTCGGGCGTGCGGATCCGCACCCAGCCTTTCCGGCGGATCCGCTCGGCCAGCCGGGAAAGCCTCTGCCGCTCCGGGCTGTCCTCGTCCAACTTGGCGGCGAAGGCCAGGTTATCCGCCCTGGCCGGCTCGAATCCAAGGCGCTCCATGAAATCCTGGTAGTAGGGAGGCGTATGCCCGCAGAGGATGACCGGAGGCCGGTCCCTGCCCTCGATCAGTACACCGTAACTGTCCTCACGATCCAGGTTGAATGGTCCGATCAGGGTTTCGAGGTTTCGCTGCCTGGCCCAACCCGCTATTTGCTGAAGCAGGCTCTCGGCAATCGGCATGTCCTCGAAGTACTCGAAAAAACCGAACAAGCACTCCCGGCGACCGGTCTCGGCGTTTACGATCTTGTCTTCCCCCGCGCAGATCGTGCCCACCGGCTTTCGGTCTCTCCAGGCGATGAACAACTCCGCTTCCCCGCGCTGGAAGAAAGCCCCCTGCTTGGGGTCGAGTATCTTGGCCCGCTGGGGAAGGAGAGGGGGGACCCATAGGGGGTCATTTTTGTAGATCTTCCAGGGAAAGGTGAGAAAACGCCGTTTATCCCTCCATGTTTGAACCGGGCGGATTTCGATTTGCATCATGGGCCGGCTGCCTTTTTCAGGGATCTGCGTGCTTCCAGCTCCCTGACGATCTGCTCGTAGCGCTCCCGGGACAAGGGGTAGAATACGGTGCAGAGGATCCCCAGGCAGAGCAGCACGGCGGGGATCGGTCCGGTGATAAGACGGATGGCCAGCTCCGCCCGGGGCTGCTGGATCGCCACGTTCGGTTCATAGGCGAACGCTTCCAGCAGCAGGCCCACGAGAAAGATTGCGAAAGAAGCTGCCATTTTGTGCGACAACGTAACCACACTGTAGAACATCCCCTCGTGGCGTTCGCCGGTTCTCCACTCGTCGCATTCGATCGAATCCGGCAAGATCGACCATGGCAGAACGTGGGCCGCGGCTACACCAACTCCCGCCAACACACACAGGATAAGCAGAACAGCCAGCGGAGTCGATGCTCCAAGCGTTATAATCACCATCTGGACGACAGCCCAGAAAGCAATGCCGGCTATATACGCGAATTTTTTATTGATTCGCTGAGCCACCCAGTTCCAGAAAGGAAGTGCAAGGATCGCAGACACCATTATCGATCCCATTATTATCTCTGCCTGACTCTTGCGCTGAATCCCGTACTGCACAAAATAGTAGAGGATATATTGAACGATATCGATCGCGATCCAACTGCACAGGAAAATCCCCAGACCCCAGAGTGCAGTAGGGTTTTTCCGAACCGCACGCCATGACTCCCTTATCTTCGGTTGTGCCTGGTTCGTAAATTCGTTTCTCTCTCGGGTGCCGAGAAATGTGAGAAACAGAGGCGCAGCGCTGGCAATTCCAAAGGTGAATCCCATTACCAAAACACGGTGTGCGTTTTCCGGATTGAACGAACCAACCATGATCTCGGGGATCGAGAAAGCAATTAAACTTCCTATTAGCGAAAATAACATTCTGAAGCTGGTGATCGAGGTGCGTTCGTCGTATTTGGAACTTAATTCGGGGGTGAGAGCGAAGTACGGCATATAGACGAAGGAAGCTGCGGTATCGAAAACCATATATGCCGCTGCGTAGTAGACGGCCAGGAAAATGTCCCTTTGAATTGGGGGTTTCCACCAGACAAGCGCAAATGCCAGCCCAAAAGGCATCGCTCCAAATAAAAGAAAGGGACGTCTTCTCCCCCACCGTGTTCGCGTCCGGTCGGAGATGTAGCCAATTATGGGATCATTAACCCAATCCCAGGTTTTTCCGATGAAGATGGCGATACCGGCGACAGCGGGTGAGATTCCTACAACGTCGGTAAGAAAAAACAGCAAAAAAAGACCAATGATGGTTGTAGTCATGCTGAAGCCCAAATCCCCCGATCCGTACATGAGCTTCGTTGTCCACGCCAGCTTTTCTTTCATGGCCGATGGTTCCAGTGGGACCTGGTGGTTCTCTCCGCAACGCGCCTACATAGGTGTAGTATTCCGGAATTATATGCGCTGGATCGGGATCGCACAAGTTGTTGGCCGGTTCGTGTTGACCGGTTCGCAGGTTTGCGGATTCCTCGGGCAGGCCGTTGTTCCTTGATTGAGAGTCGCCGTCGAGCGGCTGGATAGTTTTTTCAAGCAGTCTGAAAACACTCAGGAAAGTGGCAAAATTTGAAGTTTTTCTTGCGATTTTCTTCGAACTCCGTGCACATAAATGGGAAGACTGCAAAATATGAAGTTTTTCCTTAAATTTTCCCGTATACCTGAGGGTTCGCTAGGGGGTACAATCTCTAATGGGTCAAATCGCCCATTTGAGTCATTTTGACCATAACCGGAATGATATGGGTTACCCGTTCTGGTGAGGGGTTCGTCAAAAATCAGGGGAAAATTCAGCATAAGTCTTTGTTGATTTCTTTGTAGAAGTATGGTAGTATCACTTGACTATTACGTGAGCTCGAATATAAAAAGTCCTGCCGTTCTCTAAAAAATGGTCTTTAGTTTGTTTTCTCATGGGAGGGGAGCGATGACGGGGTCAATAAATCCCCTAATTGTGGAGGGCATCCGGCATGCCTTGGAAGAAGCAGTGTTGGTTGTTCATCGTTCTAGGTCTTCTTCTACTCATACTCTCCTCATGTACCCTCGATCTCGAAATACCGGAATATTCACTGGAATTTGACGGACAGATCCTCTATGATCCGACTGCGGCAAACGTAGTCATACACTACACGTTTACGGCCGAAGATCCCTCTCATCCCTGTACGTACAGCCTGTTAAGAGTGGATGATTCCGGCGAAGTTTCGATCGTGGTACCTGAGACAACCGAGATATTGGTTGCCGGGCAAGAACAAACGTTCGAGAGGGATCTGTGCGGTTATGAGAACGGCGTTTATCGATTTCGGGTTGTGGTGCAGGTTGAACGAAACCCGGGGGAGTATGTCGACCTGTCGTTCCTGGACAAATCATTCGAGTTCTATCTGGACGACAAAGCGCCGCAGGCACCGGACATCACCCTGAAAACGGACACCTACGTAGGTGATCAGGTGACCTTGTTCGATCATCCGGAATGGACCTCTCCGGAGGGAAGTCCGGTGGAAGTATATTTCACGCTCGACGGGAACGATCCCGCCGATCCAAGTTGCCGCCAGGTGTTCTCAGGGCAGGGTGCCTGCATCCCGTCGTCGGAGTCACCGGTCATCATCAGGGCAGTGGCCATCGACATGGCGGGCCACTACGATTCCCTGTCGTACACCGAGGAAACGATCAGCTTCATGGCGGCGCAGAGCGTGAGCCCCGGGTCGGCGGATCGGTTTGGTGGAGATCAACCAGGGTACCACATCCTGACAATCACGGGTTATGGGTTCAACAGTTCCACCACGGTAGAGCTGTTCGACGTGGATGGTACTGAAGTCACAGTGTTGATGGGTCCTGATATCTTGTTCAATCAGATCATCGTGGTCATTGTTTTGACCTCCGGGACGGGCGGCTCCGACCCCGGGGTGGATCCGGGCTTGGGCACGCTAGTCGTAAGAAATGAAGATCCCCCTTCCTGTCCGACAGACTATTTGGATTTCCTGATAGAGTAACATTCGTCGTGGTGTGATAGACTGTTCGCCGAACAGATATGCGCTCGAAGACAGCAGTTCTGATTTG
>CAZPPB010000171.1:0-7387 GCA_964588355.1 uncultured Spirochaetaceae bacterium | reverse complement strand
GGATCGGGAAGCTCCCGGGATTGGGCGGCCAAGGGAACGATCCTGCTGGGGGTGAGGGCGGTGATCGCCGAGAGCTACGAGCGCATCCACCGTTCGAACCTGATCGGCATGGGTGTGCTTCCCCTGCAGTTCAAAGAGGGGCAGAACGCAGAGAGCCTCGGCTTGAGCGGGGAGGAGGTGTACACGGTGGAGGTTGTGGGGCGGCCGCGGCAGAGCTTGAGGGTAACGGTAGAGGCCGGCGGTGAGTCCAGGAGCTTCACTGTGATCACCCGTCTGGACACCCCGGTGGAGTTCGATTATTACCGCAACGGAGGCATCCTCCACACGGTGCTGCGCAACATGGTCTGAGCCTTGGCTGCAGGAGGTGCGGCGGCCGCGAGGCGGGGGCAAAGGAGGTAGAAGGTGGAACAGGACAACCAGAGCATCCGCAGGGAATCGGATACCATGGGAGAGGTGGCTCTGCCGGCCTGGGCCTACTGGGGCGCTCAAACCCAACGGGCCGTCGAGAACTTCGGCGTATCGGACAAACGCATCCCGCCGCTGATGATCCGGGCCTTGGGCCTGATAAAGCAGACCGCCGCTGAGGTCAATGCTCAGCTGGGCACGGTGCCCAAGGATCTGGCTGAGGCTATCGCCAAAGCGGCTGGGGAGGTGCGGGACGGGCGCTGGAACGAGCACTTCCCGATCGATGTGTTTCAAACCGGAAGCGGGACCTCCTGGAACATGAACGCCAATGAGGTGATCGCCAACCGGGCCAATGAGCTGCTGGGTTCGCCCCTGGGAACCAGGAAGCCTGTGCACCCCAACGACCATGTGAACCGGGGGCAGTCCTCCAACGACGTGATCCCCACGGCCATCCATATCGCCGACCGGATTGCCGCCGGGCAGCTGCTGGCAGCCCTGGAGGAGCTGGAGCGGAGCTTGCGCGCCAAGGCCGGGCAGTTCGCAGAGGTGATCAAGATTGGCCGCACCCACCTGCAGGACGCGGTGCCGATGACCCTGGGGCAGGAATTTTCCGGCTACGCCTCCCAGATCCGCAAAGGCGCGAAGCGTCTCGGCAACGCTCTGCCCCATCTGGAAGAGCTGGCCCTGGGTGCAACCGCCGTTGGAACCGGGCTCAACGCCCATCCGAAGTTCGCTCCAAAAGTGATCGAACGAATCGCCGCCCGTACCAAGCTGCCTTTCCGCCAGGCGGAGAACCTGTTCGAAGCCTTGGCCTGCCGGGACGCCCAGGCCGAGCTGATGGGCGCGCTGAACGTGCTGGCCGGCAGCCTGCTGAAGATCGGCAACGACCTGCGCCTGCTTTCCAGCGGCCCTCGGGCCGGTTTGGGGGAGATCAAGCTGCCCTCCCTTCAGCCGGGAAGCTCCATCATGCCGGGGAAGGTCAATCCGGTGATCCCGGAGATGGTCATCCAGGCCGCGGTGTACGTAAAGGGGAAGGCCGCCTCCGTGAGTATGGCGGCCTCTTCGGCGCCTCTGGAGCTGAACATCATGATGCCCCTGATCGCCTACGAGACCCTCGATTCCCTGACTCTGATGGCCAACACCGCCCGGGCGCTGGCTGAGCGCTGCATCCGGGGGATCGAGGCGGACCCCGAGCGCTGCGCCGAGTGGGTGGAGTGGAGCCTGGCGTTGGTCACACCTCTGGCAACCCGCATCGGCTACGACAAGGCGGCGGAGATAGCCTATCGGGCTTTCAAGGAGAAGAAAACCGTGCGCCGGCTGCTCGACGAAACCGGCCTGCTGAGCTCGGAGGAGGTGGACAAGGCACTGGATCCCAGATCCATGACCGGTGAGCAGGAATAGGGGAGTGACTTGACTTCCGGTTATCCAAGCCATAGGCTATATAGGAAATATGCTATCTATCGAGGAGGACCCTTGAGTGTCTATGCACGAGTTTGAAGCTCTTGTTGTCGGGGCCGGGGGGGCTGGACTGTACGCCGCCCTGGAAGCCAGCCGGGGCGCCCGAACCGCCGTGATCTCCAAGCTCCATCCGATGCGCAGCCATACCGGAGCCGCCCAGGGCGGCATCGGAGCGGCGCTGGGCAATATCGAAGAGGACAAACCCGAGTGGCACGCCTTCGACACGATCAAAGGGGGCGACTACCTGGTGGATCAGGAGGCGGCGTTTATCCTGGCCGAAGATGCAGTTCGGGCGGTGTACGACCTGGAAAACCGGGGGCTTCCCTTCAGCCGGACGGCTGAAGGCCGCATCGACCAGCGCCGTTTCGGCGGACACACCCGCAACTTCGGCGAAGCCGCTGTGCGGCGCTCCTGCTACGCAGCGGACCGCACCGGCCACATGATCCTCCAGACCCTCTACCAGCAGTGCATCAAGAACGAGGTCTCCTTCTACGACGAGTTCCAGGTTTTGGATGTACTGATCGAGAACCGAAAGGTGGCCGGATTGGTGGCTCTGGAACTGGCCAGCGGAGAACTTCACGTGTTCCGGGCCAAGGCGATCCTCTTTGCCACCGGAGGATTCGGCCAGATGTTCCGAACCACCTCCAACGCCTTCGCCAACACCGGGGACGGACCGGCGGTTCTTCTGCGCCGCGGCGTCCCCATGGAGGATATGGAGTTTTTCCAGTTCCATCCGACCGGAATCCGGGGCATGGGCATCCTCATAACCGAAGGGGTGCGCGGGGAAGGGGGGATCCTGCGCAACCGCAAGAAAGAACGCTTCATGGAGCGCTACGCCCCCACCCTGCTCGACCTGGCTCCCCGGGACATGGTCAGCCGGGCGATCATGGGGGAGATCCGCGCCGGAGACGGGATCCGGGGGGATCGCAAGATCGATGACTACGTGCACCTGGACGCCACCCACCTCGGTAAAGAGGTGATCGAAGCCAAGCTTCCCGACATCGCCGATTTCTGCCGAACCTATCTGGGGATCGATCCGGCGGATTCGGCGATCCCGGTACAACCCACGGCTCACTACGCCATGGGCGGGATCCCCACCGACAATGACGGCCGGGTGCTGGCCGACGGCAGCGGCGCGCTGATCGAGGGACTGTACGCCGCCGGGGAGTGCGCCTGCCTCAGCGTGCACGGAGCCAATCGTCTGGGTACCAACAGCCTGGTGGATCTGGTTGTCTACGGCCGGCGGGCGGGACAGAGCATCGCCCGCTACGTAAAAGAGGCGGACTTGATCCCCATAGGCAAAGATCCTGAGGGGACCGCCCGCTCCATGATCGAAAACCTTACCAGTGGAAAGGGTCCTCACGGCGGACGGATCCGGGAGGAGATGAAGGATGTGATGATGGAAAAGGTGGGGATCTACCGCAAAGAGGAGGACATGCGCAAGGCCGTGGCCGAGCTTCAGCAGCTCAAGCAGCGTTACAGTGAGGTGCGCGCCCAGGACAGCTCCAAGCGCTACAACACGGATCTGCTGGAGATCTTCGAGCTGAGCAACCTGCTGGACCTGGCTCTGGTTACGGCGGCCAGCGCGGAGAACCGCAGGGAGAGCCGCGGAGCTCACGCCCGGGAAGACTACCCGGAACGGGACGACCAGAACTGGCTCAAGCACACCATGTCCTGGCTGGATGGAGAGGAGGTGCGCATCGACTACAGGCCGGTGGACATCTCCCGATTCGAACCCAAGCCGCGGGCTTACTAGATACGAGGAGTGATGAGGTGAAGATTACCTTACAGATACAGCGCTACAATCCGGAGACGGACAGGACACCCCACTTCCAGGATTACGCGGTTGAGGTCCAGCCCACCGATCGGGTTCTCGATGCCCTGATGCAGGTAAAGAACTACCAGGACGGTACACTGGCCTTCCGCAAGAGCTGTGCCCACGGGGTCTGCGGCTCCGACGCCATGATCATCAACGGAAAGGAGCGCCTGGCCTGCAAGACCCTGGTCCAGGACGTGGCCGATGCCGACGGGACGGTGGTCAAGATAGAGCCGCTCAAGCACCTGAGCCTGCTGCGGGACCTGATGGTAGGTCAGGAGGAGTTCTTCGCCCGCTGGCGCCAGGTCAAGCCTTTCCTGATCAATGAGCAGGGAGTCGAAGAGAAGGAGCGGGTCCAGAGTCCCGAGGAGAGGGCTGCGTTCGACGATCCGACCAAGTGCATCCTCTGCGCCTCCTGCTACTCCGCCTGTCCGATCCTGGACGGCAAGAACACCGCCTTTATCGGTCCGGCAGCGCTGGCCCAGGCCGCCCGCTTTATCTTCGACAGCCGGGACCGTGGCCTTGCCGAGCGCCTTGAGGTCCTCGACCATCCCGACGGCGTGTGGGCCTGTGAGAATCACTTCCAATGCACCCGGGTCTGTCCCCGGGGGATCAAGGTCACCAAGAACATCAATCTCACCAAGCGTCGGATTACCAAGGCCAAGGAAGAGGGGGAGCGATGAAGATCCACGAATATCAAGCCCGGGACCTGCTGTCAGCCTACGGAGTTCCGGTGCCGCCGGGACGTGTGGCCAGAAGTGCCGAGGATGCGGCTCGAATCGCCGAGGAGATCGGCCTTCCCGTGGTGATCAAGGCCCAGGTGCTGGTCGGGGGCCGGGGCAAGGCGGGAGGCGTCAAGCTTGCCCGCACCACAGAGGAGGTGCGGGAGGCGGCCGACAGGATCCTCTCCCTCACCATCAAGGACATCCCGGTGGAGGCGGTTCTGGTGGCCAAGGCTGTGGACATCCGCAAGGAGTACTACCTCAGCGTGACCGTGGACCGGGCCAACAAGAGAGCAGTCTGCATCGTCAGCGCCTCGGGAGGTGTGGACATCGAAGAGCTGGCCGTGAAGGAACCGGAGAAGATCTTAAAACACTACATCGATCCTCTCCGGGGGCCGGATGAGAAGGATCTGCGCGAGTTTTTGAGCGCCGCCTTTCCCAAAAACCTGCTTGATCGGGCTCTGGCAGCGCTCCTCAATCTCTATCGGCTCCTGGTGGACAAGGACTGTTCCCTGGTGGAGATCAATCCCTACGCCCAGATCGATGAGAACACACTGATCGCCGCGGATGCCAAGATCAACTTCGACGACAACGGCCTGCCGAAACACGCCGAGGTGCAGGCCATGCGCACAGAGGAGGAGTACAGCCGGGAGGAGATCGAGGCCAAGGAGGCGGGCCTGAGCTTTGTGAGCCTGGAGGGGGATATCGGCTGCATCGTCAACGGTGCGGGCCTGGCCATGGCCACCATGGATCTGATCAAGCTGTTCGGAGGCCAGCCTGCAAACTTCCTCGATGTAGGCGGAAGCTCCAGCCCCCAAAAGGTGCTCACCGCTCTGCAGATCCTCACCCGCAACCAGAATCTGAAGGCGATCCTCATCAACATCTTCGGCGGCATCACCCGCTGCGACGACATCGCCAGGGGTATCCTAATCGCCCGGGACCAGATCGATCTGCCCGTGCCGTTGGTGATCCGACTGATCGGCACCAATGAGAAGGAGGGGAGGGCCCTGCTGGAGCAGGCCGGCCTGGAGGCGGCTTCGGAAATGACCGCGGCCGTGAAGAAAGTAATAGAGAAAGCAAAGGCGGGGGTGTAGCTGCCATGGGAATCCTGATCGACGGAAACACGAAAGTACTGGTTCAGGGCATCACCGGTCGGGACGGCTCCTTCCACGCGGCTTCGATGCTGGAGTACGGAACCAAGGTCGTAGGGGGGGTAACCCCCGGCAAGGGCGGACAGGAGGTACACGGCCGGCCGGTGTTCAACACCATGGCCGAGGCAGTAGAGGCTACGGGCGCCGACTGCTCGGTGATCTTCGTCCCGGCCCGTTTCGCCACCGCAGCCATGCGGGAGGCCGCCGACAGCGGTATCGGCCTGATCGTCTGCATCACCGAAGGAGTGCCGGTGCTGGAGATGCTCGCCACCTACCACTATATCCGGGAAAAGGGGATTCGGCTGATCGGCCCCAACTGCCCCGGGCTGATCAGTCCGGGAAAGAGCAAGGTGGGGATCATGCCCGGCCACATCCACAAGCAGGGAGGGATCGGTGTGATCTCCCGCAGCGGCACCCTGACCTACGAGGTGGTGTACAACCTCACGTTGAAGGGACTGGGGCAGTCCACCTGTGTCGGCATCGGCGGGGACCCGGTGATCGGCACCGGCTACATCGATCTGCTCGAGCTGTTCGAAGCCGATCCGGATACCCGGGGGGTGGTGATCATCGGGGAGATCGGCGGGGAGGATGAGGAGCAGGCCGCCGAGTACGTCAAAGCATCTGTGAGCAAACCCGTGGTGGCCTTCGTCTCCGGGCGCACCGCCCCTCCGGGCAAGCGCATGGGTCATGCCGGGGCCATCATCTCCGGCGGCAAGGGAACCGCGGAGGCCAAGGTCAAAGCCTTCAAGGAGGCGGGCGTACCGGTTGCGGATCGCCCGGACCAGATCCCGGAGCTGATGAAGGAGAAACTCGGGAGCTGAAATGCATGCATGAACTGCTGGATCTGACAAGCCTGCCCTTCATAGAGGAGCTCTATAAGGCCTGGCTTCAGAATCCCGCCTCTGTGGACAGCGGCTGGCAACGCTTTTTCAGCGATTTCCACGGCGGCGGATCCCTGGATCTGGGCACGCCCCGCCGAGAGCCGCAAGTGGCGGGACGCGGATCAATTGCCGTGGCCGAATCCGGGGCATCCGCCGCGGACGGACCAGGACGCTCCAAACAGAGCCGGGTGGACAGTCTGCTGTGGGCGTACCGGGATGTGGGCTACTTCTACGCCTATCTCAATCCCCTGCGTCCCAAACATGAACCGAGCCGCAACTACCTGTATCCCAGAGCCAAGGGGGCCTACGAACAGCTGTCCATCGAAGCGTTCGGATTGAGCGAAGAGGATCTGGACCGGGAGTTTTCCGCCGGCCGGGCCATGAAACCCGCACGGGCCCGCTTGAGGGAGATCCTGAAGGCTTTCCAGGAGACCTACTGCTCTACCTTCGGGGTCGAGTTCCTCCACATCCAGAACAAGCCGATCCGCAACTGGCTTCTCCAGACGATGGAGTCCTGCCGCAACAAGAGCGATTTTTCCACCGGCCGACGAAAGGAGATACTCGAAGACCTAATCAAGGCCGAGGAGTTCGAGCAGTTCCTGCACAAGACCTTCATCGGCCAGAAGCGCTTCTCCCTGGAAGGGGCGGAGGTGGTGGTCCCGGCCCTGCACTCCCTGGTCAATACGGCCAGCGGGTCGGGGATCGATGAGATCGTGATCGGCACGGCCCACCGCGGGCGGATCACCCTTCTCAACCAGATCCTCAACATGCCGGCGGAGGAGATCTTCACCCTCTTCGAGGACAACCACAAGCCGGGCCAGTACGGCGGCAGCGGGGACGTGAAGTATCATCTGGGCTACTCCACGGACCATGGCCACGAAGACGGCAGCTCGGTGCACGTGACCCTGGTTTCCAACCCCAGCCACCTGGAGAGCGTCGACGGGGTGGTGGAGG
>CAZPPB010000170.1:0-7449 GCA_964588355.1 uncultured Spirochaetaceae bacterium | reverse complement strand
CGATGATGCCGATCACCGGAAATACCATGAACCACTTCTTTCCGTACATGCCCGGCAGCTTGCCGTACAGCTCCGGATACTTCTTCGGGGCCATCAAGACCCCTACGTGCGTAATGATCCAGTTGTAGAGGAACATGGCCACGATCAGTTCGGCGACCAGCTGGATAGAGCCGGTTACGATCAAGAGACCGGCGATCACCACCGTGGCGACCAAGGCGATGGCGGGTATGCCGAAACGGTTGATACCGGCGATCTTGCCGCCGAACACCTTATCCCGGGAGAGCCCGAAAAACACCCGGGCACCGACCGCCTGCTCACCGTTGTGTGAGGAGAGGATTGCAGCCCAGGCCACGATCACGATGAATACCACCCCGAAAGGACCCATGAACGAAGAGGCCACCGCTGCATAGGGCGCGTCCGAAGAGGCGAATTGTTCCCAGGGAATAATGGCCGTGGACACGAAAGCCGATACGACGTACAGCACCGCCGGCACCAGAGCACCGAGAAGGATACCCCAGGTGATGGTCTTTGTCGGATTCTTCGCTTCTTCACCGAGATCTGCTGCCAGGGTAAGCCCGGCGTAGGAGAAGATCAGCAACGAAGCTCCTTTCATCACACCGCCGAACCCCATCGGGGCTCCCATCCGGATGTTCGCACCTTTCATGTGCGGCAGGCCCCAGATGATGAAGATTATCATACCGGCGACCATGAACAGGAACAGGATGTTCTGAACGATCGAAACGGTCTTGACGCCCAGCAGGTTGATGACGAAGAACACCACAAGCACAATCAGGGCGCCCCACATTATCGGGATCTGCGCGCCGATGTTCGGCAGGGCGTTCACGTACGAGATGAAGGCCTGGGCTGTTATGGCGATCGGACCGATCAACGCCAGCCACATACCCCATCCCGATAAAAATCCGAGCGGTTTGCTGACGATGCGGGTCGGATACACGTAGCTCTCTCCCCCTTCTACAGGGTAGAGAAAGTTGAGGAATATCGTGCTCAGACCCACCAGGATCACCGGAATTATTCCGATCGCGTAAGAAACCCACGTCAAGGCTCCGGCGTACTTCGCCCCGATTCCGGTAATCACGAATACCCCGGCGCCGATCACGATCCCCGCAGTGATGGCGGTGACGTCTAATACACCGAGCTGACGTCTCAGCTCCCTTTTTCCTTCTGCCATTGGTACCTCCAGTAACGAGAATATTCTCGATACTACTACAGGCTCCAGGCGCAATCAAGTATTTTTTTTCAAATCGCGTTTTTAAGTCGTGACGCCGTGGTGGGGAAAACGCCTCGCTCACCCGGACCTAGGAGGCCCCTGGCAGCAGGAGAGTGATCCCGGGGAAGAAGACCAGAATCACGGCGGCCAGGAGAAGCATCAGGAGAAAGGGCAGGGATCCTCTGAAAATCGACTGCAGGGGGATCCCCCGTCCGATCCCGCTCACGACATAGACGTTCATCCCCACCGGGGGCGTGATCACGCCCATCTGGGTGACCACCACAACCATGACACCGAACCACACCGGGTTGTATCCCAATTCCAGCACCACGGGGTAGAAGATCGGGATCGTGAGCAGAACAACGGCCAACGCGTCGATAAAACAGCCGGCGACCAGAAAGAAGGCGATGATGAGGAACATCACGATCCAGCCGGGAAGAGGCAGGCCGGTGAGCCATTCTGCCACCGCGAAGGGAATCTGCGACACCGCCAAGAAACGGCCGAAAACAACAGCCCCGGCCACGATGAAGAAGACCATGGCCGAGGTCCTGACCGTCTCCAGGAGGATCCCAATCATCCCCTGCCGGCTCAGTTGGCGCCTGAGCGCTGCGATCACCAGACTGCCGGCGGCCCCGATCGCCGCCGCCTCGATCGGGGTAAACAGACCGACGAACATCCCTCCGATAACCGCGACAAACAGCAGCAGCGTTTCCACCACGCCGTTCAGAGATCTCAGCCTTTCGAGCCACGACATCCTGGGACCCGGCGGTCCCATGGCCTTGTGCACTCGACAGCGGACGTAGATCGAAAGACAGAACAGCAGGGCAATCAGGACACCCGGCAGGATTCCGGCCAGAAACAGGGCGCCGATGGACTGCTCGGTCATGATCGCATACACGATGAACACCACGCTGGGAGGTATCAGCATCCCCAGGCTGCCGCCGGCGGCCACAGCACCACTGGCCAGCTCGTCGGAGTAGCCGTAGCGGCGCATCTCCGGCAGAGCCACGGAGGCCATGGTGGCCGCGGTCGCCGGGCCGGACCCGCAGATGGCGCCGAAACCGGTGCAGGCCCCGACCGTTGCCATGGCGAGCCCTCCGGGCATATGCCCGATCCAGGTATAGGCGGTTTTGAACAGGCGCCGGCTGATTCCCGCATGAAAGGCTACCTGTCCCATGAACACGAACAGGGGGATCACGGTGAGACTGTAGGAGGAGAAGGTGTCGTACAGGTCGGCGACAACCATGCTGAAAGCGGCCTGGGGGGTAACGATCCAGGCGAAGCCGGCAACACCAACCGCGATCATGGCAAAGGCAACGGGCATGCTGGTGAACAACAGCAGCAGCAGGGCGAGGCAGCCGAAGATTCCGACGTGCAGTGGATTCATGAGGCGATCATCTCCTCTCCAGGGTGGAGCAGATGATAGACGATGACGATGAAAACCAGCAAAGCATTGAAGGCGATTATCAGAGGCATCCAGAACACGGGAGTTTTCAGGGTGGGCATCAACTCTCCGGCGGCGTGGAGGGACACCCCGTAGCGGATGTTCTGGTACACGAGAAAACCGAACAGGATCAGGGCTACAAGCCTGAAAACCAAGTCAAGGACACGGCGCCCGGTTCGGGAAAAACTACGGTAGAAGAACTCGATGGCGATGTGCCCCTTGACCGCCGTGATGTAGGGAAGCGCACAGGCGATCGCCACCACCCCGCAGATACAGACGATATCGTATGCCCCGATGATCCCGACTTTGAACACCCGCAGCACCACGTCCGCCACGGTGATCCCCATCATCACCAGCACTGCCGTACCGGCAATCAGGGCGAAGACGATGATGAGCTTGCGAACTACACGGAAGAAGGGTTCCAGGGCTCGGTGCAGGGCACCCGCCTTGGGCGGATCTCCTGCAGCGTTCATTCCGCCAGCAGCGCTTGGAGATCCTGCAGAAAAGCCCTGCCCGGCAGCCCCTTCGCTTCGGTGGCGCTTACGTAGTCCGCCAGAACCGGCTCCATCGCTTCCACGAACGCCCTCCGCTGATCGGCGGACAACTCGATGAAGCTCTTTCCCAGATCGCGAACGAACTGCTCCCCCTCGGCATCACTCTTATCCCAGGCCTGGCCCTGCCGCAGGATCCACTCTTCACTCACCTGGGTCAGGACGGCGCGGAGCTCTTCGGGAAGGGCTTCCCACTTTGCCTTGTTCATCACGACGAACATCGCGGTGGTGTAGCCGATCGCCGTCGTATCGATGACGTACTCGATGACCTCCCCCTGCTTCCAACCCTTGAGGGTCTCCACCGGGCAGAAGGTGGCCTCCGCTACGCCCTTCTGCAGGGCGTCATAGGTCTCTGCCTGACTCATCGAGATCGGCACCGCGCCGAGGCTGGAGACGATCTTGGCGGATAATCCCGTTGCGCGTATCTTCATGGCCTCCAGCTCCCCGATGCTCCGCACCGGCTTCTTGGAGGCCAGTATCCCGGGGCCATGGGCATGGAGGTACAGGACGTGGACGTCCCGCAGCTCTTCCGGGTCGTACTTCTTCACCATCTGGTTGGCGGTCCGGGTGGCCGTGACCCCGTCCGGGTAGCCCAGGGGCAGATCCAAACCCTCCAGAAGGGGAAAGCGGCCGCGGGTATAGGCGAACGCACTCATCCCGATATCCGATATGCCGTTGACCACGCCCTCGTAGCACTGGGGAGCCTTGGTCAATGTCCCGCCGGGATACATGGTAATCTTCACCCGTCCGTCACTCCGGCGCTCCACCTCTTTGGCCCAGGCTTCGGCGGTCTTCGCCTGCAGGTGGCTGGCCGGGAAGAAGATACTGTAGCTCAGCTTCACGGGCTGCGGAGCGGAGTCTACGGCGGCGGGATCTGTTTGCTTGCCTTTTGAACAGCCGATGGTAACGATGGTTACAGCTACGGCGATGATGGCGGCGCAGCGTCTCATATTGCGTTCCTCGATGGATAAATTTGCAGGGACTGTTGATGTCCCGGGATGTACGAATCTCCGGACGTTCGTCCTGCTTGACGGCGGTAGCATACAGGGTTCCGGATAAAAATGCAAAGGGTCATTGGGCTGGCGGGCTGGGGGCTGGTTTCTTGTTATGTAGAATCTGCTGTTTGTAGAATCTACCGGTTGTGGAATCTGTCGGTTTGACAGCGATCGAACTGACCGATATACTCTGAAGCCGTTACCGATGTCGATCCGCATCCGACCTAACCGTCTGGCTGCCAGGAGAACTAAGCGACGTGATTCAACCCCGCCTCAGTTTTTTGAGCCCGGATCAGTGCGGGCAGATCCACCGGGCCGCTCTTGAAATCCTCCGCCGCACCGGTGTTCGGGTTTTCCACGAGGAGGCTCTGCGTCTGCTGGCCCAGGCGGACTGCCTGGTGCAGGAGGAAAACCGCGTATACATCCCTTCGGCTCTGGTGGAATGGGCACTAGAGCAGCCACCCTCCCGGGTGGTCCTGTGCAGGCGGGGGAGCGATGAGATCATTGCAGCCCTGCAGGAACGCAATGTCAACTTCGGACTGGGATCGGACTGTCCCAACTACCTCGACCCGCGCAGCGGGGAGCACCGGCCCTTCACCCTGGCGGATATACAGACCGTTCTCAAGATGGCCGATTCCCTGCCGGAACTGTCCTTCCTCATGTCGGCGGGCATCCCCGCGGATGTCCCGGATCATGCGTATCGGAAACAGTTCGCCACCCTGATCTGCAACTGCGTGAAGCCGGTTGTGTTCGTCTGCGACGACGGGGAGGACTGCCGCCGTATCATCGCGGCGGCCGCCGCCGTTGCCGGTGGCGAAGAGCGTCTGCAGCGCAATCCTACCCTGCTCCTTTACTCCGAACCGACCACCCCGCTTCAGCACAGCCGGACCGCCCTGGAAAAGCTGCTGGTCATGGCGGAAAAGGGTATCCCGGTTGTGCATTCCCCTGCACCGATGATGGGCGGTACGGCCCCGATCACCATCGCCGGCGGACTGGCCCTGAGCGCAGCCGAGGTGCTGAGCGGACTGGTGATCCACCAGCTGAAGCGCACGGGTGCGCCCTTCGTGTTCGGCAGCGGCCTCCATCATCTGGACATGAGAACATCGATCAGCGTGTACGGGGCGCCGGAGTTTCAACTGGCCCGCCTGGGGGTGGCCGACATGGCCCGTTTCTACGGCCTGCCCAGCTGGGGGTATGCGGGCCATTCGGACGCCTGCGTGTTCGACGAGCAGGCGGCCACGGATGCGGCGTTCTCCACCATGGTCGCACTGCAGAGCGGCACAAATCTCGTTCACGACGTCGGCTACATGGAAGCCGGCCTGGCCAATTCGCCGGAGATGATCGTGTTCACCTGTGAGATGATCGCCATGCTGCGCCGCTTCCAGGAGGGCTTCGATGTCGATGCAGAGAACCTCGCCCTGGAGGTCATCCACGGCGTGGGCCCGGGGGGCAATTTCCTCAGCGAAGAGCACACCATGGAGCACTTCCGTGAGTACTGGGAATCCGCCCTGTTCGCCCGGCAGCGATTCGACGGCTGGAAGGCCGACGGAGCCAAGACCTTGGGGCAGCGGGTTCGGGAGAAGACGATCGAACTGCTGGATCAGGCTGAGGGAACGCCCCTTGCGGATTCGGCGGCTGAAGAGGTCAACTACATTCTGGGTCTGTCCGACAAGTAAAATTGAGGTTTGCAGGATGAAACGGATCAAGAGGACGCCGCACAACAGAGAGGCGAATCCGGAGTACACCCCCGTGTTTACCGGGCCTGAGTTTCCTCTCTCCAGGCAGGGAATCGCCGCAATCCACGGCGCTTCGCTGGAGGTGCTCGCCAACACCGGGTTCCGTTTCGCTTCAGAAACCGCGTTGGCGATCTTCAAGAGCCACGGGTTTCGCGTCGAAGGACAACGGGTGTACTTCACGGAGAGGCAGATCCGGCGAGCCCTGGCGAGTATTCCCAAGAGCTTCACCATCCTGGCCCGCAATCCGAAGCACAACATCCTCATAGAACCGGGGGTCAGCTCCTTCGGATTGGGCCGAGGCGCGGTTAACATGATCCATTCGGACGGGTCGATCCGCAGAGGAACCATGGAGGACGTGATTGCAGCGAGCAAGTTGTGCCAGATGATGGACGAGCTGCAGCACTGGGGACCCCTGGTCTACCCTACGGATGTCGAACCCGACAATGTCTACCTGGCAGCCTGGCAGGCTATGGTCAAGTACGTGGACAAGCCGTACCTGTATGCCAGCCGCCATCATATCGATTTCGTGTCCATGGCCTACGGCACTACCCGGGAGGAAATGGCCCGGCGCTCGGACTTTACCCGCTCCTTCGGCCAGACCACGGCGGCCATCCAGTCCCCCCTGTCCATGTTCGCCGAAGACTGCGAAGACCTGATCGAGTACGCCCGCTGCGGCATCGCCTGCAACATCGCCTCCATGCCGGTTGCCGGAACCACCGGGCCCTGCATCCTCTCCGGTCTGGTGGTGCAGCAGAACTGTGAAAACCTGGCTGCCATCGTCTTTTCCCAGCTGGTGCGTCCCGGCTGTCCCGTGTACTACGGCGCGATCGGAGGCCGCGCGGACATGAAGTCCCTCACCCCCCGATTCGGTTCGGCGGAGGCCCGCATTATCGAGCATGCCGGCGTGCAATTGGCTCATTCCTACAGGCTCGCCTCCCGCGGGGGGGCGGGAATCACAGACGCGCCGGTCTGTGATTTCCAGGCCGGAGCCCAGGCCATGCTCCACATCCTCTCGGATTTGGAGAAGGGGCCCGAGTTCATGCCCTCCTGTGGTCTTCTGGGAAGCTATGTCGGGGCTTCCCTGGCCAAATTGGTCCTGGATGCGGAGCTGATCGCCCAGGCCAGGCGCTTCCTCACGCCGATGAACCCGACCCGGGAACGCCTGGCAGTCGATGTGATCGCCGAGGTGGGACCGGGAGGATATTACATCGAGCACCCCAACACGCTGAAGAACTTCCGCTCCGAGTTCTTCGTGAACAGCATCTTCCAGTCCCTCACCTACGAACAGTGGCGTGCATTCGGTCGGAAAGACGCGGTGCAACTGGCCCATGAAAAGGCTCAAGCACTGGTAGACGCCTACCAAAAACCACCCATGGATCCGGGCTTGGAGGCGGAGATCGACGCCTTTGTTGAGCGGCATTGGGTCAAGTAAGGACCGTCCGAAGCGCAGGAGGAATTATGACGATAAGGCTCGAAACAATCGAGAAGCAGCTGC
>CAZPPB010000169.1:0-7503 GCA_964588355.1 uncultured Spirochaetaceae bacterium | reverse complement strand
TTTCATAGCTCTATCCTCCTGACTCCCAATATATACCCTTAATTTCGTATTTCAACAGCAAAGAAGTAAACAAAAATACCTGCTTCGATCGGTAGATC
The DNA here is from genome assembly GCA_964588355.1 of uncultured Spirochaetaceae bacterium. Lineage (GTDB taxonomy): Bacteria > Spirochaetota > Spirochaetia > SZUA-6 > DRHE01 > JAFGQJ01. Next base: position 7,405 of record CAZPPB010000169.1, on the reverse strand, counting down.
GCAGGTTCGCTTGGATTTCACGGCTCACCGGCATCTCACCGTATCAATAGTAGAAGTAGTAGCGCAGGGCCACGGAGGGAAAGGTGATGCGGGCATCCGACAAATCGAAATAAGGAAAGGTCACGAAGTTGTAGGCCCCTCTGAGAGCGATCTTGTGCTTGTCACTCAGGTTGTAGACTCCCCCGACAGCGAGCCGGGTGTGGTGGCCGAATGCGTATCCGTCCAGGTTCTCCTGCCTGATCAGGTTGAAGAGCAGGCCGTAGTCCAGAAGAAGGGATACGGGCTTCTGTTTGAAAAAGATATGGGCGTACTCCACTCCGTAGACCACGGCGTGCAGAGCATCGGGTCCATTACCCAGAAGAAACAGGTCGTAGCCCAGCACCAGGGACAGTACGGTCATGCTCTTCGGCTTCTCGTGGATCACGTACCCGTAGCTCAGAGAGGCCAGCAGGCCATGGGGCTGGTCGGGATCGAGGTCCCGGGCCGAGATGATGTAACCGTACCCCGCCTCCGCGCTCACCACGTTCCTTGCTTCGGCGCTGAGCAAATCTGCAGCGACAACCAGCAGCAGCACCGCTGTAATAGATCCGACAATGCGTTTTCGGGCCATAACAGCTGTAATATATATAATAAAAACAGTAAGGTAAATCCCGACATCTCTTTCTTCCCCTTGCCTGCCCCGCACAGAGAGCCCTGAAAAAACATCGAATCTCTTGACAACCGCCAATCCTTGCACTATATTTTAATCGTTCGATTCAAACATATGTTTTAAATAGTCGTATTAAACAATAGGCTTAATCAAGTGAGGAGGCAAGATGAAATGAATGAATCATCCGTGGCAGCACAGGTCGAGCCGATCCGCAGATTTCCTGCAGCTGCGGCGGCGGACAGGATTCCCGCGACCGGCCCCTGTTGTCTCATAACCGGAGCCAGTCGGGGGTTAGGCCTGGCTCTGGCAGAGGAATGTGCCCGATCAGGGACTGCCCTGGTTCTGGTTGCCCTGCCTGACACGGGCCTTCCCGAGGTCTGCCAATACCTCGCGCGAACCTACGGCATCAACGTGGAATACCGGGAGGTCGATCTGACCGAACCGGACGGTCCGGATGCGATCTGCCGCTGGATCAAGGAGAAAGGGTTGGCCGTGAATATGCTGATCAACAACGCAGGCATTGGAGCCCACGGGCCTTTCTCTGAATCAGCGGTAGAACGAAATCGGGCGATGATCAACCTCAACATCTCCGCTCTGGTACAGCTGACTCAGCTGCTCCTCCCGGAGCTCCAGCGGCAGCAGCGTGCCTACATCCTAAATGTGGCCAGTCTGGCCGCCTTCTACGCCATGCCCTGCAAACCGGTCTACGCTCCTACGAAGGCGTTCGTGCTCAACTTCTCCCTGGCCCTCAGGGCGGAGTTGGCCGGAACTGCCGTCACCGTCAGCGCCCTGTGTCCGGGTGGGATCATGACCAATGAGGAGTGTAGAAAAATGATAGCCGCTCAAGGGCTCATCGGCAGAATCTCCTGCCATCATCCCGAAGAGGTGGCCCGCTACGCTCTCGGGCAGCTTCATCGGGGCAAAGGGATCATCATTCCGGGGTTGATCAACAAGCTGGCTCGGATCCTGGGGACTATCGCTCCCCCACCGCTGACCCAACTGTTCATCCGCTCCCGATTCGCCCTCCGCCCAAAGCGACGCAGCAATGGGATACCCGCAGGCCAAACCTCGCACGGAGATTTGTCATGAGCAGAGCCAAAGTAGTGCTGCTGCACTGCGACCGTTATGAGCTGGACACCCTGCACCGGTCTCTACTGCACGGATTCGAGCTGTTGGGCGGGGTATCTCGCTTCGTGACCAGGGACGAAAGGGTGCTCTTGAAACCGAATATCCTGGCCGGTTGTTCCCCTGAGAAGGCTGTGACTACCCATCCGGCGGTGTTCGAGGCGGTGATCCAGATCCTTCTGGAAGCGGGAGCACGGGTCTCTTACGGGGATTCCTCCGGCATCACCAAGCCCCTGCCGGCGGCCCGGGATTCCGGCCTGGCCGCGGCTGCCGAACGGTACGGGGTTGAGATGGGGGATTTCGAGCACGGTCGGCAGGTCGTGCTCACCCGCGGCTCGCGCAGCGAAGTCAGTGGCAGGCGGGTACGGCGAGCTCCGATCGCCCGCGCGGTGCTGGAGGCGGATGCCCTTTTCAACCTCCCCAAGATGAAAACCCATCAGCTCACCCGCATCACCGGGGCCGTGAAAAACCTGTTCGGATGCGTACCGGGGCTGGGCAAACCCGCCCAGCACGTCAGCTGCCCGGACGCTCTGGATTTCAGCCGCTTGCTCGCCCAGCTGCACCTGCGGGTCCGTCCACGCATCCACATCCTGGATGGAATCCTCGCCATGGAGGGAAATGGACCCCGAAACGGGGAACCCCGGTCCCTGAACGCCATCGTCATGTCCGAGGATCCGGTAGCCGCTGATGCGGTTTTTGCGCGATTGATCGACCTGGACCCGGGCTTCGTTCCGACCTGTTTGGCCGGCTGCCAGGCGGGCATAGGAACCTACAGAAACGATGACATCGAGGTCGTGGGGGATGCCCCGGGAGATTTGCTGCAACCGGAGTTCAAGGTGGTTCGAACAGAGGTCGGGGAGAACGCCCTGATCAAGTACTATCCTGCAATCAGAAACCTGATTCTTCCCCGTCCGGTGATCGATGAACAGCGCTGCGAACGCTGCGGAATCTGCATCAAGGCCTGCCCGCTGCCGGAAAAGGCACTGAGCTTCAAGGGCGGGGCAGCCGGTGCGCCTCCCGTTTACGACTATGACCGCTGCATCCGCTGCTACTGCTGCCAGGAAATGTGCCCGTATAGTGCGATTGAACGCAAAACCCCGTTTTTGGGAAAGGTTCTGCTGGGAACCGGAGAGAAACGATGATCCCCCTACTCGCCCTCGGGTTCCGGAGTCTTTTCCTCCTCGCCCCGCTCATCAAAGTACAGCTGCAGCACATGCTCGATCAGGGCGCGCCGCACTTTTGCTTCCTTGAAGGTCTTTCCGTCGTAGAACTCCCGGTACAGATCGGGCATCAGCACGGGCATGCTGAGAGCGCAGAACAGGTGGATAACCACCAGCTTTAGCTCCTCGGCCGGGCGATTCAGCTCCAGGCTGAGCTTCTTGGCCAGCTCACCCAAGAAGCCGTTCAGCAATTTCACGAACAGGGCATCGTAGTTGTTGTCTATTAGAGGTTCCCACATGTGGGCCTTGGCAATCCCAGGGTACATGATAGCCCCCTCCATGTAGTCGGTGAACAGGAGGAAAAGGCGCTCCCGAACGGTTCGGCTCTCGTCGTTGATGATTTCCCGCCAGTCCTCGAACACGTGCTCCACGGTACTGCGCTTCACCTCGTCCACCAGCTTCTCTTTTGAGCGAAAGTAGTAGTTGATCGCGGCGCTGTTCACCCCGGCCAGCTTGGCGATCTTGCGGATCGTGACCGCCTGAATCCCCTCCCGCTCTATGCATTCGATGGTGGCTTCGATTATTTTTGTCTGGACCGATGCATCCTCAGTAGACATAGCTGCTTACCCCCGACCCCCCTTATTGTGTTTCCTGAAATGCGCGTTTCAATCATACGATTGATTGCGGCCGTAGTAAAGTGATCGGAAATGGGAGTGCTCAGCGCACCGTGTAGATAACACCGTCCTCCCCGAATCCTCCCTCTACCTCCAACCGATAGCGTCCCGGCTGCACGGGCAGCAGGGGGCGGGTCGGGTCGGCCGGTTGCAGAACCCGGCCGTTCAAACGCAGGGTGATCCGATCCGCCGGGTCGGCAGCAACCCACCCCGGGATACCCTGGCTGTCCACCGCCGTACTGCCCTCGCGGTAGAAGACCATACCGTTTCTGGGGAAGAGGATCCTGGCCCGCCGCTTCCCCTCCAGCATGGTCTGATTCAGCAACTCCTCCAGAGTTGCGCCCTGCCCGTGAACCGGACAGATCGCACCGGGCTGCGATCCGGATACGTAGTACTCCCTCCGCGTGGCCGGGCATCCCGCCGCGGCCCTGTATCCGGTTTGGCTGCAGATGCGGACCTCCGCGAGTCCGTCAGGCGGGCCGGAGGCAGGGGTATCCGCGGGACCCCCCCGTTTCGAGCTCAAATCTTCCAGCACCCCCACGACCACAGCGGCCGGCAGAGAGCTTCCCGTGGCGCCGAAGGCCGGCCGGCCGTCGAAGTTTCCGGCCCACACCCCCGCCGAATACCCGGCAGTGGCCCCGAGGCACCAGAGACTCGTGTACTCGCTGGCCGTGCCGGACTTGAAGATAGCGGGAAACGAGGTGTTGAAGCGGGAGCCGGTTCCGAAGCCGGTGGCTCGGGCGGCCGGATCTGCCAGGATATCCGAGATCAACCAGGCGGTCTGTTCTCGAAACATCCGTTTGGCCGCCGGTTTGAATCCTCCCGCCCGGGTTCCGTCTATGGGGATGCGCCGACCCGCGGCGGTCTCCACCTCCCGGACCACCCGCAGCTCCGGCAGAAGCCCGCCGTTGGGAAAAACACTGAAAGCCCGGACCAGCTCCAAAAGAGTCACCTCCAGATTGCCGACCGCGGCTCCCAGGCCTGCCCGGGCTTCGGTATCCGCGGGGATTTCGATCCCGAGCTCCCTGCAGAGGTCGAGGAACTGTTCGAGACCGATGCGGGAGAGCAGATACACTGCCGGCACATTCAGGGAGCTGGCCAGAGCCGTGCGCAGTCGAACCAGGCCGCGGCTGCGGCGGTCGAAGTTCTCCGGCCGGTAGCCCTCCCGGGCGCCGAAAGTCAGGGCCAGATCGGGCAGCAGGGAGGAGGCGGTGTATCCCCTCTCCAGAGCGGCGGCGTAGAGAAAGGGTTTGAGGGTCGAGCCGCTGGAGTTCTTCCGCAGCACACCGTCGATCTGTCCGCCGTTTTCACTGTCGAAGAAATCCTGGGACCCGACCCACCCTAAAACCCCGCCACTGCGGTTGTCCAGGACCAGGGCTGAGGCGTTTCGCAGCCTGGCCGCAGCGATTCCGCCGCTGCCCGTGCCGGCAAGATCTGCAGACCGGTCTCTTTCCACCGCCGCCAGTCTCTGCCGAACCCTTTCGCTCAAAGCGTCGTAGAGCTCGAGGTCCAGGGTGGTGAAAATCCGAGCGATTTCCAGATCATCCAGATCACCCGGTTCACTGGCTTTGACGCTCTGCATAACATAACGGACGAAATGCGGCGCCCGGAACTCCGCCTCGCCTCTGCGGAACGTACCCATTGCCCGATCGACCTGATCCGGAGGGATAGACAGGAAGGCTGCCAGAGATACGGCCCGCTGCCTCAGGGCACTGCGGTTTGCGGGCAAGGCGAAGGGATCGTAGAGGCTGGGAGCCTTTGGGATCACGGCCAGCAGCAGGATCTGAGCCGCAGACAGATCCTCAGGCGGCAGGGAGAAATAGGCACGGGAGGCGGCTCCCACCCCCAGGGTGTTGTACCCGAAGGGCAGGTTGTTCAGGTACAAGAGCAGGATCTGCTGTTTGGAAAGCCGCGCTTCCAGGTAAAGGGCCCACAGGACCTCCTTGAGCTTTCCGGTCAGCCCGCCATGGTGGGGGTGGGTCAACCGCGCCAGCTGCATCGGGATGGTTGACGCCCCGGAGACTATCCGCCCCTCTCTGAGATTCACCGATGCTGCCCGGCCGACCGCCAGCAGATCTACTCCGCCATGTTTGTAGAAACGACGATCCTCCAGCCGCACGAAGGTCTCCCCAAGAGATTGCGGGACTTCGGTCCAGCTCAGGCGGTGCTGATACTCCCCGTTCCGGCCGGGAATGCTGTACAGCGTGTCACCGAAACGATCCGCTATCACCACCCCTTCCCAGCCGAAGCGCAGCCGCCGAAGAGCCGGATCGGGCAGATAGAGGAGCAGCGCCGTCGCCAGGGGAAGAAATATGAAGGGGATCAGCCGCCTGAGTCGTTGTCTCCGCATCGGGTTTGCTTCAGGGCAGGATGCGGTACTCCCGCCCCGCGGTCCGGCCGAACACCTCCTCCTCGTACATCAGCTCTGCGGTTGCCGGCGGCACGGAGAAGGTACCCGGAGTCGTAGTTCTGAATAGAAAGGAACCCTCCCGCTTGCCCCGGTGGAAACTGTCGTAGTAGAAGCGGACCTCCGTGTCGTAGATCCGCTGCACCGCAGCGTGGTACCGGTACTCCTCATCCTCCTCCTGCCCGGGAAGGAGCTGGGAGGTCGCCAGAGAGCCGTCGATGGTCTCCGCTCCCGCCGGAATCGGCAGGCGGAGAGCCAGGAAATCCCTGTCCCGGCTCGAGTACAGAACGTAGCGCATCCTGTAGACCTCGCCCAACTTCAGTGTTCCCTCCGATGGGTTGCCCGACAGATCGAGGATCTCGGTGAACAGGCCGATACCCTCGTCCCGCGCTTCGACCCGGGATGCCTCCAGGGCGTAGCGCAGGGTTGCCGTGTAATACAGCCGGCCCTCCCCCTCCTTGGCAAAGACCAGGGGCAGCCACTCCTGTTCCGACGCGGCGCTGGCCGGGGTGCGGCCGGCCGAAGGCGCCGAATCGGCCAACTCGCGCAGCTCCGCCGGTGCCACGGACAGATCTCGGGATCTTTCGGAAATGCCCAAAAAGCGCGTCGAGGCAAGGGTCTTCTCCCCCAGCTGGACCGTGGCGGTGAAGTCGGTCCGTCTCTCCTGATCCGTATCGATGTAGGCGGCAAAGGCCTGGAGGATCCAGCCTGTGTTGCTGGTGTTCTGCCAGTACCCCTTCCGGGTGGAGGCCAGCAGGTCATCGGCCAGGGCTCGGGCGACCTGGGAACGCGGCTCGAGCCGGCCGTAGAGCAGCAGCAGGGCGGCTTTGGCCTGCAGCTGTCCACCGTAGAAGGCCCACGAGCCGACCGATCCGGTCAGAGTGACCGAACGCGTCCCGACCCTCATATACCCCCGGATCCGATCGAGCAGCTGCTCTGCCCTTTGCCTGTCCCCCGAAGTGTGAAATGCCAGGGCCATGAAGGTCTGTTCCGGCACGCCCAGATCCGAGGCTCCCGTGGAGAGGTCCTGTAGCTCGCGCTGCACGAAGGATCCAAAGGCACCGTGCTCCGCCAGCACCCAAAGGGCATAGCTCTGCAGATAGGGCCTGTCCGGCGGGTACTCCCGAGCCAGGTACTCCAGGAGGGATTGGAGGTTGAGTTTCTCCGGCAGATCGTACCCTTCCCGTTCGGCCAGGTTCAGCAAATGGGCGGTGCGCAGGGAGACGTAGTAGTTCGGCCTGCGGTAGCCCGGATCCTGCCAGAAGCTCATGCCCCCGTCGGCGGTCTGATACAGAGGCAGAGCCGCCAGTTCCTGCTCGATCCGCTGGGCCGGTTCTGCGGCTCCGTCAGCGGCTGCAGCTCCGGTTCCGGCGGCGGCACCGGCATCGGA
>CAZPPB010000168.1:0-7542 GCA_964588355.1 uncultured Spirochaetaceae bacterium | reverse complement strand
GCGAGTCAAGACAATACCGGAGTATTTGAGCAGACGGATGAGGTTGTTAAGACAAAGCACTACAGCATAACTCACTCCACCTTTGTAAGGCTACAGAGTGTGGAGAGGCCTTGGTACAGCGGAACCGTCGTGTTGCCCTCCGTTGTGCGAAGGCTTTTTTATTACCCGGAGGTAAATGATGGCAAAATCTGCAACTGCAGACAAACAGGAAGAAAAAATCTTGAAGATACGCCACTCCACCGCCCACGTCATGGCCGAGGCGGTGCTGGAGATGTTCCCCGGAACCAAGATCGCCATCGGTCCGGCAATCGAAGACGGCTTCTACTACGATTTCGACCTTCCCGAGCCGCTCAAGGCCGAAGATCTCGAGAAGGTAGAGAAGCGGATGCGGGAGATCATCGCCGGGAACCATCCGTTTTCCCGGCGGGTCGTGTCCCGCGAGGAGGCGATGAAGATGTTCGCCGACCAGCCCTACAAGCTCGAGCTGATCCGCGAACTGCCCGAGGGAGAGGAACTCTCCCTTTACAGCCAGGATACCTTCACCGACCTGTGTCGCGGCCCTCACGTGGAAAACACCGGCGAGCTCCGTGCGGACGCCTTCAAGCTGCTGTCGATCGCCGGTGCGTACTGGCGGGGACACGAACGAAACCCCATGCTGACCCGCATCTACGGCACCGCCTGGGAAGACCGCAAGCAGCTGGAGGAGCATCTGAAGCGCCGGGAGGAGATCGAGAAGCGGGACCACCGGCGGCTGGGAAAAGACCTGGACCTGTACTCGACCCACGAGGAGGCCGGGGCGGGTCTGATCTACTGGCACCCCAGGGGCGCTCTGATCCGCCACCTGATCGAGGACTACTGGAAGAAAGAGCACTTCAGGCACGGATACGATCTGATCAACACACCGCACATCGGCAAGTCCTGGCTTTGGGAGACCTCGGGGCATCTGGGTTTCTACAAGGAGAACATGTATGCCCCCCTCACCATCGATGAGACGGATTACTATTTGAAGCCGATGAACTGTCCCTTTCACATTATGATTTACAAGTCCTCCCTACGATCCTACAGGGAGCTGCCGCTTCGCTGGGCGGAGCTGGGTACGGTTTACAGATATGAACGTTCAGGGGTGCTGCACGGCCTGCTGCGGGTCCGGGGTTTCACCCAGGACGATGCCCACATCATCTGCACCCCGCAGCAGATCGAGGAGGAGATCCACTCCACCCTGCGCTTTTCCCTCGATATCTGGGAGGCTTTCGGCTTCAAGCAGGTAAAGGCCTACCTGGCCACCCGTCCCGGGGAGAAGAGCGTGGGGGAGCCCGAGCGCTGGGAACAGGCCACCCGGAGTCTCAAGGCGGCCATAGACAGGGAGGCCCTGGACTACGAGCTGGACGAGGGCGGAGGGGCCTTCTACGGGCCGAAGATCGATTTGAAGGTCAAAGACTCCCTGGGCAGGGAGTGGCAGATGACCACGATCCAGTTCGACTTCAATATGCCCGAGCGTTTCGACATGACCTATGCGGCGGATGACGGCACTCTGCAGCGGCCCTACATGGTGCACCGGGCGCTGCTCGGCTCTCTGGAACGTTTCTTCGGGGTGCTGATCGAACACTACGGGGGAGCTTTCCCCGTGTGGCTGGCCCCGGTGCAGGCCGTGGTGATCCCCGTAGCCCCCGCCTTCAATGATTACGCCGAACAGGTAGCCGCCAGGCTGCGCGAAAAGGACGTGCGGATCACCACGGATCAGAGCGATCAGCGCATGAACGCCAAGATCCGCAGCGCCCAAAACCAGAAGATACCCTACATGATCATCGTGGGGGAGAAAGAACAGAGCAGCGGGCAAATCTCGGCTCGGACCCGAGGAGGTGAGCAGATCCCGGAGCTTTCTATTGAAAAGTTCCTGACCATGATCCATGATGGATAGATCATGATCAAGCAGATCCTCAAGCGGGACGGGCGGATCGTGCCCTTCAACCGGGAAAAGATCACCTTCGCCGTGCTGCAGGCCGCCGTGTCGGTGGGCGGGCGGGACCGGGTCAAGGCGGAGAAGGTGACCGATGATGTTGTTCAGATGCTCGAACAACGCCAGCACAGAGACAGCATTCCCACGGTGGAAGAGGTCCAGGATCTGGTGGAGAAAGCCCTTATCGAGCGGGGTCACGCCAAGACGGCGAAAGCCTACATCGTTTATAGATACGAGCATGCCTTGAAACGCTCCGGGCGCAAGAGCCTGACCTACTCGGCGGACAACATCCCCTACGAAAAGCTCTGGGAGGCGCTGTCCTGGGCGGTGGATCACCACTGTGTGCACCTGGAGCAGATTGCCCAGTCGATCCGGGAGGGGCGCTACGACCGGCTTGTCCGGGACAGTGAGGAGTTCTACAACCAGGAGCTGGCCAAGGCTGGCGAAAAACTCGATGAGAGGCTGGACGTCGTGAAGATGGTGATCATCGCCGGTCCCTCCTCCTCCGGAAAAACTACCACCACGATAAAGGTGGAACAGCAGCTGAAGCTCAAAGGGTACCGGTTCGTCCCGATCAATGTGGACCACTTTTTTCTGGATCTCGAGGATCATCCCAAGGACCTTCGGGGAGACTATGATTTCGAGACTCCCCAGGCACTCGACATAGCGCAGATCAACAAAACCTTCAAAGCCTTGCTTCAGGGTGAACAGGTGGAGGTGCCGTTTTACAACTTCAAAACCGGAAAGCGGGAGGGCAGCTCCGGGGGGCTTCAGCTCGGTGAAGGGGATATCCTGCTGGTCGACTCGCTTCACGGATTGCATCCCGAGATGACCGAAGGGATCCCGGAGGAGCGGAAATTTCCCCTCTATATCGAAACCCTCTCTCAGGTCAAAGACCGCAACGACCAGTTCGTGCGCTGGGCGGACATCCGGCTGCTGAGGCGAATGGTGAGGGATATGCTGTTCCGCAACTACAGCCCCACCCAGACGATCCGCCACTGGCACTATGTCCGCCGGTCCGAACTGCGCTACATCGTGCCGCGTCTGCCGGAGGCAGAGGTGATAGTCAACAGTTTTCTGCCCTATGAGATACCTATCATGAAGCAGAGGGTGGGGCGGCTGTTTCCGGAGTTCCTGCAGGAGTTCAAAGAGGATCCGGACAGCGCCGATGCCTACGATAGGGCGCTGCGGATCCACCAGCTCTTCGAGCAGGTGCCGGTCTGGACGGAGGAGCAGGTTGTGCCGGAGGATTCGTTGTTGAGGGAGTTCATCGGCGGAAGCGTCTACAAGTACTAGGGAAGAAATGCCGTCCCCCGAATAGCTTTCAAGACGTCGAAAGGAATAGTCTGTGACTGACAACAGCGCAAGCGCTGCAGCCCTGCAGCGGCTGAAGGAGATCGACCGGGAATACCGGCTTCTAGGCCATGCATCGGCGGTCCTTCACTGGGACCAGGAGACCTATATGCCGGAGCAAGCCGTCCGGGATCGGGCCGACCAGCTTGCCCTTCTAAGCGGATTGATGCATGACCGCATCACCCAGCCGGAGATCGGAGAGAAGCTCACTGCCTTGGGTGTCGCTTTTCAGGAGGACACGGTTCCCCGCGTTCCGGAGGCCTTTCTTGGCATCGAGCGAGCCTTTCTGCGTGAGCTGGCCCGGCAGTACCGTCGCAGCTCCAAGATCCCTCGCCAGGTGGTGACGGAGCTGGCCAAACAGACGGCTATCGGTCAGCGGGTCTGGGTGGATGCCCGCAAGGCCTCGGATTTTTCCAAGTTCTCGGGCCAGCTGGCCGTGATTCTCGCTCTGGTCCGGGAGGTCAGTTCCTGCCTGGGATTCGAGGATCATCCCTACGATCCTCTGCTGGACGAATTCGAGCCCTGGATGAAGAGCGCCGAGGTCGCAGATGTGTTCGCGGGCTTGAGGGAGGGTTTGAAGCGACTGCTCGACCGAATCAGAGGGTCCGGCAAAACCCTGGACACTGAATTCCTGGGCCGGAACTACGAGATCGAAAAACAGAAAACCTTCGGTCTCGGGGTGCTTAAGGCTCTCGGCTTCGACTTCAAGCGGGGCCGTCTGGACGAATCGGCCCATCCGTTTACCACGACCCTGGGAAGCGACGATGTGCGCATCACCACCCGCTACGACAGCAGGTTCTTTCCCACCGCCGTCTTCGGAACGATTCACGAATGCGGCCACGGGCTGTACGAATTGGGTTTAGATCCGGCCGTTCGGGGGACACTCCTCGCCGAGGGTGCGTCCCTGGGCCTCCATGAGTCGCAGTCGCGGATGATGGAAAACATGATCGGTCGCAGCCTGCCGTTCTGGTCGCATTTCTACCCGCAGTTGAAATCGCTGTTTCCCGATTCCCTCGCCGATGTGGACCTCCGCCGCTTCTACGAGGGCGTCAACCGGGTAACGTCCTCCTTCATCCGCGTCGAGGCTGACGAGGTGACCTACAACCTGCATATCCTGCTGCGTTTCGAGCTGGAGCAGCAGCTGATCAGCGGTGATTTAGCCGTGGATGATCTTCCAGCTGCCTGGAACGGGAAGATGGAAGAGCTGCTCGGGCTGAAGCCTCCGGATGATGCCAGGGGGGTTCTCCAGGATGTCCATTGGTCAGGAGGAATGATCGGCTATTTTCCGACCTACACACTGGGTAACCTCTATGCCGCTCAGTTTTTCAATACCCTGAAGAAGGATGTCTCCGACTGGAGCAAGCAGATCGAGCAGGGTCAATTTCAGCCCATCCTCGATTGGCTCAGGGAAAAGATACATAAACACGCCAGAGTGTACCCCGCTGGAGAGCTCTGCACCCAAGTCACCGGGGGACCCCTGAACCCCCGCTACCTGCTCGAGTATCTGGAGGGGAAGTTCGGCGACATCTATGGATTTTAGCATGCTGGTGCTGCGCAGTCCCCACCTCTGGCTGGTTGTTTCCGGTCTTTTCTGTGGGGCGGCCTTGAACCGGGCTTTACATCCCGCGACCCATCCACGCTGGCGGGCTTCCGAGCCGCAGCGGGCGAAAACCGCGAAGTGGACGTTCTTCACCCTCTACCTCTGCCTGGCCGTAGTGACCGCTTTAGGCGCGGTGTTCGTCCCCGGACCGGAGAAAATCCTCGACCTGGGCTTGCTCTATCTTTTCCTCGGCAGCACGATCTTCTTCTTCCTCGTGTTTCGCTTCAAGCGGACCATCGGGCTGCTGGCCGTGATCCTGGCCATCGCCCTGGCCGGTACCCTGATGCTGTTCCTGCAGAGCCTGAACTCCTTCACCGGGGAAACGGAGATCGCCCAGGTGCGGGTGCTGGATTTCCAGGATGACCGTATGAAGTTGGAGATCCTTCCGGCGGAAGGGGAAAGCGTCATCACCTGGCTGGACGGCTCTTACTTCGCCCCGGTGGTCGAGGTGGTGATTTTCGATGATTATGTGGTTTTTTTGGGAGCCAAGACCTGGTACCGCTTCGTGGGAATCAGCTCCTTCGAGGCGCAGAGGACCGATACGGGTGTGAAGTTTCGCCAGCAGGACACCGACTACTATTTTCCCTCCCCCCCGGGAATCAGGGGGAAGCTTTGGAATCTCTACGAGCGCTACGATGCCCGGATCCCCGGTGTGAAAACCGTGCAGGTGGAGATGGATCTCAAACAGGTCCGAGGCAAGCAGCGGGGCAGGGAGCTTTCGGTGTATTCTCTACGCATCCAGAACGACGGGGGCGTTCAGATCGTCGAGATCTACTGACCCCTCAGCTCTCGTCCTTTAATTCCCTGAAAGCCCGTCCAAACGATCTCCACAGGGAGAATATCTTCTCCAGCAGAGATAATCCGACGATGCCCGCGGCCAGGATTTCGAGGACCAAAACAACCGTGGGATTGCCCAATCCCGGCAGCCGCAGATACTCGAGCAGTTCGATCCCATAGATCGTGAAAACCACGAACACCGAAGCTTTGCCGAGAAAGGAAAGCTTGAGGTAAGAGTACCCGCGGAGGAAATACAGGGTGATGATGCCTATGGCCTGAATCAGGAGCCGGACGACAACGATCAGGAAGAGCCAGATCGGGATGAAATCGATGATCATATACACCCAGGAGATGGCCAGGATCAGGATGTAATCCCCCGCCGGGTCGAGTATGCGCCCGATGCGTGTGGTCTGTTCGAGCGAGCGGGCCAGGAAGCCGTCGAGCAGATCCGTTAAAAAGAGGATGCCGAGGATGGGCACGACAAAGATCGGCGCGGATATCTCCCGGATATTCAAAAATAGAAAGACCAGAGTTGGAACGGAAGATATACGGGCGAAAGACAAAAACAGAGGCAGGTTGATCCGTTCCAGGGTTTTTCCGGTTGTCTCCAGTCTGAACTCTTTGCCTACGATCAGAGAACAGAGGATGAGCAACCCCTGGTAGATGATGTTGAGCAGTACATACACCGCGTAGTGCTGCATCTCTATATGGTAGGAAGCCGCCACCACGAAGGAGTACAGGCAGTAGAAGAGCAGCAGAGGAAGCACCGTGGTGAGTAGCAGCTTGAGCAGTCGTTTCCTCGTTTCCCCGGTCTGCGCTTCGTTCTCTTCCAGTCCGATCAGAGGCTTTATATACCAATACATCGAGCCGAGGGAAACCGCAACCATGAAGGAAAGCAGCACTGTGGATACGGTGCGCAGCGCTGAAAAGGACAGAAGCTCCAGGTGATAGCCTATGGCCAGGGCTGTGATGATCGAAGCCCCGGCATTTTGAAACACGGTTTTCAGTTTTCCCGGCGTCTTGGCCGCCGGATCCATGCGTCTCTTGATATACAGAGGGCGCACAGCCGTGTACATGGAGATTTCCCGGAGAAGGAAAAGGAGCAGCAGGATCAGCGGCATCAGAGAGACCGTGTAGAAGGCCAGGTACACGAAAAAGAAGAAGCTGAAGTCGGATATCGGATCGATCCATTTGCCCGCCATCGTGACCAGGCTGTTGCGTCTGGCCAGAGTCCCGTCCAGGTAATCGGTGATCATCCCGGCAACAATGACGCCCAGGCAGACGGCGATGTTTACCGGTGTGCCGCGGCGGAAAAGCAGGAAGAACAGCACACCAAGGACGATTCGGGAGAGAGACAACAGGTTGGGGATGTGTTTACGGGGCTTGATGGAGCGGATCTTTGAACCGATACTCATGATCTGGACTCAAATTGTAGGTTTGCCGATTCCCTTGGTCAAGGCGATTTGGGTCTCAAGCTCTTGATATTTTGCTCAGATACTATTATTATTACATTAGTCTTTCGGCTGGTAAGGGCACCGTGAGCTTGGACTGCGCCGGAGTGCTCTTTTTACAGTATCGTACAAACTCAGATTTATTTTTGCATTAGTACTTGACATAGAATCTTTGAGTGCAGTATATTCCCTCTTGCGCCTCGGAGGTTGCGCGGAAGCGGTTCAGCTGAGGTGAGGGAAAAAAGTTCTTTGAAAGCAGTGAAAGGCGCCGGTGCTGAGGAAGCCCGGGGATGGGTTCTGAGAGGAGCCCGGAGGCCGGGTAGATTGGCAGCTGGTGTTTTTTACGAACAGGGAAGGGAGTGAGAGAGGTAAGGATCGAGAGTGTGAGAGATGAGCAGTGCGGA
>CAZPPB010000167.1:0-7605 GCA_964588355.1 uncultured Spirochaetaceae bacterium | reverse complement strand
CTCGACCCAGCCCACCGACGAGGAGCTGTTCGGCACGATCATGTACGAGGATTGACGGCAGGCAATCGGTTGTTGTCCAGAGTACCAGCAACCGATTGATGATCGAAACGGTGGTGCGCCGTGAAGACAGACAGCACGATCGTCTCCCCAGGGCGCATCTGGAAGTCCATATTCTCTACAACGGGCTGAGCGCAACGGGTTGTATGAAACTGTGTGTCCGGCCGCTTCGGGTGGCTTCGCTGCATGCAGCAAACATCCCGTCCCATTTGCGTACCTCGTGCTGATCGGTCATACTGGCAAGTGGGAGGTGCCACTTTCGTGGTCTAGAGCTGATGGAGATACTGTGGGTCGACAGCGACATCACTCGATGTGAGCAGCTCCGCGCTCAGCTTCCCCCCATATATGTCCTGACGGCAGCGGTCAGCGGGTACGAGGCCATGGAATTGCTCCGCCGACAGCTATTCTGGCTTGCCGTGGTCAATCGTGGTCTGCCCGATATGGAGGAGCTGGAGCTTATCGGCGAGATCAAACGCTACTACCCCTCGACAAGGCTGATGTTCTGTTCCGATTCCGGTGACTTCCGGCTAGCAGGAACGGCACTCGAGCTTGGGGTGGACGCCCTCGCGACGAGGTCCTGCAGCTTCGATGAGCTTCTTGGCAGGCTCAAATGGATCAAAGAGCATGCACCATTCCCGGTTACCGAATCGTGTGCGACCGCCGATCGTTTAAAGCGCGTTAAACAGTATGTATATTCCCATATCGATCAACCTTTGCGGCAGAAGGATCTGCTGGAGGTCGCCTGCCTGAGTCGCTCCGCACTCCACCGGCATTTCAAGAGACTCCTGAACATGTCCTGTTCGGAGTACGTCGCCTCGCGCCGAATGGAACGGGCCAAACACCTGCTGGAGCACGACGATGCCCCGATCTATGAAATAGCTGCAAAAACGGGATTCCAGGACTCCGCCTATTTCTGCAGATGGTTCAAGCAGCTCACCACCGTAACTCCACTGGCCTTTCGCGGCGCCGTTTGTGCCGGGAAGAAGAAACTGACGATCGGCGCCCTGGTTCCGCTCAGCGGTGCCTACGGGCACGCGGGACAAGACGTGCTGATGGGGGTGGAGTTTGCGGCGGCTGAGATCGCCAGACGCTTTGGGCTTGAAGTTTCAGTATTTCCAATCGACACAGAGACCTGCCCGACCCTGGCTGCCGCCAAGGCATGGGACGCGTACCGACAACTGGGGATCTGTCACTTCACGGGATGTACAAGCTCGGCGGTTCTGGTCCAAGTGGCCCGGGCCATCGAAGAAAGCCATTCCTTACTGGTTTCCTCCGCCTGCGCCAACGTGGAAGACCGCCACTGGAACGAACACGTGTTCCGTTGGTCCCTACCGGCCCGTGAGGCGGTACGCAAGACAGTGATCCCCCTCATCCTCAGAGACCCGTCGTCCAGGCGGTGGTTCACGATAAGCCCGGACTATATCTTCGGCCGGTCCCTACTGAGCAGCGCCGAGGCGGTTTTCAGGGAGTACGACATTGATCACGTGGGGAATGCTTTCCACGATCTGGGGAACCGTGACTTTCGTCCCCTCTTCCGCAGGGCACGGGAGATGAAAGCCCAAACCATCGTGCTGTTGAATTACGGTGAGGATACCGATACGGCTCTGCTGCAGGCACGGGAGATGAACGTTTCAGATGACAGTCAGCTGCTGGTGGTCTGGTCAAACGGTCTTCAGAACATCCGTAAGATCGGGCTCGAATCTTCGCGGGGAGTTCTGTTCGGAACTCAATACTGGGAGGAAAAGGACCTCCCGGCAAACAACCTTCTAAGAAAAGAATGGGAGAAGCAGTTCAACCTGGATCCGACCTACCCAAACGTCACCGGCTACATCGGAACACTGATGCTGCACATGGCCATGCAGAAGACGGGCACCAACGACCCCGAGACCAACAGGGATGCGCTGGAGAATCTGGCGTGGGACGGTCTGACGGCGATCCGGGAGTTCATCAATCCGGACACGCACCAGACCGCAAAGGAGTACTTCCTGCTCCAGGTCGATCCATCGGGGAGGGTGACGGAGCTCGGTGAATAGGGCTCCCGACAAACAAAGCGGTTGCGTCGAGGAGGCTATTCTTTCCTGTATACGGTCCTTCCGTCGAACACCGTTTGGTTGATCCCGATTGACCCGATCTCTTCCGGAGGCATGGAAAAGGGGTCCTGGTCGAGAACAACGAAATCCGCCAGCTTTCCAGCCTCGATTGAACCCTTTTCCCGTTCCTCAAAGCTGAGATAGGCGCTGCCAAGGGTGTAGATCGTGATCGCTTCTTCCAAAGACACCTTCTGCTCCGGTCCGAGGACACGCCCGTCGCCATATCTGCGCGTCACCATGGACTGGAGGGATATGAGAGGATTGGCGGTCACAACCGGAAAATCGGTCGATCCTCCCACGGGAATTCTGTAATCCAGAAAGCTCCTGTGGGCAAACATCGTATGGATCCACTCGCCGTATACGTCCAGCTTGTCCCCCTGGGTCACGATGTAGTTCGCAAAAGGCGCCGCGGCCACACCCAGGCGTTTCATTCGCAGCAGGATCTCCTCGGTAACAAAGGTGCAGTGCTCGATGCGGTGACGGTGATCCCGGCGAGGATGGGCCTTCAGGGCTTTCTCGTATGCGTCAAGGACCATGATGATCGCCGCATCGCCGTTGGCGTGGACGCTGATCTGGAATCCGGCTGAGTGGTATTTCTCTACAGCCGCATCCATCTCCTCGGGATTCTTCACCGGAATACCGTGATAGTCCGGCTTGTCCCCGTAAGGGGTGGTCAACCAGGCGGTACGGCCGGCGCAGGCCCCGTCGGCAAAGGACTTGATCGAGCCGACCTTGTAGCGTTCGTTCCCGAAGCCGGTCCGGATCCCCGCGTCGCGAAGCACGGGGAAATTCCTCTCATGGATCATCATGTTGATCCGAACCGTCAGGGCCCCCCGGCGGTCTGTGCTCTGACAGGCCTGCAGCGTATGGATGTCGCTGGAGGCGTCGCCCACACTGGTGATTCCCATCCGGTTGAACTCCCGGCAGATGAGCGCCAATCCCTCGGCCTTCTTCTCCTCGGAGTATGCCGGGATGAGCGACTCTCCTTTGCTGAAACCCGGCAGCCACATGAAGAAGGCCTCTTCGTAGCACACTCCATTGAGCTCGCCCTCCGAGGAGTGCTCGAACACCCCACCGGAAGGATCCGACGTGCTTCGATCCAAACCGGCCGTCTCGAGGGCTTTTGAGTTCACCACTCCAAAATGGTAGGTGAAGGACTTGAGTATGATCGGGTGACGGTCCGTCGCCCGATCGAGCTCCCAGCGGGTGGGGTGCCTTTTTTCTTTTAGTTTGGTCTCATCGTATCCGAAGCCGACGATCCACTCACCCGGGGGAATATCCGTCGCGGCCTCCCTGAAGGCTGAAACGATTTGGTCTATCGATCGGCATTTCTCTGGTGTGCAATCGACCTGCAGCGCGTGCTCTGCGCCAATCGATGCCATATGGCAGTGACCGTCAATGAGACCGGGGATAATCACTTTACCCCCTGCATCTATCAGCTCCGTGTCGGGACCGATGAGCGGCTCGATCTCGGCCCGCTCACCCACCGCCACAAAGCGATTTCTCCACACGGCCAGGGCATCCGCCCAGCCGTGTCCACCAGAGGCGGTAAAGATCTTTGCGTTGACCGCCGCCAGATCCGCTTTCATGTGTGTACCCTCCTCCATCTCACAACACTCGGTTCCAGTGCCCCATTTTCCAGTCTCCGGGCGTTGCCCGTAAACAGGATCTCGGGTCGGGAACAGCAAGTTGGGACATTTTTCCAACAAACCGGCACATTCCTCCATTGCCGGAAGACGCAGATCGGATAGGATCGAAAATGGAGGAATCGAATTCAGAGAGGAGAGAAATCGTGCTGTACGCTGATCTGGTGGTGTATAATGCCAACGTCCTGACCGTTGACGCCCATGACTCGGTCGCGGAGGCCCTGGCTGTGAAATCAGGGCGCTTCGTTTCCGTGGGTTCGAATGACGATGTAAAATCGTTGGCGAGTCCCTCGACCAAGGTCGTCGATGCCGGGGGCAGGACCGTGCTCCCCGGGTTTATCGATGCTCACTGCCACCTCCTGTCTCTAACGGGAAAGCAGCTCCTCCAGGTGGACTGCTCGGCGGGGAAGGTCAAGTGCGTCGACGACATCATCCGCGCCTTGCAGCAGCAGGCGCACAAGACCCCAAAGGGGCAGTGGATCCTCGGAGCCCTGTACGACGACACCAAGCTCGCCGAGCGGCGTCATCCCACCCGCTGGGAGCTGGACAGGGCTTCTACGGAACACCCCATCCACCTCCGCCACGTCAGCGGACATCTTGGCGTCGTCAACACCCCTGCCTTTGCCGCCGGCGGCATCAGCAAGAAGTCTAAGGACCCAGAAGGAGGCTCCTTCGATCGCGACGCCAAGGGAGAGCTGACCGGGATGTGCCGCGAAGAAGCGGATTTCATCTTCCTGCCGGGAATCGGCGGAGAGGGCTCCGTTATTTCCCCGTTGACGCAGGAGCAGGAGCTCTCTGCCCTGGAGCTGGCCTGCAGGCAGTACAACAGCCTGGGGATTACCAGCGTGGGCGATGCCCTGGTCACTCCGTCGGAAATCGACACCTACCAAGCGGCGCTGAAATCCGGCTCCCTCACCGTGCGGGTGTACATGATGGTCCTGGACTCACACCTGACCCCCCTGCGGCAGCTGCGGCTGCACACCGGCTTCGGGAACGACTGGCTCAAGTTCGGACCGATCAAGAGCTTCGTGGACGGCGCCATTGCGGGGCGCACCGCCTGGCTGAACGAGCCCTACGAGGGACGCCCCGATGACTTCGGCATTCCCACAAAGACGGCCGCGGAGATCGAGCAGATCGTCATGGAGGCACACCGGGCCGGTTTTCAGCTGGCGGTGCACGCCAACGGGGATCGGGCCATCCAGATGGTCCTGGATGCGTACCAGAAGGCGCTGCTGGAACACCCCCGCCCGGACCACCGGCATCGGATCGCCCACTGCACTATTGTGAATACGGACATCCTCAAACGCATCAAGGCGCTGGGGGTCGTGGTCCTGCCGTTTTCGACCTATATCTACGAGCACGGAGAGAAGATGGCCGAATACGGCAAGCGGATCTCGATGATGTTCGCCCACCGCTCTTTCCTGGACCACGGCATTCCGGTGGGCGGCAGCTCCGACAATCCCTGCGCCACCCAGGATCCCCTAATGGCGATCCGAACGATGGTCACCCGCCTGAGTGCCGACGGCGAAGTGCTCGGCCCTGAGCAGCGGGTGAGCCCTCAGGATGCCATCCGCATCTACACGATGGGAAGCGCCTACGCCTCCTTCGAGGAAGGCAGTAAGGGCTCGATCGAGCCGGGGAAGCTGGCCGACTTCGTCGTTCTGAGCAAGGACCCCACCGCGGTACCGCCGGAGTCAATCCACGAGATCGCGGTGGAGAAGACGTACGTAGACGGCCGGGAGGTGTATTCACGGGATTAAGCGACCGGCGGTCGATCGGCGCCGGAGCGGGATCGCGGCGTCTTGAAAATCGGGTGCCGGTCTTCCGCCGGACGTTCGGGGATACGATCCCCATAATACCAATCTGAGGAGGGAGAAATGTCTGCTAAACAACGAAAAGGTGCCAGCGTTTTCGGCGTGATCGCAATGATCGCGATGTTCGTCCTTTTCTGCTGGCCCGGAATCCTGCTCTTCGACCGCCCAGGACCGCTGTTCCTGGGGCTGCCACCGATGCTGTGGGGCACATACCTCTGCGTCGTGCTCTGCGTAGTCCTCATGAGCATCCTGGTGAAGCTGGGGGTGGAAAAATGAAGGAGAACTATTGGATCATTCTTCTTCCCTTTACCCTGGCCTACGTGGTGATCGCTCTGGTTCTGGGGTTGAGCGCGGCCAAACGAGGAACGATGAAAAAGCTGGAGGGCTGGGCGGTCGCCTCCAGGGGCCTCGGGGTATTCGTGATGTTCTTCCTGACAGGAGCCGGGGCGGTCAGCGCCTACACGTTCCTGGGAGCCCCCGGCTGGGCCTACTCCAAGGGCGTCCCGGTCCTGTACGTGACGATCTACCTCACTCTCGGATACTTCGTCGCCTACTTCTTCCTGGGGAGGGTGTATAAGATCGGTAAGAAATTCCACCACGTAACCCAGGCGGGCGTGATCCGTCACCGCTACGACAGCAAATTCGTGGGATCCATCGGCGCGGTAATCGGGATACTCGGTTGCATAGGCTACGGGATCACCCAGGGCATGGGCTGCGGGTACATCCTCAACTTCGCCTCCGGCGGGCGCATTCCGTTCTGGGCGGGTGTTACACTGGTGTTCGCGGTCATGTGCATCTATATCGTGGTGAGCGGCCTGCGGGCCATCGGCTGGACCAACTCCTTTCAAGGGATCCTGATGCTCATCGTCGCCGTACTGGCGGGCACGCTGATCGTCAGACACTACTGGGGCTCTCTGGGAAGCCTGTTCACCACTCTCCAAAGCGAAGCGCCTCAGTACTTGACCATCAAGGAGGGGGGCTGGAACTACCGGATCTGGACCACGAGCGTACTGGTGAGCTCACTCGGCATCATCTGCTGGCCGACCTTCTGGGTGATGTGGATGGGCTCCCGATCGATCAACTCGGTACGGCGAACGGTGAGCATCCTGCCGCTGTACTGGTTCGTGATCCTGCCGATGATCATCGTGGGCTACACGGCCATCTTGAAGCTTCCGGGCATCACCCCGACCGACAGCATCGCCATGGAGACGGCCCTGCGGGCCCTGCCGCTGGGACTCACCGGTGTCCTGTTCGCCGCGACCCTGGCCGCGGCCATGTCTTCCTGCGAGATCCTCATCCTGAACGCCGGACTGCAGTGCGCAACCGATATCATCGCTCCGTTCTCGAAGCTTTCCGATGAAAAGGTCACGCGGCTGGCCAAACTCCTCGTGCTGCCCTTTGCCGCGATCATCGTCGTGGTCTCCGTGACCAAACCCGAGAGCCTCGTCGGTATGCTGCTGATGACCTACGGCTGGCTCGTGCAGCTGTTCCCGGCCATATTCGGAATGTTCTTCTGGAAGCGGGCAACCAAAGCGGGAGCGGCTGTCGGCCTGATCACGGGCACTGTCATCTCCATCCTGTTCTCCCGTTTGTGGCCCAACCCGCTCGGTATCCATGCGGGCATCTGGGGTATCGCGGTGAACGTGGTTCTCTTTGTGGTGATCAGCCTCCTGACCAACCCGCCGCCGAAGGAGATCGTGAACGAGTACTTCAATCTTCACGAGTACCGGGAGGAATAGAAGAGGTCCGTGTAGCTGTTGAGCTCCCAAAAAGTCGATCTTTGCGTCACCCGGCCGGGGCAGCGGCACAACAGCAAGGAGACCCCCCAGGGACGCAGGACCTCCGAATGAGTGATGGGGCTGTCCGTTGATCCGGACAGCCCCCACTCTTTTTCACCATTCCCCTAATTAGCTCACTATTGGATCGCCATGCCGCCGCAGTCAGCCGGCGGAGCGTTACTTGCTGGTCATGAGCCACACCCCGTTCCAGGCCTCGATC
>CAZPPB010000166.1:0-7640 GCA_964588355.1 uncultured Spirochaetaceae bacterium | reverse complement strand
TCGTGCAGGAGTTCGACGTTCCCCAAATCGAGCTGTTCTACAGCATGGCCGAGGCTGTACCCTTCGTGTATGTCGGACACGATATGGCCAATCAGGCGCTGGCAAAGTCGGTTCGGGAGCTCGCTTTTTTTACGATCCTCGATATTGGCATCGGCAAAGGTGGTCAGGTCAAGAGACTTCTCGATGTTCTGGCCGCAAGGGGAGCAGAATTGCGAGCGGTCCAGGTGATCGGTTTGGACCCGTTGGAGAAGAACCTCGCCGAAGCGCGAAATCTTCTCGAAGAGGCAGAGAAGGGCTATCCTTTCGAGGTGAATTTTCGGCCGCTGTGCAGCCTTGTGGAAGAGCTCAGTGATGATGATTTTCGATCGATCCGGGACAGCTCAAAGGGCAACCTGGTCATCAACTCGGCCTTCGCCTTTCATCACACCAGTCACCCGTTGAACGCTCCACAGGCCAGAACCGAGCTTCTCGAGCGTCTGGCGTCGCTGAAACCTCGACTACTGACCTTGGTCGAACCGAACTCCAATCATGATACCGAAGAGCTGGCTAAACGCGTCCATCACAGCTGGGAACATTTCGGAAATGTGTTCGCTCTGGTGGATGAAGCGGGCATAGATATTTCTCACAAATATCTGATCAAGGGGAAATTCTTTGCCAGAGAAATCAGAGACATCTTTGGAGTCAGCGACCACTTCCGGTGCGAGCGGCACGAGCTCTATGAATCGTGGCTTCTGCGGCTGTTCAAAGCGGGCTTCAAACCCGTGGATCTGGGGGAAGTTTCTGTAAATCTGCCGCAGTACTGTCAATACGATGTGTCGGAAGGATTGGTGCGGCTGGACTATAACAAGACAACTATTGTCGCGATGATGGCCTTTTCAACGTGACGGCACAACTGATCGACAAGCAAGGAGAAGCACATGGGGAAAGACAGCAAAGCGTCCGAACTTGTAGTTTTCGGGGCTACAATCCAGGGATATGCTCAAGCCTGCATTAATCTGAATATCGTGGCCGGGTCCAAGGCCGAAAACCTCATTGGCGAAATTGAAGTCACCGGCTGGTATCCATTCGAAAAGCTTCGAGAGATCGAGAGGGTTGTAACAGAGGCTTATGAAAACGCCGGACCGATCCTGGAGCGGGTGGGAATGGAGATGATGCTCGGCTGGTACCACTACGGACCCGGCAAGGAGATCGTCAAGAGAGGTGTGGACTTTCTTTATTTCCAAACCGGTTCCCAGGGATACGCCAGTGTAGTCAAAGGACCCCAAGAACTGGTCGGCAGCTTCAATTTGGAATTTGTGGATGAACAGAAGGGCCGAGCCCGAATAAACAGCACAACGCCGTTCAACAAAGACCAGGAGCGGGGGGTGATCATAGGTGGGATGAGCGCCCCGGGGGATCTGGACTACATCGACGTAAAAAATCAAGAAAACCCGCAGATCTTCGAAATCGAGTTCGCGTGAGGAGGAAAGCAATGAGTCTTGACGAGCTTCTGGAGTCAGGCAACGTCCCTACCAAGGGGGATGTGACAGAAGAGGAGCTGGCAAAGCTATTCCGTAAATTCCGTGGACTCCAGAAGAAGCAGGAACGGGATCAGGCATTCTGGGCGGCGACCAATGAGAACCTGAAAACAGCCTACGAGAAGCTGGACGAAAAAGACCGGGAGCTGGCAAGAGCGTACGCCATCATCCAGGACGACCTGTCGGTGGCCAGCAAGATTCAAGGGGCACTGCTTCCCGAACTTCCCGGAAAAATGGCTTCGGATCTGGAGCTGGCTGTGTACCACAAGCAGTTGGCCGAGGTCGGGGGAGACTACTACGACTTCTTTAAAACATGCTCGGGAAACCACGCTATCGGTGTGTTCGATATATCCGGCCACGGCGTATCCGCAGCCCTGGTTATGACCTATCTGAAAGCTCAGTTCATGACGATCCTGGAGACCCTCGACTCTCCCAAAGCAATCGTGGAATGGGTGAATAGTACTTCCTACGATTTTCTGAAAACCGTGAAGAAATATGCGACTGTAAACTTCGTCGTGATGAATGCCACAGCTCTGCGCTATGTAAGCGGCGGTGGGTTTGGTTTGTTGTTGAGTGGGAAGAACAGTACTGTATTTCAAAAACGGGATTCCTTTCTGGGCCTGCGCCGGCGGCCCTTTCATGAACACGAGCTGCCCTTTAAAAAAGGCGACCTGCTGGCCATGTACACCGACGGGATTGTGGAGGCGCAAACCGATAAAGGCGACGACTACTCAGTGCAGCGACTCAACGATTTAATCATCAGGAACGCAAAAGAGCCGGTAAAAGACATAGTGGATCTATGTGTGAAGGATTATACGAAGTTTAGAAGCAAGGATAGTGACGATATTACTTTGCTGATACTGCGCAAAAAGGTATAATCATGATCACGCAGGAAGAGTTGGCGACCACGAAGATCAGCATGCGGTACGACCTGTCGCCGATATGCAACATCATCGGTGATCTGAGCGGACTTCTCGGTAATTTTTCCGACGAGCTGATAGGCGCCTTCTATCCGAAAATCGTCAGCAAGAAGGCGAATATCGTGATCACCGAGCTTGTAAACAACGCCGTTGTCAACAGTCCCGACGGTGATGGTAAGATCACGTTGGAGATCATGATCAATAAGGATCTACTGCAGATCAGCGTTACGAATGAGGCCAAACGATCTCAGTACAGGAAAGTGAAAGATCATATCAAGATGATCAACTCCGCGGGCGACTTGAGGAAACTGCTGGCCGACACTATACGCGAAAGACGGAAGGACAGATTGAGGGGGGGGTTGGGGCTGATTCGTCTGGCCGCTGAAAACAAGTTCACGTTATCCGCCCGTTACCGAGCCCCGTATCTGATCGTTGATTCTCAAATTGGTTTAGGAGGTTTGAGTTGAAAGTCCTAGCATTCGGTGAGATCATGGACGGGGGAATTAGTGTATTCAGCTCCGTTGCCAAGGTTGACTCAGATCTGTTGATCGTTTCCTTTGGGGGCGCGATCAGGATCGACAACCCATATAAATACCTGGAACAGTATCTTTTGGAACTCGACCAGCTCGTACCGAAGGAAAAGATCGGCAGGATAGAATTCGATTTCAAAGATCTCGATTTCTGCAATTCCAACGGTTTCTACATCATCATGGATATCACCGAAATGATCATAGATGCTACAAAAGGCCCGATCAAGGTCAAGCGGCTCAAGGATGACGACTGGCAGCAGGAGACCCTGCCAATCCTGCTGAACGTAGATGAACCGGAGATAGAGACCCGCACTACCTTTGAGGAGTTCGCCGCTATATAAATGGCTGCAACGAGCGAAAAATCATCTTCCAGCACCGAAGGGCACTACAAGGAAACTCTTCTGAATATCCTCCCCGGTTATATCGTCGAGGAACTGTTAGAGAAAAAGAGTGTCCATCCCAAGGTCTATCGACACAGCACGATCCTGTTCACCGATGTCGTGAAATTTTCCAGGCTTTCGGTTCATCTGGATCCGGTGACTCTGATCCGCAGGCTCAACTCCTACGTGGCCCTTCACGACCGTATCGTGGACGAGTTCGGGATCGAGAAGATTAAAACCATCGGCGATTCCTACATGTGCGTGTCGGGGATTCCCAACAAGAAGGAGTCTCATGCGGTGGATTGCTGTCTGGCGGCTTTGAACCTGCTCCACGTTCTGGAGGAAACCAGGAAAGAGGAAAAGGTGGTGGAGAGGGAAGCTCTGGATCTGAACAACTGGGCGTTCCGTATTGGAATCCACACCGGTCCATGCATCTCCGGTGTGATTGGGTACAAGAAATATACCTTCGATATTTGGGGCGATTCGGTGAATGTTGCCGCTCGTATGGAGACGGCCAGCGTGCCGGGGAAGATCAATATCTCTGAAGCTACCTATAAAGAGGTTAAGGATCTGTTCGACTGTACGTATCGGGGAACCCAGGAGGTGGAGAAAATTGGGCCGGTGGAGATGTATTTTCTAAACCGGATAAGGGCTCCGTTTTCCGAGGACAAAGAAGGGTTGTTCCCGAATCGGGAGTTCAACAAACAGTATTGCCTGAAGTTCAGAGTAAAGGGTTCCAGTCCGCTGCTGCAGGCGTTTCCGCATTTTATACAGAACTATATACGTCAGAATCCGAATACAGGGGGTTAGTGACTATGAGCGAAAGCAGGGTGTATCCGAGAATTGAGTCTGAGTGGAAGCTGTTTCTGGAAAGTCCAGAGGGAAAGCGGGAGGTGGGATACGTCAAAGATATATCCCTTTCCGGTGCTTCTCTTCACTTCGTGAAGGAGTACGGTCTCAAGCCGGGGAAGCACCGTTTTACCCTGAAGCTCACCAACAGCCGGCTGGACCCGTCGGAACTGATCATCAGCGGGCTGAAGGAGTGGGAGCGCAGGGAGAAGAACGAGGTGTTTCTCGGGATCATGATCGAACGACTCGATCGGGAAAAACGTGCCAACTTTGTACGTTTTCTCAGCCGCAGTGATAAGCTGCAAGCCGAGGCGATCCTGCTGGAGGATTGAATCGGTCTCCAGGCGTCGTCCAACTCACCAACCCCCGAACCTGAGACGATCCCCCGCTTTGTTCTGCAAACCCCCAGAGGGCGTGTCACCACTATCTTACAGTTTGGTTTTCTGCTTCTCGTAGGAGTAGCGAAGACTCCTGTGCACCCTGCGGAACTGGGCTTCGTCGTTGATGGCCAGATCATGGAGAACTGTCGGCTCGATCTGCTCATAGCTGATGTTCCCTCGTTCTATGTTGCAGATCGCATTGGCCAGGTATACGCAGAACACGATATTCTTATGAGGCAAGCTCGCCCTCAACGGCTCATGGTGGTACTTTATCCCCTCTACTAGCTGTTCGGGAAAGTTCCACTTCTGGGCTATCAAGCCGCCAACGTCCGCGTGATTCAATCCGTAGGAGAAATTTTCCATAACCCTGCGGGGTACGTTTTTCTCGCTACAGAAGATTCGGATTTTCTCCGCCAGATCCGGGTGCGGGTTCGAGATGATGATCAATCCGATGTCGTGAAGCAGGCCGGCCACGTAGGCGTCGTCGTGTTGTTCCCGGGATAGCTTGATAGCACGGGCCAGGTAGAATGCGTAGAGGGCCGTCTGGTACAGGTGGTTCCAGAGTGAGCGGTTTTCTTTGTACCTCGCGTCGAGAATCTTCCGGGTGCTGTTTGTATAGAGAAGGTTTCGTACTCCTTTCATTCCGACGAGGGTTATGGCTCGAGGGATGTTTGATATCCTGCGGGAAAGATGGAAGTAGGCGGAATTGACCAATCTGAGCAGGTCGGCGGTTAACACCGGGTCGATGCTTATCTGTTTGGCGACTTCGTTTATTTGAACGAGGGGATCTTTGGTCATGTTCAGGAGTGAGAGCACGTTTTCCGGGAAGTGGGGCAGAGAATCGATGTCCCGCGCTACAACCTGAGCCAGAAGGTTTATTTTCTCGAAGTGCACATCGGACATGGGGACGGTGAGATGAGCAACCGTACGGCCGTTGGCCGATTCGATAGAGAATGCGTTTTCCTCCAGACCGAAACGCTTCAAGGTCTGCAACAGGATCAGAACCCCCAGCCCGGCTCCTTCGGTGGTGTCGATAGCGCTGTTCAGGGCTTCGTAGAAGGAACTGAACGCCCGTGAACGTACGATACGCTCGTATATCCTGGCCTGTTCGTGCGGGAGCATTTCAGCGTTGTTGCGCACTTTTATAAATAATGTGCTTCCCGAAACCTGAAACGTGACAACGATGTCGAGCTTCTGCTCTTTCAGCTTCTGTATATATCGAGGGGCATTAGTAATCAGACTTTTGCGGAATTGCTTCATCCCTAGCTTGTAGTCTTCTTCATCCGTGATCGTGAGGCCCTTCTCGTGGAAATACATACGTTTGATATTTGCTTTTTGGGCATTTCCGATCAGCTCCTTGACGCAGTAGGCCAGCGGTTCGAGGAATCGCTCCTGTCCGAGCTCGGTCAGGAACACCTCCACTACTCTATCCATCATGGCATGATGATCATGGGTGAACGATGTAAGCCTGAATGTGATGGGGGTCGAATCCCTAATGGATTTCTGAATGGTTCCGATGTCGATTTTAACTAGCATACACGTTTAACCATTCGGATAGTGATTTGATTTCCCTCCAAGTATCAACTCTGTGACTGTAGGTTCAAGTATATAGTTGTTTGCCCGTCTAATGAATCATCAAATCCGTCTACTCTGAATTTTATAGTCATTTAAACCTTATTTCAGTTTGAATGCCGGTTTTGAAACGTTTTTTGGAACGTCTATGAAACGATCGCCAATCAGAATTCTTTTGACAGATACAAAATATTTGGAGGTGCGTTTCATGAACAGGAGTGTTCCAGTCGTTTTGACAATTTTGCTTCTTGTTTCCATCGCCTCGAACCCGGTCTACTCCGGTGGAACAGGAGACTGCTAGCCTGCGGGAACATGGTATGGAGGCAGCTACAATCCGGAAAACGAAGGTTATAAGTATCAATACACGTTTTTTCCCTCCCAGGCCGGCCGCTTCTGCGCCATTGCCGACGGTGCCTACAATCCGGACAGCCTTGGTGCAGCCGTGGCAACTACCTGGACCGGCGAGGTCTTGAAAACAACGGGCAACAGCTATGAGATAAGGTTAATCGCTCTCACTACAAACGATCCTGCCGACCCCCCCGAAGAGTTGCCGATGATCTGGGCGGTAAAAGAGGACCTGGAAATAGACGGTTGCGATACGATCACCATCACATACAACTGGTTTGCCATATACGAGTGGGATAAGGTGCCGTTTGTTGATGATCCGGTCGCCTGGAATCTCTATGCCGAAAGCGATCCGATCGTCGAGACCATTCGGCGCATGCCTACCGGAACTGAGCTTCCCGAGGCTCCACCGGCTCCCTAAGCCGAGGAGCAGGCAAATAGATAGATAGCCCGCGGCCTATATCCTGCTTGGAAGAGAACCGGAAATACCTATATTGACATAAATCCTTGGAGGGATAAGATCTGTTCAAGGAGACTCGATGAACGTCAATATTATTCACGACTCACAAAAAGGCAACGGTAAAAAAATGGCGGAGCTGCTGGCGTCCGAGTTTGAATCTCGGGGGGCCCAGGTTGTGGTGGGCCACCGTAAGGAACTCGCCGCGGCGCAGGTAGCCGGCAATGCTCCCGATCTCCTTATAGTCGGTGCTGCAGTCCGGGCTTTTGTAACGAGCCCGCCGGTAAAGCAGTGGATTTCTCGACTTGCGGGGGAGCTGAAGAGGCGCAATGCGAAGATCCCGCACGCCGCTGTATTTCTCACGCACGCGATGCCTGATGCGATGGTGAAAGGCAGGGCCGCACGTCTGCAACGTAGACTGGCGCGCGCCGCCGGTATTGGAGAGGTATACTCCGAGTGGCTTTCCGGTCAGGTGGAGAACATACCAGGGCCGTTCGTCGATGGTGTGCTTGAAAATACTGTTGCTTTTGCCGCCAACCTATCTGAATGGGCGCAGTCGAAGTCTTGAGATCGTAAACTGCAATTTTCACGGCTGTTCACCCGACGCCACTCATCCGCAAGTCGTCGAATGAGCCCGGGAGGGTTTGTCCGGCAATGAAAGTTTGATCTCTTGGAAAAAAAGATCTTATC
>CAZPPB010000165.1:0-7659 GCA_964588355.1 uncultured Spirochaetaceae bacterium | reverse complement strand
GGGAACCGCGGGAGCGAAGATCACCGCGAAGCTTCTCAAAGCGATGGAGAAGTTGGTAGTACTCCTCCATGAACACAGTGAACGTATTGTTCTTAGTGCTCACGATATTCTTGGATTTGATATACATATAGAGTCGTGCACCTACATAGCGCCGAAGTGAAAGCCCGGCCACTGCATAGTATCTCCTGTTTAGCAGCAACGCCGCGGTCTTGCTGGTTAGAGGACCAAGAACGTCTCGCGTATATGTTCGTGCTGCTTCCTCTCCTTGCTTCTGGAAAATCTCATCTGTTTTTTTGCGTTCTTCTTCCAGGTTGGCGGAGAATTGTTCGTACAGTGTATTGAACTCGTCCACCTGTGTTGCATAGTAATCGAGGCGTTCCGAGAGTCTCTCAACGGCACTGATGGGATCGGAAAGCATCGCTTCGATTTTCTCGTCATTCCAGCTCTTGTAATCGATCTGGTCGCGCTGCACTGCGAACTTGTCCCCCGGCGGCTCGCCGGGCTGGACCTCGACGCCCTCATCGGCGGTGAGCTGGATCGCTTTGCCCTCCGACTCCACTTCCACCTGCCCGGAATCTACGACGATCAGGGCGGAACCGTCGGCGCCGGCGAACACGGAAAACTCCGTGCCCCGCACTCCGGCCACGCAGGCGGGCGTCTGGATCATCGGCTCCTTGCCGGTGATGCGGCCATAGCGGAACTTGATCGATCCCAGGATGAGGGAGAAAACTCCTGTTTTCTCTCCCTTGTCCTCCTTCTCCTGGAGGGTGAACACCGTGTCGGGATTGATCTTGAGTATCAGTCCTTGCTGGTCCAGCTCGACGAAGCCGTCGTACCCCGTAGTAACGGTATCACCGGAGTCGTAGACGTCGCCGATATAGACGTCTTCCACATAGCCTTCTTTGAACTTTACCGTGGCGTCCCCTTCAGAGTAGACGACGTCGTTGGGAACGGTGAATCCGCAGAAGAGAACCAGGACCAGCAGACTACCTGCAATTGTAATCTTTTTCATCTCAGTACGGTCCTTTGAAGCCGTGGATCGTTCGGGTGAACAGGGTGTCAGTCACCAGCAGGAGGATCCTTTGACCGGTATTGGTCTTCAGCTCGAGCAGGCGGGAGCGTTTCCCGAGGTATTTCTTGAAGAAGGTCTGGACTTCCATCGAATCGTAGAACTCCTTGTAGCTTTCAGGACCTGCTTCGACACCCCGCTCCAGAGACGGCTCCTCGACTTTAAATCCCACCTCGACGATGGTGCTCCAAAAAGTCTCTACATCTTTGGCGAGGACGATGATCTCCTGATCCAACAGGAAGGGAAGCTCGGTCATAGCGGTTAGCTTTGCCGCCTGGCCGGTATTGATCAGTTCCGAGATCCGTTCGATGTTTCCCTTGTCCTTGGAACGCTGGATCGAAGCGCAGGAGGCGAGTACAACCGCCAGCAACAGTATATAAGGTGTTTTTTTCATCTGTTTCACCCGCTGTACACTAATGTATCTCCAATTCCCTCGATTTCAATCGGAGAAGCTCAATTACACTATCGGCCGGGCGGCGCAATACGTGCAATAAGAGGCGTCATTTCGGCAGGATGTGCTGCTTGCGGTGGTTCCTCCGAACTTACCAGCGTTGATGGACGTCCGCTTTCACGAACTGTTGGTAGATATCCCGTACCTCATCCATTGTTTTCCCGGATAGGTCAGGGAGCTGCGAAGCGCGGCAGTTGTCCTCCACCTGGGCGGGGCGTTTTGCTCCGGGTATCGTGCAGGATACTGCATCGTGCATCAGGATCCATTTGAGGGCAAATTGGGCCATGGTGAAACCCTCCGGCTTGATGCCTTCAAG
The DNA here is from genome assembly GCA_964588355.1 of uncultured Spirochaetaceae bacterium. Lineage (GTDB taxonomy): Bacteria > Spirochaetota > Spirochaetia > SZUA-6 > DRHE01 > JAFGQJ01. Next base: position 5,823 of record CAZPPB010000165.1, on the reverse strand, counting down.
GGCCTGCACCGCCTGCAGTCCCTTCTGGTAGTCCACGCCGGCAAAGGTCTCGCCCCTGTCGAAGGCCGCGCCTTCCCGGTTGAAGTTGCGGTGATCGTCCTTTTCGAACTTCGTGTCCCCGGTCATTTTGCCGGTCAGCAGTCCGCTGGCCAGAGGCACCCGCACAATGATGCCGATCTTCCGCGCCTCAGCCTCCCGGAAGAACAGCTCCGCCGGGCGCTGCCGGAACATGTTGAAGATGATCTGTACGGTCTTGACGCCGGGATATTGGATTGCCTTCAGCGCCTCCTCGACCTTTTCCACGCTGACCCCGTAGTTTCTGATCAATCCCTCTTTGACCATGCCGTCGAGGGCATCGAAGAGCTCAGGCGTGTAGTATACCGGTGTGGGCGGGCAGTGCAGCTGGACCAGATCCAGGGTTTCAACCTGAAGATTCTTCAGGCTTTGTTCGATGAAACCGCGGATATTTTGGGGGGTGTATTTCTCCGCCACATGAGGATCCAGTTTTCGTCCAGCCTTGGTGGCCACGTAGATCTGCTCGGAACGCTCCCCGCGCAGCCGGGCGATCAGCTTCTCACTGCGGCCCATGCCGTACACATCCGCCGTGTCGATGAAGTTGATACCCAGATCGATCGCTTTGTGCAGGGCGGCCAGTGAGTCTTTGTCGTCGACCGAACCCCAGTCTGCGCCGATGGCCCAGGCGCCGAAGCTGACCTCGGAGATCTTCATTCCCGTAGAACCCAATTCTCTATACTTCATAACAACGCTCCTCCTAGATTATTTGCCGGGTGCCAGGGCGGCAATTTCTTTGAGCCGCTTGATGATGGGCAGGTGCTGGGTGCAGGCCTCTTCGCATTGACCGCATTCGGTGCAGCGGCCCGCTTCGCTGGGCGGGATTTCCCAGTGCCACTTCAGGCGATCCAAAGCCGCCTCCTTCTTGCCCTGGAGTTTCAGGTGGTTGTAGGAGTCCATCAGTTTCGGTACCGGAATCTTCTCAGGACAGTGGTCGCAGTACTGGCAGCCGGTGCACAGATCCAGAAACGCCTCCCTGAAAGAATTTCGGATCTTCTTGATATGGGTCTCATCCACCCCGGTGTAGATCTCCACCGCGTGCAGGGCTTCCCGCACCTCCTCGAGGTTGCCGAAGCCGACCAGGGCGGTGGTGATCCGTTCATGGGAAAAGAGGAAGTGAAGGGCCGCATCCACAACGCTCTGATCCTTCCGGCTTTTGATGAAGTCGAAGACATCCGGGTTCTCCGGGATGATCCCCCCGCCCAGCGGATTCATGACCGCGCAGCCCAGATTCCGCTGACTGATCGTCTCGAAGGCTTTCTCCCGGATCGAGAAGTTGTAGGCGGAGTAGCCGAACAGCACTCCTTCGAAAACCTCCTCCTTGAGCAGCTCCTTGATCTGGTCTCCGATCAGATGGCTGGATACGCAAATGTGTTTGATCAGTCCCTCTTCCTTGAGCTTTCGGAAGGCGGTGATTACGCCGTTTTTCTTGCGTTGCTCCCAGTTTTCGAGTTCGATGACGCACCACACGTGGTAGAAATCTATCGACTCCAGTCCCAGGCGCTTGAGCTGGGCCTCGATCTCCTTTCGGACCGCCGATTCGGTGGAGGCGAAGGTCTTCGTGGCACTGTAGAAGGGAAGGTTCAGTCTCCGCAGCTCTTTGAAGCCTGCGCCGAAGACGGTCTCACTCTTCACCCCGAAATAGGCGGGGGCGGTATCGAAGTAGTTTACTCCACCCTTGGCCGCCTCCACCATCATCTCCACACAGGTATCCTGCTGATCGATATTCTTGAAGCGCATCCCCCCGAATCCGAGGACCGAGCACTGTTTCCCCGTGGTTCCGTATTGCTTGTATATCATTCTTTCTCCTCTTTGTTTTGTCCATAATAGGCGTTCTTGCCGTGTTTCCGCAGGTAGTGTTTGTCCGCCAGTGATTGCTTGATCGGTGCTAATCGAGGATTGATACCCAGAGCAATACTCGCCATCTGCGCCGTGGTTTCCAGCATCAGGCCGTGGTACACGGCTGCCGACGGTGTATCCCCCCAGGAAAACGGCCCGTGGCAGGCGACCAGCACGCCCGGTATCTGCCGGTAATCGTAGTGTTGGAAGGTCTCCAGGATCTGGACTGCGGTTTCCTCTTCGTAGTCCCGCTCGATCTGTTCGTCCCGCATCACCTCCGTGCAGGGAACCTCCCCGTAAAAGATGTCTGCGTGGGTGGTTCCGTAGCAGGGCAGGGGCTTCATGGCCTGAGCCCATGCGGTCGCATAGGTCGAATGGGTATGAACGATCCCCCCGATTTCCCCGAAGGCGCGATAGAGCATTACGTGGGTCTTGGTATCCGAGGAGGGATTCAGATCTCCCTCTATCACATTATAATCGAAATCAACCAGCACCATCTTGTCCGGAGTCAGCTGATCGTAGGGCACGCCGCTCGGTTTGATTGCCACGATTCCATTGGCCCGGTCGATGCCCGAGACGTTGCCGAAGGTGGCAGTCACCAGGCCATGGTCTCTCAAGGATATGTTGGCCTGGTAGACCCGTTCCTGCAGCGCTCGGATCGCACTTCGGTCTATCGCCATTTTCGCCCTCCTGTAGACTCAAAGCTCACGCAGCTGCTGCTCCAAAGTCTGGCCGAGTTGCAGGTATTTATCGTAGAGCCGGTCGTACACCTTTGAGTTGGCCGCGTTCGGTGAATAGGTGCGGCTGAATCCGCTGCCTATCTTCGCCTGGGCATCAGCCACACTGTCGTATATGCCCGCTGCAACTGCGGCGAACATGGCCGCGCCCAGGGCACAGGTCTGCTCGGATGTAGCCACCTTTATGGGCATTTTCAGGACGTCCGCCGTAACCTGCATCACGAAGGGAGATTTCTGAGCGATCCCGCCCAGTGCCACCACATCCTCGATGAGAACCCCTTCGCTGCGGAAGCGCTCGACTATGGCTCTCGAGCCATAGGCCGTAGCCTCGACCAGAGCCCGGAAGATCCTGGGCGGATCGGTACCCAGTCGCAGACCGATGATCGCCCCCTTCAGGCTCTGATCCGCATCCGGGGTGCGGCGGCCGTTGAGCCAGTCCAGGGCCAGCAGTCCCGACTGTCCCGGGGCGATGCGGGCGGCCTCCTCGGTGAGGTTCTGGAGGAGCTTGTCCTTGATATCCTGGCGCAGCTTTTCCTTGGTCTCAGGATCTTCCGGGGTGGATTCGGCGTACTGCAGCGGCCAGTATAGCAAGTTGACCAGCCAGGCGTACACATCGCCGAAGGCGGATTGCCCGGCTTCAAGTCCGATCAACCCCGGCACGATGGAGCCATCCACCTGGCCGCAGATGCCGGCGACCTGTTTGCCTCCTATCTCGCCCTCGGGTGCGACGATCATGTCGCAGGTGGAGGTCCCCATGATCTTGGTGAGGGTAGCCGGGCCGATCCCCCCGCCCACCGCACCGATGTGGGCGTCAAAGGCTCCAACGGCTACGGCGATTCCCGCCGGGATTCCCAGACGCCCGGCCCACTCGCCTGTCAGCTCTCCGGCTTTGACCTCTGAGGTGTAGGTCTCCTGGTAGAGGCGTTCCCGCAGGCCTTCGAGCAGAGGGTCGAGCTTGATCAGGAACTCCTCAGAGGGCAGTCCCCCCCATTCCGGATGCCACATGGCCTTGTGCCCGGCGGCGCAGCGGCTGCGCTTCAGCTTGAGCGGGTCGCTATTGCCCGTGAGCAGGGCCGGCATCCAGTCGGCGTGTTCGACCCAGGAGTAGGCTTGCGCCGCAACCTTCGAGTCCTCCCGGAGCACGTGGAGGATCTTGGCCCAGAACCACTCGGAGGAGTAGATGCCCCCTTCGTACTTGGTGTAGTCGACACCGCCCCAGCTGCGGGCCAGCTCGTTGATCTGCTCCGCCTCCTTCACCGCGGTGTGGTCCTTCCAGAGCACGAACATGGCGTTGGGGTTGTCCTTGAACCCATCTTTCAGAGCCAGGGGTGTTCCCTCCCTGTCCACCGGGCAGGGGGTGGAGCCCGTGGTGTCTATGCCGATCCCGGCGACCGACTTGCCCGCTCCGGCGGGCAGCTGGGCCAGCGCCCCTCTGACGGCCTCCTCCATGGAATCGATGTAGTCCTGCGGGTTCTGCCGGAACTGATTCTTGGCCGGGTCGCAGAACTGACCCTTTAGCCAGCGCTTGAAATAGGCCACCTGGTTGGCCTCTTCTTTTCCGTCCTTTACATTGACGACGACCGCCCGCACCGAGTCGGTTCCGAAATCCAAACCAAGGATGTACTGTTCTGCCATAATTGCCCCTTTCCTCCGTGGCTCTATTGTGCTTCAGTCGTGCCCGGATCTATCCACGATGGAAGTACACGTCCCACCCGAGGTACTTGTCCATCGCTTCGAACACGGCGTCCGCTACCTGGGTGGGGTTGACAGCCACGTGGTGCTCGAAGCCGTTTTCGCAGATGTAGCGCAGCAGGCTCTGGAACTTCGGGATCTGGACCACCCCATAGCCGCCGAAGGTTTCCATCTTGTCCTCCGTGATGCGCCCTTCTCCGAGGTAGGCCCGGATTATGCCGTAGTTGTCATCCGTTGATACGCGACAGAAGGTGAGAGCAGTGGGCTTGATCTTGCCGACCACCGTGCCGTAGGTGTTCTCCTTGCCCACATCCCCGGCGATGATCTCCTGGTAGTCCATGACCGCCTCCCCCCCGAAGATGTCCTGGGGCAGGTTGCTGCAGTGAAACACCACTCCCTTGTCCGGGTCCTCCCCGTAGTTGTTGTTCCAGTCCAGCAGAGCGCTGGGGCGTCCTGAGGCCAGGACCATGGCGTACATGCCGATCAGGCCGGTGATGTCCGCCTCGCAGGCGCTGGGCTTCAGGGCGTTGCTGAGCATGCTCATAACGGTGCATGGGACCACGCCGAAGTACTCCTCCATCGAGGTCCAGCACTGTACCGCTGTTCCGACCAGCTCGTTTTCCTCCATGAAGCGGTCCATGACCACGGCAAAACGGGCCATCTTGTCCAGGGCCTGTCCCGGAACGCCTTGGGTTTTGGTGTAGCCTTTGATGGCTTCGAGCTTGGCCTTCACCTCGGCGTCATCGCTCTTGAGCTTGTTGGCCCGTCCGAAGGCCTCGGACAGATCCAGGCTCTCCACGCTGATCCCGTAGGTCTCCAGGATTTTTTCACTGTAGCGCACCGTCAGGAAGGCAGCCGGACGTGCCCCAACCTGGCCGAAGCGGGCGCCCCGCAGTCCCTTCACTACCCGGCAGGTGGCTGCAAAATCGGCCAGATCCTTGCGAAACTCTTTGGATTCGGGGTCTACGGTATGGCTCGTGGTCAGGCTGTAGGGGATGTCGTACTGCCAGAGATTGTTGCAGGAGGACATCTTGCCGCAGAAGCTGTCTCTACGATACTCGATACTCATTCTCTTCAGGTCATCCGGAAAGGCTTGGATCAGCACCGGTACGTTCAAACCGGACATGCGGATCGTGTCCGCCACACCCCGTTCATCCCCGAAGTTCGGCAGGCTGACCAGGATGCCGTCGATCTTCTCCCGATGTTTTTTGAACAGCTCCGCACACTTTTTGGCCTGCGCATAGGTCTCTACCGAGCCGTAAGGGGTATCCTCCGGTGACAGGGCAACTGTATCGAACCCTTCTTCTTTGAGAACTTTGAGTACGGTCTTCCGGCCTTCTTCGCACAGCTTCGAGGGGAAAAAACCGCGATTCCCAATAATAACGCCCAAGGTTGTGTCCATGAATCTGTCCTCGCTTGTGGAATTGGAGTATATCTATTACTTGCCGAAAAGCCCGCCAAAGTCAAGGGAACACCGGTGGAG
>CAZPPB010000164.1:0-7675 GCA_964588355.1 uncultured Spirochaetaceae bacterium | reverse complement strand
CCGCCCAGATGAAGTACCCCAGCTTCTCCGGCGGGATCGCCTTCTCCATGAAGGGTTTACCCGTGTAGAGTTCGAAAACAGCATCAGCGCTCTTTGAAGCCAGAGCGGCTACTTTGGCGGAGGGCTCGATGTTGACAAAATCGACCGAGTCGGGATCAACTCCGATCAACCGTGCAAAAGCCGGCCACATGACTTTGTGGCCATCAGCCGCCGGCACCGCTACCGTTCTTCCGGCTATATCTCGGGGCTCTGTGATTCCGCTGTCCTTCCAGAAGAACATGCAGTTGGGATGCTTGTCGAACACGATCCCCACGATTTTCACGTTGGCGCCCTGAGCCCGGCCTTTTATCGGGACCGGTGCATCAGAAATCCCCAGCTCAGCCTTGCCCATATCAACTGCCTGGACCGTGTAACCGGAACCTTGGCCGATGATGATGTTGACCTCCAGTCCTTCCTCTGCGAACCAGCCCTTTTCCTGAGCCACATAATACGGAGCGTGGTCTCCTGTGATTTTCCAGTTGAGCTGGAAGTTTACTTTCTGCACCTCCGATTCACCGCCGGCCCAGGCCGTCAGAGCGAACAGTAAAAACACGACGACGACCAGCGCCGCTTTGTTGCCTCTTGTATTCATAAGGCACCTCCTCTATGGATCTTTAAAACGGGCTGACAGCCCGTGGAATTCCCTCGCATCAGTCAGACAGCCAGGGTTTCGCTCTGGCGCCACGGCATGGCGATTCGTTCGACTAGCGACACGAATCCGAACAGCGCCACTCCCAGGAGGGAAACTACGATGAGAGCGGCAAAGATCGGAGGCGTGTCCATGGTGAACTGCGAATTGATAACGATGTAACCCAATCCGCGGTCGGAGGCTACGAACTCTCCCACGATCGCCCCCACTACACACATTGTGGATGCGATCTTCAGACCGGAGAAGATGTACGGCAGAGAGTTGGGGATGCGGATCTTGAGGAATATCTGCCACTTGCTGGCCTTCAGGTACCTCACCAGATCGATGAGGTCATCGTCCACCTCACCCAATCCCGTGGTCGTGTTGATGATCACAGGGAAAAACGAGACCAGGAAGGCTATCAGGATATTTGTGAACAACCCGTAGCCGAACCAAAGCAGGATGATCGGAGCGATGGCAATCAAAGGAAGGGAGTTCACGAAGATGAAGAACGGCATAATCAGATTTCTCAGCCACTGTGACCAGGCGATCAAGATCGCCAGGAGGATGCCCGCCGCGGCGGTGACTGCAAAGCTTATCAGCACTTCCGAGACCGTGGTGCTGATCTGCAGCTTCCAGTTGTAGAAAGCATCAGGTTGGCGCACAAACAGGTGCCCCAGAGAGGTAATGGGGGAAGGCAGAACGTACTCCGGGATGGAGAACACCCACACGGCAGCCTGCCACACCAGGAACAGCACGAAAACGACTAAAACCGAAGGGTAGTGCCTCTTCAGCGCTTTTCCTATTCCTCTGGGCTCCTGTCTGATCGGCTGCCGCATCAGGACTCCTTGACGCGGTCCTGCCAGGGCATGGCAAGGCGTTCCAGGATAGAGATTGCAGCAAAGAGGGACAGGCCAAAAATTGAGATCAGGATCAAGCTGGCAAACATGGGCGGAGAGTCGATCATGGCCTGGGCGTCCTTCAACAGGTATCCCAAACCGCTGGCCGAGGCGACGAACTCGCCCACGATCGCTCCGACCACGCACAATGTGGTGGATATCTTCAGACCCGAGAATATGTAGGGCAGTGAATTTGGAATACGAATCTTGAGAAAAATTTGCGGCTTGCTGGCGTGCAGGTACCGAACCAGATCCAGGAGGTCCTCCTCTACGGCGCTCAAACCTGTTGCGGTATTGATAACGACGGGGAAGAACGCGATCAATACGGCTATTATTACGTTGGGGACGAGACCGTAGCCGAACCAGATCAAGAACAGGGGAGCGAAGGCAATCTTGGGAAGCGAATTGAGAAGCGTCAATACAGGGGTGATGATCCGCCTCAGGGCTTTGGACCAGGTGATCAGAAGCGCTACAAAAATACCGGAAGCCGCTGTGACGGCGAAGCTGATTAAGACTTCGGAGACCGTCGTGCGGATATGCAGGAGCCAGTTATATCGCTGCGCTATCTCCGGCACGAAGAGGGTCGAAAACGTGGCCAGCGGCGAAGGAATAATGAACTGCTTGATCCCGAAAACCGTGATGACCAGCTGCCAGAGGAGGAGGAAGGCGGCAAGGGAGAGGATCTTGGTGTAGTGCCTGACGAAGAATCGAATGATGAACCCCTTGACCGAAAGGACGACAGCCTTCATCGCGGAGGCATTGTAGGTCGGCGCGCAGCTCCTGTCAACCGAGGCTGCCGCCGGAGCCGAATGGGTCCGGAGGTTCGCGCCCGAAGGCGGGTTCGGGAAGCCGCCGCCGAATCTCACCCACGCGGTAGCCGAAACCGGCTCCGCGGATGCTCGACAAATCCACTGTTCCATCCCGCCTTTGATACAAGCCCGGGTGGACCTCCGCTTCCGGCAGGGAAGCCTCCGGATAAAACTGCATCGAGTTGGTTTCCACTCCTTTGATCGTTCCGGCGTGCGCTGCGAGCAGCAGGTGCGGAATTTGAGCCAGCATTGGATTAGTCAGATCCTGGACCATCAGGGTCATGCCGTGAGCCTTCGCCCAGCAGAGGCTCAATATGGCTCCGGTCTGGGTCTTGCAGGTCTTGAGGGCGACTCCGCTCCAGCCCAGACGGCGTCCAAGACGTACCAGCTTCCAGTCGTGGGCGCTCTCGTCCATGAAAAGGGGCTTGCGGGCAGACACAGCGTGCACGTCGATCTGGTGGGATTCCAGGTCGTAAGGAAACGGCTGTTCCACATAAAGCAGCATCTGATGAGTAGCGGGCTCATCGGTCAGCAGACGATCCAGGATCTCGGTAACGTAGGATGGCTGGCGCACGGTGCAGTTGAAGTCGGCGGTCAGCCAGACCACGCCGAGCTCCCGGCCTATACGGCTCACCCGCACGAGCCTCTGGTAATCCCATGCTGAATCATTGCCCCGCAGCTTGACCTTGAGGCAGGTCAGCCCGTCACGGCGAATCCAGTCGGGCAGCACTACCGGATACCCGTCCTCCGGTTCCTCCCCGGTGCGTTCTTCATCGGACAGAAGATCCGTACCTCCAACCAGGTGCCAGGCCGGCAGTCTCGTCGGGACCGGTCGCTGCAGGAAATCCTCCGGGTACAAACCGGCGAAATCCGCTCCTGAGCCGGGCTCGGGCTCGAGGAAGCCGGACAGGTCCCTGTTCATGTAATCGGAGTTGTACGTCTCATACACCGGTACACGGTGAAGCCGGCCGTAAGCGTCGTGCAGAGCCATGTCAAAGGCGGAGGTGCACACCAACGCCCCGAGCCACGGAAGGGCATCCTCGTCCTTGCGATCCGCATTGAACCGGGTGAGCAGCTGCGGAAGAACCCGATCGATGAAGGTGTGGCCGACCTCTATCGGGTGACCCCTTTCATCGAGGCCGCCCCAGCTCTTTGCCAGCTCCAGGCAAAACTCCCGGAGCACGCCGTCCCGGTACTCGTAGGAGAGACTGCCGGGCCACACCCAGGTGGCAGCCAGCGGCGTCTCCCCCCACCCTTCCGCACAGTTCCCGGCGGAATCTGTAACCGTCATGCAGACCCGGACTACCGTTCCCTGGGTAGTGATCTCGGGACCAAACTTGAGGGGGATGCGGTTCTTAACCGGCAGAAAATACAGGCGTACAGCTGAAGGACGAACGTCCGTGCTCATGTTTTCCTCCACACTTATTAAGGAAGAGAACGTCCCTCGGCGCTGACCCCCGGGCGCTCAGCCAAGCCGCTCTCGCTTCGTGATAAACCGACTTGATGATAGCTCCAGTCGCGGCAATGTTCAAGGTCGATAGGCCGTCAAACTATTTGACATCCATATATATAATTATTACTATTTTGCTAATGTATATATAGGAGGGATACCCAAATGCGAGCTGTTGTATACCAGAAGTACGGAGCGCCTGATGTGTTGCAGATAAAGGAGTTGGCCAAACCTGTTCCCAGGGACAATGATATACTTGTGAAAGTACATGCAACCACGGTGAGCTCGGGGGACTGGAGAACCCGGAAGGCGGATCCGTTCGCTATAAGACTCTTCAGCGGCCTGATACGACCCAAGAGACCAATACTGGGGTCTGTACTGGCCGGAGAGATCGAAGCGGTGGGAAAAGACGTGGAGCGATTCAGCGAGGGGGAAGAGATCTTTGCATCTACCGGGATGAGGCTCGGTGCCCATGCCGAGTACGTGTGTCTTCCAGAGGACGGTCTGGTAGCCGGTAAGCCGGCCAACCTCTCCCATGAAGAGGCCGCCGCTATTCCTTTTGGGGCACTGACTGCATTGTTGTTCCTCAGAGACAAGGGACATATTCAAAGCGGCCAGAAGGTTCTCATCTACGGCGCGTCGGGAGCTGTAGGTGCTGCCGCAGTACAGTTGGCCCGGTATTTCCGGACACGGGTCACAGGAGTATGCGGTCCCAAGAACTTGGAAATGGTGAAATCCCTCGGTGCCGAGCGGGCTATCGACTACACAAAAGAGGACTTTGCAGAGCTTGGAGACCTCTACGACGTTATCTTCGATGCGGTTGGCAAGGCTTCCCCTTCGCGGTGCCGGAAAGCTCTGGCTCCAAACGGGCGATTCGCTACGGTTGCCTCCGTAGTAGCCAACGGAAAAAAAGAGGATCTTATACTACTGAAGGAACTCGTTGAGGCGGGGCAGTTGAAACCCGTCATCGACAGACGCTACCCGTTCGAACGAATATCGGATGCTCACAGGTACGTCGAAAATGGACACAAAACGGGAAGTGTAGTTATCACCTTGGACCCTAGCGACGACACCGAGATGCGAAATGATCTTCAGGCAGCCGACCAGGGGATTCGAACTGTTGGGAATCCGGCAACGCTATGAAAAGCGAGAAACCCATGACCACAACAATCGAATCCATGTAAAGGCAGATGAATAAGAGGGAGGAGAGAAAAATGATTGAAACAACAACGACAAACTGGGACCGCGACACCGGGCCTCGGACGGCCGCGATTGTCGCCGGAATCTCGCTCCTGGCGATGGCGGTCATTGCCGGGCTGAGTAACTTCGCTGTCATCGGTAACCTGACTGTCACCGGGGACGCGGATGCCACCGCGGCGAACTTGATCAGCTCGGCTGTCCTGTTTCGCCTCGGAGCTCTGGGACTGTTGATCGTTACAATCCTGGACGTGCTGGTCGCGTGGGGACTCTACGTGGTGTTCCGCCCGGTGAATCCGAGCATCTCACTGCTCAGCGCCTGGCTCCGCGTAGTGTTCGCGGCCATTTTCGCCGTGGCGATCAACAATCTGTTTGGGGCGGCGCGTGCGGCTCCGTCGGATCCAGCGCAGACACTATTCCTTCTTGAAACCTTTGATCGCGGCTGGCAGGCTGGACTGATCTTCTTTGGCCTCCACCTTGGTCTGGTAGGTGTGCTCATCTGGAGATACGGCTCCTTGTCGTGGATCTTTGGTGTGCTCCTGATCGTTGCGGGCGCTGGCTACGTTGTGGACGCTCTTGGCACGCTACTCAGTCCGGCTTATGCGCTCGAGCTATCGAGGTTCACGTTCGTCGGGGAGCTGGTGTTCATCTTCTGGCTGCTGATTCGCGGTGGTAAAAGGAGAAACTCATGACCCCAAAAACAGAATCTATGGTAGGGCAGACGACGAAGAAGAATTCGATTAAGAAAACAGCAGAATTTCTGGGATTTTGTATCTGATTATATTCGTTGTAGCCCCGTTCCCGTTTCTCATCGGCAGAGCCGGCATGGTTGTGCCCGGAGACGCTACAACAACCGTCAGGAATATCATGTCCTCGGAGTAGCGCTTCTCTACGCTTTGCTTCGACCAGTAAGCAAACCACTCTCATTAGCTGCGGCGTTCTCTAGGGTGGGAGAGACTGTAGTCCAGGACGTGAATCTGCTTACCAGTGTCCTTGTCCTGTTGCTGATCGGGGGCACCGGCTACTTGGCTGTCTTTGGATCCGATCAGCTGCACGCTCTATCGATGCTCTTCCTCGATGCGAATGCGTTCGTAGTGCTTGTTTGGGGGCTGTTCTTCGGTTTTCATCTGTTGCTGCTCGGCTATTTGGTTTACAGGTCGGAATTCTGGCCTCGAATTCTCGGGATATAGCTGCTACTGGCCGGAGTCGGATATTTGGTGCAGAGTTTTGGGCATTTTCTCTTGCCTCAATTTGACGATATCCTCTCGGTTGTGGTTATCGTCCTGGCGGTTCCGGGAGAACTGGCTTTTACAATTTGGCTCTTGGCAAAAGGGGTAAACGTCGAGTGGTGGGAACAGCGCGCTGCCGCAGCTGCCCTTCCCTGACCGGCACCCAGGGGGAGCGTCAGGTAACAGATGCTTCAATCCGGCCAAATGGATTGCACCCGGATGAGCCCCTAGGTGCCTGGACGGCGCAGCCGGAATTGTTTCCGGCTTGGAACTCACTGTCTCTTTGGCCTGCTTTGCAGGGGAAGTTCAACGAGTTTGCCTGTCTGCGCTGACAGCTGGATGGCTGCGGTCACTTCGAGGGACCGATAGCCCTCCTCCCCCGGTATCGGGTTGGGGATTTCACCGGATACCGCACGCAGGAAATCTTCGATTTCATCCAACACCCACACGTCCCCCTCTCGCGGCACACCACCAACCACATCGTAGCTTGTCTCCTTGCCGTCTGCCCCGGTGAAAACGAGCGGCTTCGGATCGCTGGAATCGATTCTCAAGGTGCCTTCTGCACCGCACAGCAGCGTGTCGCTCACGCCTTTTCCCGAGAGCGTCCAACTTGCCGATACAGTGCCGATGGCACCGCTTTCGAATTCCAGCACCGCTGCGAAATTGTCGGTCACCTCCTCGAAGAAAAAATTCTTGGACAGGGAAAACACCCTGCTGATGCGGTCGTCCGTCAAATAGTGTAGCAGATCGACCTTGTGGATGCCCAAATCGGCAACGACGCCGCCGGCTCCCGCCAGTTTCTTGCTTACAAACCACTGCCCCCTCGGACTCCAGACGATCGGACCCGCATGAGCGAGAGTCGCACGGACCTGGCGTATTGTTCCCAGAGCTCCCCCATGAACGAGTTCCCGAGCTTTCTTGTGACTCGGGTAGTAGCGTTGAGATTGGCCGACCATGAGCAGTGTGTTATTGCTTCGTGCGCTTTCAATCATCCTGGCCGCTTCATCGAGGTCGACAGCCATGGGTTTTTCCACCAGCACCGAGATCCCTCGCGAGAGTGCTTTGATGGTCATATCACAGTGCAGGCTGTTCGGCGTACATATGCTGAGCGCTTGGATTTCGCTTTCCCCGAGAAAAGCGTCATAATCGGTGTACAACTGCGCCTCTGGAAGCAGCCGCTGCAAGTCAGCAACGGTTTCCGCTCTGTGATTGTAGATGGCGGCGATCGAAGCACGCTCGGAGCGCAGATAACTGGGTATATGCAGCCGCCGGGCGATTTGGCCGCAGCCGGCTACGCCCACGCGTATCTGTTGTCCGCTCATATCCTGGTCCCTCCATAAGATTTCATCTTATGATGACGCTCCGAAAACTACCTTTGTGTCAAGAGCTTGTAGCGGAAGAAGACAAAGCGGTGTTGCCTTATT
>CAZPPB010000163.1:0-7882 GCA_964588355.1 uncultured Spirochaetaceae bacterium | reverse complement strand
GCTGCCTGATGGATGCTTGTCAAGCGGGTGCTGCCGGTTTTCGAATTCCCACCCCGGATTTGCTATCCATTGCTCGATAATTCGAGTAGGATAAGCAGCGGGAGGAAACACACTTGTGGAAAAGATAGCCCTTTTCGCCTTCAATGGCGATCCTATGTGTTTCATTCACGTGCTGCTCAATGCCCTGGACTTCAGTGACAAGGACTACGAAATCAAGCTGGTAATCGAAGGATCGGCGACCAAACTTATTCCCGAGCTCGACAGAGACGATCATCCCCTCCACGGGCTGTACGAAAAGGTGAAGAAAGAGGTGTTGCTGGTGGGAGCATGCAGAGCCTGCGCGCGGAAAATGGGCTCCCTCGAAGCTGCGGAAGCACAAGGATTACATATACTGGAGGATATGTCCGGTCATCCCAGCATGGAAAGCTTCATCGAACAGGGCTACAAGATCATAACCTTTTAGAGGCTGTTGCCCCCCGACCGGAAGGCGATATAATCAGGTAGAATTGTGATCCCTCCCGTACTGAAGACAAAGCTCTACATTCCGACCCTGCGTCCGGACCTGGTACGGCGCACACACCTTATCGAGTTGCTGCAGGCCGGTTTGCAGCGCCGTCTTACCCTGCTCTCGGCTCCGGCGGGTTTCGGCAAAACCACCCTGGTTTGCGCGTGGATCCGGGAGCGTGAACTCCCCGCCGCCTGGTTGACTCTGGAAGACAACGACAACGACCCGGTGCGCTTCCTCTCCTATTTGATAACCTCTCTTCAGTCGATCCAACCCAAACTGGCAGCGGATGTTCTGTCGGGATACCATTCTCTGAAACCCTCGGCCGCCGAATCCGTTCTGACAGAGTTGCTCAACGAATTCACCGAGATCAAAGAACACTGCATCCTCGTTATCGACGACTATCACCTGATCCACGACAACACGATCCACGGTTATTTGAGCTTCCTGGTGGAGCATTTGCCCCAGAAACTTCACCTGGTGCTGTGCACACGGGCGGATCCACCTCTGCCGTTGGCTACCCTCCGAGCCCGTGGACAGTTGACTGAGCTGCGCGCCGAGGATCTGCGCTTCAACCGGGAGGAGACGGCGGAGTTTTTGAACCGCCTGATGGGCCTGGACCTGTCGGTTCCGGACATACAGGTTCTGACGGACCATACTGAAGGTTGGATAGCCGGTTTGCATATGGCCGCCGTATCACTCCAAGGACGGCGGGATGCCTCCGGCTTCATCCAATCTTTTACCGGGAGCAATCGCTACATCCTCGACTATCTGGTTGAGGAGGTGCTTTCACGACAGCCCAAGCCTATCCAGGACTTCTTATTGAAGACTTCGATCCTGGACCGTCTGACCGGTCCTCTCTGTGAGGTTGTGAGCGGCCAGGCGGACAGCGGAGCGATCCTCGAACAGCTGGAACGGAACAATCTTTTCATAGTACCTCTGGATTCCGAGCGTTTATGGTACCGCTACCACATACTTTTTGCCGATCTGCTGCGCCGCCGTGCCGAGCAGACGTACTCCGAGCAGATCCCCGAGCTTCACCGCAGGGCCAGTCACTGGTACGAACAAAACGACATGATAACCGAGGCGATCGACCAAACCCTGGCGGAGAAGGACTTCGCTCGGGCCATGGAACTGATCGAGAATCATACTCAACCAACTCTGATGCGAAGCGAATTCGCCACGGTCCTGAAATGGATCGATGCCCTGCCGGAGCAGCTGGTTTGCACGCGGCCGCTGCTCTGCGTGTACCATGCCCTGGGCCTGCTCATGGCCGGAGCTCCGATGAACCGAATCCAGGCTCGATTGGACGCCGCGGTACGTTCCGAGTCAAGCGATTCGGTGGCGGGTCAACTGGCGGCGTTTCGCGCCTTTCTGGCTGCGATCCAGGGTGACATCGAGGAGAGCCTGCGGCAGAGCAACCTGGCCATGGAGATGCTTCCCGAGGAGGAGCAGTTCTTTCGCAGTGCGATCAGCCGGGTTTTAGCCAATGTTGCCTACGCTTCCAGCGGTGACATCCCCAGCTCGATCCAGGTGTTCAAGGACAATATACGCTGGTGCCGTGCGGCGGGAAACATCACGATTGCCGGCGCTCTGATGTCCGAATTGGGGGAGCTGCGCACGATCCAGGGCTGCCTCCATGAAGCCAAAGCGGTCTACGAACAGGCTATCGAACAAACCGTGGACTCCGCGGGGACCCCGATGCCCGTGGCCGGACTGGCCATGATCGGACTGGGAAACCTTCTTCGTGAGTGGAATCAGCTGGAAGAGGCTGAAAGGCTGTTGAACGAAGGAATCGAGCTGGTGCGGAACCTAGGGGTGATAGGCACGCTGGACGGCTACATCGCCCTGGCCCGGGTCAAGCAGGCGCAGGGCAAACCGCGGGACGCACAACGGGTGATGGACGCGGTACACAAGATCACCACCCGTTTCGATGCCAGCGACCTCGATGACATAATGGTCGACCTGTACCAGGCCCGCCTCTGGATCGTTCAAGGCCAGGTGGAAGCGGCCGAGCGTTGGCACGGCGAATGGGTCGCCCAGAGACAAAAGAACGATGAAAGCCTGCCTTACGTTCTGCAGGAGCTGGACCAGGTCCTGCAGGCCCGCTTACTCCTGGCCCGGGATAAACCGGAGGATTGCCTGAGAGTTGCCCGGCGTCTGCAGAAGGACGCGGACAAGTTGGGCAGGGGGGGTGTTGTACTGGAAACCTTGATTCTCCAGTGCCTGGCCTCCTCGGCCATTGGCGACGATGAACAGGCCCTGCATGCCCTGGAACAGGCCATAGCGATCGCCGAACCGCAGGAGTATCTGCGCATCTTCCTCGATGAAGACCCGCCGATGGCCCGTCTGCTCTACGAGGCGGCGCAGCGGGGGATCCATCGGGAATACGCGGGACGGATTCTTGCGGTTTTTCCGCCAAGTCGGGAAGGTCATCGGCCCGCAGGCGCGGCTGAGCAGCTTATCGAGCCGCTCAGCAAGCGGGAGCTGGAAGTGCTTCAGCTGCTTTCACAGGGATCCTCCAACAAGGAAGTGGCCAGGCAGCTTTTCATCAGTTTGCCGACCGTGAAGTGGCACACGAGCAACATCTATGGGAAGCTTGGCGTTCAGAGCAGGACAGAGGCTGTGGCCAAAGCCGGCGCCCTGGGGCTGCTCACCCCGTCATGAAATCGACTGGTTCCCAATTGCCGCAGTATTAATAACCCTACCAAAACCATACTTTCGATCGGTTACGACCATACTCCGCCGCCTTTACACTGTCGATAGGCCCACAACCATGGTCAAGAAAGAGGAATCCGCACAACAGGTATATTGTATACGGGTCCAGGGAAACATCGATCCCAGATGGGCGAATTGGCTGGAAGACATGTCAATCGCATCCGAATTGAACGAGGAAGGATGCCCCTCCACGGTGCTTAGAGGTCCGGTGGCGGATCAGGCTGCGCTGCGGGGCGTCCTGACCAGGCTCTGGGACCTGAACTTGGACATCATCTCGGTAACCCGGATAGACAGACAGAGGGAGGAAGCATGAGAAAGACCAAGAGGATTACGGACAGTATTCTTGCACGACGGCTGCTCATCGACAGAATCACCGGAAGCCTGACGGGTCAAGTGAAGGATTTGCACAAATTGGCCGGTCTGAGGAAGACACCCATAGAAAGTCCCGGGTTACGAGCCTTTTTGTGCACCCTGGACCGTGACATTGATGACAACCGCGGGATGGCGTCACTTTTTGCCCGCGTTGGCGCCCTGACCAATCGTCACTGCAAGCGCAAACTCGTCGAGAACCTTATTGTCAACTGGGGAATCAAGGGAAGGGGCATCCGCTCACAGTTGGTGGATCAGGGCATTTGGGCACCGACTCTGATTGTGATCAGCCCCACCATGCGCTGCAACCTGAGGTGTACGGGCTGCTATTCCGGCCTGTACAGCAAGGACGGTGAGCTGTCCGAGGCGGAAATCGACGGTATCCTGGCCGAATGCCGTCGTATCGGCGTGTATTTTGTCGTGATCTCCGGAGGCGAACCGTACATCATGAAGGATGTCTGGCTTCGTCTCTTCAAGAAGTACAGCGACATGTACTTCCTGACCTACACCAATGGCACACTCCTTGACGAACGGACGGTGAAAGCCCTCAGCCGGTTGGGAAACGTAGCCCCGGGCATCAGCGTGGAGGGCTTTGAGGAGCATACGGACAAACGCCGCGGTCACGGGGTGTACGCGAAGATCATGAAGGCCATGGATCTGCTCAAGGCAGAGGGGGTGATCTTCGGCATCAGCGTCACCTACACCCGCGAAAACATCGATTTGATCACCACGGACGAGTTTGTTCAGTACTTCATCGACAAGGGAGCCATCTTCGCCTGGTATTTCATGTTCATGCCCGTGGGTAAGGATCCGATTCTGGACCTCGTTCCCACACCGGAACAGCGGGTGTACTGCGGCGATCGGATTGCCGAACTGCGGAAGGAACACCCTCTGTTCATGGCCGACTTCTGGAATGACGGTCCCGCAGTAGGCGGCTGTCTGGCCGGCGGGCGGCAGTACCTTCACATCCTGAACTCCGGAAGGATCGAACCCTGTGTATTCGCCCACTTCGGAGTAGACAACATCCGGGAGGTATCGATCCTCGACGCGGTGAACTCCCCCTTCTTCGAGGCGATCCGCCGGGAGTTCCCCTATAACGACATCGCAAATCTCAAACGCCCCTGTATGATCATGGACAATCCTCAGGTGCTGAGGAAGGTGGTAGAGGAACACCTGGTTCCTCAGGGTCACCAACATTCGCAAGACATCATCCGCGATCCGGATGTGGTGGAGTGGATCGACCGCTACTCCGAAAGGTTCAAGGATCTGACGGATCCGGTGTGGTTGGAGCTGATCGAAGATCCCAACTACCGGTGGTACAAGCACGGCAAGGAGTATGAAGGATTGTTCGATTCTTCCGAGAAACCCCGGGGCAGCGCAGAAGTCGAGCCGGAGGCGACAGAGAATCGCATATTGGCTGGAAGTTCCGCGAGGGGCTGAGATGACAAGGGTGAAAGGAAGGCGAAATCCGGTGCGGTCGCAAGCAGCCTCCCCGACCGAAATCCCGGCCCGGTTGCGTTCTCAAAAATGTACCGCCCTGGTCATATCCGGCGGGGGCGCCAAAGGCGCCTTCGCCGCCGGTGTGATACGGCAGATCTTCAGGGAGTACCGCGGCAGAGGCTGGTTTTCTATAATTGGCGGGTGCTCCACCGGCGCCCTGATCACGCCTTTGGCCGGGCTGCTGGCTGCGCCCGGGGAGATCGCAGAGGAGACTCTGGATGAATTGATCAACCAGTACTCGACGATTACTACGGCGGATATCCTGGAGAAGAACAGCGTCATCGAGTTCATCAAGCGGCACAACTGCTTGAACAGCTCCGCCCCTCTTCGAAAACGGGTGAGTGAGGTGTTCCGTCCGGATTGCTTCGAAAGGCTGCAGCGGGAGGACATGCCGTACTGCTACGTGGTGTATACCAACTACCAGAGCGGCCGTCTCGAGGTGGTGTCCCCGAAGGATCCGGGTATGACCCGGGAGCGGTTCATCGACGCCATGATGGCCTCAGCCAGCGTGCCTTTGGTGATGGAGCCTACGGTTATCGACGGGCAGGTCTGCTACGACGGGGGCGTGCGGGACCTGCTGCCCTTAACCCGGGCTATCGAACTGGGCGCTGAAACGATCCTGCCCATCATGCTGGACGCCGGCAGGGTCCCTCCTTCGGATAGTCGCTTCGGTCGCCTGGACAAGGTCATTTTCCGTACGCTAGCCATCATGCTGGATGAAACCGGTGAGAACGATCTGCAGATGGCGAAACGCATCAACACCGCTATCCTGGCTAAAGGCGAAATCCTGCGGGCCGTGCGGGGCAGGCTGCGGTGCAGGAAAAAGATCCAGGCCATCTTCGACAAGCGGGAATACAGCGAACTGTTCGGTTCCGAAAAGCGCCTTGTTCGGATTGTCGACGGCCTGCGTCCTGATCAGCCGCTGACCGACAACCCCCTGCGTTTCGATCCCGAGCTCATGCGGCGCTGGATCGAGCTCGGTGAGCAGAAGGCTCATTCCGTCGTAACGACAAACCCCTTTGCCTGAGCCTGCAGCGGATGGCGCTGTACCCGGCACGTCGAGACCAGCGGCCGGCCGGCCGACCAGCAGCTGACAACCGGCACGCTACTTCTCGAAGACCCCCTTGAACTCATTTCCATGAAACTCTACAGACACTTCCCTCAGACCCGCTTCCTCCATCAGGGAGCGAATCTCCTCAGCCGGCATGCCGTGGCTCGGGCGGGTGGGTTCCCAGATCCACAGTCTGCCTCCGGGTTTCAGCAGGGCTCCCAGTGCCTGCATCGTGACCGAACGCCTGTCCCTGGGGATATCGTGGATCACGTGGACGATCGAAATAAGGTCG
Source organism: uncultured Spirochaetaceae bacterium (assembly GCA_964588355.1). Taxonomy (GTDB): domain Bacteria; phylum Spirochaetota; class Spirochaetia; order SZUA-6; family DRHE01; genus JAFGQJ01. Next base: position 1,447 of record CAZPPB010000163.1, on the reverse strand, counting down.
AAGGACTGCCGGGGCAGACCGAGCTCGGTGATCTCCCCGTGCAGGATGCGGGCGTTGGGGTAGCGGGCAACCCGCTTCCGGGCCCTTTCGCTGAAGTACGAGGAAATCTCCACCCCCGTGACCGAACCGCCCCGGTCCAGCCCGGCGGCGATGCCGCGGGTGATGACTCCTCCTCCGCAGCCGAAATCCAGGACCTCCTCGTCTCCCCGAAAACCGCCGCGGCTTCGAAAGTACGGGGCGTAGTACAGAGGCCAACCGATCAGACCCTTCAGCCTGTCCTCGAACCGGAACAGGGCGGAGGGGTTGCCGAAATCAAAAGCACCCGGATCGAACTCTTTCATCTCATTACCTCTCCCTTGCAATGACGCAGCGTTGTCCATCATTATTGTATGGATGAACGATCCCTACCATCTTAACCTTCAGGATATCTCTCTGGATCAGTACAGGCAAACCCTGCAGGAAGCTGAACTGATCCCCAGCCGCAGGATCCTCAAAGAGCAGATCGACGACCGCTTTTCCCGACTGCAGGCTCAGGGCATTTCCAACCTTGCGGAGCTCCTCGACGCGGTGAAAAGCACCGGGAAGATCGACGAATTGGCCGGGATAACGGATCTCTCCGTGGAGTACCTCACGCTTCTGCGCCGGGAGGTAAACGCCCTGCTCCCCAAACCCAGGAATCTGAGGGACTTTTCCGGAATCGATCCAGCAACGATAGAGAAGCTGGCGCAACGAGGCATCAAGAACAGCAAACAGCTGTTCGACAACGCGCTGAGCGGGGAACAGCGGGCGAAATTGGCGAGTGGAGCGGGAATCGACCCCAGAGAGCTGTTGGAGCTGGTGAAACTTTCCGATCTATCCAGGGTCTACGGCGTGGGTCCGGTATTTGCCCGGCTGCTCTACGACGCCGGGGTGGATTCGGCCCAGGCGATCGCCCGGGCGGACTCCTCCCAGCTGTTCGACAGGCTCTCCAAGGCCTATCTGGCAGCGGGCAACAGCCGGGTGGACTTCAAAGAGCGGGACATCGCCTTCTGCATCCAGTTGGCCGGGCGCCTGCCCGCTTCGATCGTCTACTGAGCGTCCTTTGATACTTAGCGATGCGGCGTAGTGCGTACCCTCTTCGTTGATTGCGATTATCCATCCCAAAAAAACAAAAGGCCGGGCATTCAACCCGGCCTTTTTTCCGATTACAAATAGATGTCTCTCGCAGATATTAAAGCTGGATCCTCACGTTCGCGGATGCGCCGTAGGCGCCACTGAGGAAATTGTACATGGCACTGAGATCGAGTTTTAGAACAAAGATATTGAAAGCTGTACCGCCATACACCCAGAAAGACCAACCATTGGCATCGGAGACTATTTCTAGTCCTTCTGCAGTAGGAACGGGATAGTTGTATGTGTTGAATACATCTATAACATCATCGAGCGTTGGTGATCCGGGATCGTCAGT
>CAZPPB010000162.1:0-7894 GCA_964588355.1 uncultured Spirochaetaceae bacterium | reverse complement strand
CGCCACTCCTGAGTATGCCGAACAGACGGGAAAGAGCTGCGCGCTCTGCCATGCCGGCGCGAACGGCGGGTCCCTGAAACCCGCAGGGATCGCCTTCATTCGCAACGGGTACAGCTATCCGATTCCCGAGCGCATCCTGGACAAGTCGCTCGCACTATCCGCCGGGATTCACCGGACCCTGCGGCTGATCCTCGGGATCATCCACCTGTTCGTGGCCGCCGTTCTGGTGGGCGCTATTTTCTACATCCACATCATTGTGAAACCGCAAAATTTAAAAGGCGGGGTTCCCGGAGGCGAGAAGAGATTGGGCCTTGCCTGCATGAGCATCCTGGCCGCTACCGGTGTGTACCTCACCTGGTACCGCATCGATTCGATGGGCTCCTTTTTCCAAAGCCGGTTCGGGCTGCTGCTGTTCATCAAGATCCTGTTGTTCATTGTAATGGCGGCGTTGGGCGTCCTGGCTGTAACCATAATCAGCCGCAGGATGCGGGAGCAGCTGAAACGGGGTTTCAGCGGCATAGACACACCGGGGGAGCTGCTCGGACCTTCCGGCAGCGCACCCCTGCGCTCCACCCGACCCGATTCGGCAGGGGGCGCAGCGTCCGCTCCAGCGGTTTTCAAGCTGGAGGACCTGCCCGGCTGCGACGGGAAGGAGGGCAGACCGGCCTACGTGCTGTTCCGCAACAAGGTGTACGATGTCTCGGACAGCTCGAAGTGGCAGGGAGGTAGCCACTTCCGTGCTCATGTCGCAGGCCAGGACCTCACGCAAAAGATCGGGGATGCGCCGCACGGTGAGGACGTTTTGGAGCGTTTCCCGGTCGTTGCCGAGCTTTCCGAAGCCTCCCAGGCGCCCCGAAGCGGTGACCGGCCGAAAGGGGTGCGGAAAACCTACATTATTTTCGCCTATGTGAATCTGGTGCTGGTGTTTCTCATCCTTCTCTGCGTAGGAGGATGGCTCTGGGGGTTTCCCGCGCGGGCGCCCTTGATTTCCGCAGGTGCCGGCGCGGGCGGCTGGAGGTTGGCCGGGATGGGAGCGGAGGAAAGCGCCTGCCTGGAGTGTCATCAGCGGGAGAACCCGGGCATCTTCACCGATTGGTCCGGCAGCATCCATGCCAAGGTAGGGGTCAGCTGCCGTGATTGCCACTCACTGACCGACCAGAGCGTTGCCTGGGTCAGCCGGGATCATTTTGAAGTCGACCCAACCCCCGTATCGGGACTGGTTTCCCCCGACCGCTGCTCGATGTGTCATGAGCAGGAGGTCGAGGAATACCGGCGCAGCAAGCATGCGAATACCCTGGAGATTATAAAGACCATTGACAAGTGGCTGATCCACGGAATGAACGACGAAACAGAACGGGCCACCGGTTGCTTCGCCTGCCACGGTACCACGGTCGTGTTCGAAGAGGGGCAGCCGGTCGAGGGCTCCTGGCCCAACGTAGGGGTGGGGCGGAAAAACCCGGACGGGACGCTGGGAAGCTGCACCAGCTGCCACACCCGCCACAGCTTCTCAGTGGAGGAGGCCAGAAAGCCCGAAGCCTGCGACCAGTGCCATCTGGGGCCGGACCATCCGCAGATCGAGATCTACAACGAATCGAAGCACGGAACGATCTACCATGCCGAGGGGGATTCCTGGAACTGGCGCCCGGAGGACTTCACCTGGACCGCCGGAACCGACTACCGGGCGCCCACCTGCGCCACCTGCCACATGAGCGAGGCGCCGGGTGTAGACAGATCCCACGACGTGACCTCCCGCCTAGCCTGGGAGCTGCAGGCCCCCCTCACCATCAGGCCTTCGGAGTTCAAACCGTGGCCCGCTCCTACAGACTGGCGGGAAGAGCGGCAGAGGATGGAGGCTGTGTGCTACCAGTGCCATTCCAGCGAATGGGTGGAAGGGCACTTCACGAACACCGACAACGTGGTGAAGCATTACAACGAAAACTACTACGGACCGGTAAGGCGCGTGATGGATGAGCTGTATGCGGCGGGTGAGCTCTCAGAGGATTCCTATTTCGACGAAGAGCTTGAATGGGAGTTCTACGAGTTCTGGCACCACGAAGGGCGCCGGGCCAGGATGGGGGCTGCCATGATGGCTCCGGATTATGCCTGGTGGCACGGTTTCTACGAGCTCAAGCACCGCTTTTTGAAGTTCATGGACCTTGCCGGCGAGCACTCGGGGGAGGACAGAGCCGAGTGGCTGGAAGATTTCCCCGGGAGACTTTCTCCGTAGGGCTGGGGTGATAGAAAGTACATATGTGATGGCGTTTTTGGTGCGGTTATGGATGCAGTAGAGAGGACAGGTGAATGAACCGGATCCGCTGGATTTTTGTATTCTCGATCATGATCACGATCCTTTTCCTATCGTCCGCACAGATTTCGGCCGATGAATTAGACTTCGGCACCGTGCAAGATATGGAGTATATCTTTCCCTCAGAGATATCAAGGGCATCCCGGGGCGGCGTTGAGTTCAGCCTCTTGAGCTCGGAATTGTCGATGGCCGGTATTGCGATTCACCAGGGTTTTTTCGCTGCGGTAAAAAAGGGTTATGCTCTGTCAATCATCGTTTCCTACACGACAGAGGAGGAGTATTCATCTCTCCGGAACGTGCTGGATAGCGTATCGTTCGACTAGTTGTGCCTCCTTTGCCCGTACACAGAGATTTTATTAAATCCTGAAAACCATCCCGATCCTGCTCAATTCCGAACCGCGAGTGCATCGGGGGATGAGAATCCTTGGCTTCCTGGTTCGAAAAACTCCGGGAATCGAGGTATAATCCTCTGCAGATGAAACTGTTGATCACCGGCGCCAGCGGTTTCGCCGGTAATGCGCTGCTGGATCTGTTGACCCGAAATCCTCCTGAAGGCGGGATCACCGTGCTGATCCTGCCGGATGATCCGGGGGAAGCAAGAATCCGCGGCAAGGGGATACGGAACCTCCAGATCATCCGAGGAGATATCACCGACGCCGGGATCGTGGACCGGGCGGTGGCCGGCCACAGCCATGTGGTCCATCTGGCCGGTCTGATTTCCTACTGGGGCAGGGAGAGAGCCCGGCTTTATCAGGTAAACCAGCTGGGGGTGGAAAACATCGTGGATGCCTGTGTCCGCCACGGGGTGCAGAGGCTCGTGCACGTATCTTCGGTGGGGGCGGTCGGATTTCACCGGGACGGAAGCCTGGCCGATGAGGATACCGAGTTCAACTGGCCGCAGAGTTTTCCCTACATGACCAGCAAGCATGCGGGGCAGCAGGTCGTGGAGAGGGCTGTGCGGGAACGCAACCTGCAGGCGATCATCCTCAACCCGGCCTCCCTCATGGGACCGGGTGATCCGATCCCCTCCACGCCGCACAATCAGTTGTACCATCGCATCTACAACAAACCCCAGTTCTTCTGTTTCGCAGGGGGTCTGGCGGTTACGGATGTACGGGACCTGGCGCAGATCATTATCAAGGCCCTGACCATGGGAGAAGTGGGGGAGAATTATCTGATAGTGGGTGCCAACGTGGAGTATACGGAAGTTATGAGAGCCATCGGAGCGTACTTCCAAACGAAGGTCTATCCGATTCGGTTGCCCCCGTTTCTCCTGGCTGCGGCGGGGACTGCACTGGAAGGGGTGAGCTTTTTTACTGGGAAAAGACCCCTGCTGACCCGTTCCTACGGCCGCTTGAGCGGCTGGTTCGGTTATTATTCGAACAGGAAGAGCCGGGAGGCATTCGACCACGAGTACCTGCCCTTCGAAAAGACGATAGCCGACGGCTGCCGCTACTTCCAGGAGCAGTACGTTCAGCAATGAGCAGGGTAAGCCTGAGCGGCCGCACCGTGCTGGTCACCGGCGCGGCCAGAGGTCTGGGACGAGAACTGGCCCTGCGCCTGGGTGTAGAGGAGGGGTCCAACCTGATCCTGGTGGATCGGGATGAGGGAGGCCTGGCACGGCTGGCCGCCGAGATCGGCTGTCGGGGCTCCGGCACGGTCCGGACTCTGGCAAAGGATCTGCTGGAGGTCAACTGCGCTCAGTGTCTTTTCGATGAGCTCGAGACTGCGGATGTCTACGGCCTGGTGAACAACGCCGGCCTGACCTACTACGGGCAGACCGAGGCTGCTCAACTGGAGCTGTTCCGCTCGATCATCGACCTGGATTTCAGGCTGGTCCTCGAGCTGAGCCTGCTGTTCTACCACAGATTCAAGGAGAGGGGAGAGGGGTTCATCTGCAATATAACCAGCCTGGCCTCTTTCCTCCCCATACCCTACCAGGCGGTCTATGCCGCAGCCAAAGCGGCTGCCCAGAGTTTCAGCGAGTCTCTGATGGTGGAAAACAGAGGGGGGGCGGTGGTGATCTCCACGGTCGCACCTTCGGGAATCCAGACGGACATGATTTCGGAAGCGGGATTGACCCTTCATATGCGAAGGCACCGCTACTCCTACCTCAGCGCAGAGGAGGCGGCGCGGCAGGTGATCAACGGCCTGAAGCGGGGAAAGCGGCTCATCATCCCGGGTTTCATAAACCGGCTGATCTACCTGGCCATCAATGTCCTGCCCCGAAATTTCCTTCTGAGATTGGCCGGGAGCATCTACGACTACGACAAATACGGGGGAGCAGGCTGATATGGGGCGGTCCGTTTTGATTACCGGTGCCAACGGCTTTATCGGCTCACACCTCTGCGACGCCTTTGTCAAGGAGGGGTACCGGGTGTGCGGACTCGTGCGCAGGACGTCGGATCTTCGTTTTCTCGACACCGCCGCGGTCTCGCTGATCTACGGAGACCTCAGGGAGATCGAGAAGATCCAGCTGCCCGACGGAGTGGATGTGATAGTTCACGCAGCGGCCCTGGTTTCCGACAACGCTTCCCGCCGAGAGTGCAAAGCCCAGATCTACGATATAACCGTGAACCTTGTACAGTGGGCACGCCGACAGTGCCCGGGCCTGCTCAAGTTCGTCTATATCTCCACGGCCCTGACCATCGGATACTGTGCGGACGACATTTCCGAAGAGAATCCCGGCAGGTCGGCGGCGTACGTGCCGTACAACTACACGAAGAAATTAACGGAAGCGTATCTGTTGAGACAGCACCGGGACAGTGGATTTCCCGTGGTCATTCTCAGGCCCGGGGACGTGTACGGACCGAGGGATCGAACATCCTGTGAGTTGATGCTGCAGGCCGCCGAGCGGAATGTACCGCTGATCGTCGGCAGGGGAGACAAGAAATTCGGCTTCTGCTACCCCGATAATCTCTGCAAAGCCGCGCTGGCCGCGGTGAGCCGGACCGGGACGAGCGGTCAGGCTTATACAGTCACCAATGGGATCTGCCCGACCTGGGGCGAGTTTTTCGCGAGCCTGCAGGCCGGGGTGGGAAGGCCTCAGCGTCTGTACGTACCGGTGTGGGTCAGTATGGCCGCGGCCGTGCTGCTGGAGTTGGCCAAGCGGGTCATTCCCGTTTTCAAGCCTGCGATCAACTACTACAGGATCCGCCGCATCACCGCTCAGACCACCTACGATTTGACGGAGACCTTTCGGGATCTGGACTACCAGCCGGATGATGACTACAGGGGCCAATTCCAGGCGATCGTGGATTGGTACAAACGGGAAAGAGAGGGCCGAACTTGATCGAGCTCAAAACAGCGGTTTTCTATTCACCGATCTCTCCGATCTCCATACAGATTCTTCTTCCCTACATCACCGTGGCCCTGACCGGGATGATCACCTTCTTCTACCATTCGGTTCTCAACAAACGCTACGGGGATGCAAAGGGCACGTGGATCTACTTCGCGATGTTTTTCATCCTCCTGGCAGCCGTTCCCATACTCCTCATCCTCCTGGTCGAAAGCGACCCGTTGCAGGTGCTGGTCGATCTGGGGCTCGCCGTCGGCGGATACCGAATCGGTCTGGTGCTGGTGCTCATTTTCCTGCCGATCGCCCTGCTCATCGGCCACATCGTGTCTAGAACCGAGGAGATGATCGCCTGGTATCCGTTTTCGAAACAGGTGTGTGAACGCAACGGGACCTTCGTGCTCTATGAGCTCGGCTACCTGCTGCTGTACTACACTGTCTGGGAGTTTCTCTATCGAGGGCTGTTGTTTTTCCCTCTGCTGGACGCTCTGGGATACATCCCCGCTATGGCTATAACCACGGCGCTGTCGACGCTGCATCACATCGGCCATCCGAGATCGGAGATTTGGGGAGCTGTTCTAGGGGGGGTGATTTTCAGCGCGATTGCGCTGCTGACCCGCTCGATCCTCTATCCCATCGTGATCCACGCAATGATCGGTGTGGTCAACGACACCTTCATCTTCCTTCGGAATTACCGCAAGCGCCCCGGCGGCTGATCCTCTGACCGGTCGTGCTGAAGATAGAAATCGATGCAGGACTGAATTGCGCTTTCCAGGGCGGTTTCCGGGAAGTAGCCGAGCCGCTGCGCGGCTTTCGCATTGCTGAAACGATGGGTAGCGGCCCCGGAGAGGATCAGCGCTTCGCTCAAGGACCCCTCCGCCGGCAGGAGTCTGAAGACCCTTGCCAGCGGACGGCATAGGGAGGCGGGGACCGTGAAGAAAGTATCGGCAACCCGCCGATCGTAACGGCTGCGGGCGACGTGCGCCACGAGTTTCATGAAGTCCCTGTAGCTCAGATTGTCCTCCTGCCGGCCGGTTATGATGTAGGCCTGACCGGGCCGTCCGCCTATGGAAGCCAGCCGGATCCCTTCGGCCGCGTCATCCGCCGAAACAAAGGAGGTGCCCCCCGGCAGGGTCAGTTTCAGTCTGCCCTGAAAGGTCCGGAGTACGAGCTCGGTGATCGAAATCCCGACGTCCCCGGGGCCCACTACGGTTCCCGGCATAACGATGATCACCGGCAGCTCGAATTTCTGGTGGTATTGCAGGGCAAGTTCATAGGCGGCCAGTTTCGAATCGAAGTAGACGACCCTGGAGCGGCGCAGGAAGCGGTAGTCTCCTCTGATCGATGCTTCCACGGCGGCCAATGCCGCGTTTCGGTCGGCAAAGGAGATGGGATTGCCCGACGCCCCGTACGTGCTGTTTGTTTCACCGGCCGGCGGGGAATCAGGGCTGACAGTTCCCAGGACGTTGATCGAAGAGGCGTAGACCAGCCGCGGGATTCGATTTTCGATCACCCCGTCGAAGATGTTCTTTGTGCCCAGAACGTTCACGTCCCAGCTCCGGCGGGCGTTCTTTCGCGTGTAGTCGACAGCACCGGCCAGATGGAACAGGAGGTCGAGCCCTTCGGTTTTTTCCATCACCTCCCGCCGGGAGGTGATGTCCAGATGCCGGTAGGTCAAATCCAGATGTTCGGTCAACGGGTTTTCCCGGCGGCGGGAGTAGAAGCAGACGATCCGGTCCCCCGCCGACCGCTGCCGGTACAGGGTCCCGACCAGGTTGGCGCCCAAAAACCCGACCGATCCGGTGATGCCGATCCTCATCCTCCCGAACTATAGATCAGATCCTTTCACGCCGTCTACCGGTGCGTTGGCAGCCCGCCCACAGTTGAGGTACAGTAGGGGAGGAGGGAAGTAGAGATGAAGCTTGGCGTAATGTCCGACTCCCACGACCATCTGGGCAATATAGGTAAAGCCGTGGCGGCCTTCACGGAGCGCCGGATCGGCTCCCTTATCCACGGAGGGGATATGTGCTCGCCCTTCGTGTTCAGGCAGCTCGAAGCGCTTCGGGAGTTCTGTCCCGGTATGTACGCGGTGTTCGGCAACAACGACGGCGATCGTGTTTTGCTGACCGAGAAGGGAAGGGGATTCTGCACGTTTCGCGACGGCGCAATGACCCTGGAGCTGGGGGGACGCCGGATCGCGGTGATGCACTATCCCGACGTGGCGGAAAGCCTGCACAAAAGCGGAGATTTCGATCTGGTGATCTACGGGCACAGCCATCAGGTGCGGGTGGAGG
>CAZPPB010000161.1:0-7910 GCA_964588355.1 uncultured Spirochaetaceae bacterium | reverse complement strand
ATCGCTGCCAGGGGAGTATAGCCGCAGGCGTCGGAAACCATCTTGTAGAAGTCTTTGGCGACTTTTGAATCCAGCGCAAAGACCTTTTCCATGTGCTCGTAGCTGGTAAAAATGTACGGGGCGGCAAACATGCTGGCTGCGGGGAGATACGGACCCATGTCCTGGAACGCCAGAGTCGACAGATCCAAGTCACCGGTCATCATCGCGGTGACCTCCCCCTCTTGAGTGAACAGCGTACCGCTGTAGTAGGTCTCCACCTTGATCTGGCCGCCGGATAGCTCTTCAACCTTCTTGGCGAACGCCGTCTCCGTGACACCCTGGGGATGTGCTTCGGGTTCGAGCTGGTTGTACTTCAGCACAAAGGTCTTCCCCCCGTCCGTGCCGCCACCTGCCATCACGAAAGCAACGATGACAACCATGAAAACCATTCCCAAAATGATCTTCTTCATCCTTATTACCTCCTCAAATTTTTTTATAGAGCAACGCTCTATTTAATGATGCCCTGTTTATGTACGAAAACCGCTAAAAGGATTCGTACCTTTTAATATACTCTGATTATATTCTTATTATTATTGTTTCATAATACCATGGATGTAACCGTTGTCAAGGGTTTTATGCCATAATTCTGAGCCGGGAAACGATCCCCATTGGGACATCCTCATTGGGCGACTCTTGACTTTTATCCTGGTTGATTCGATCCTTAGCGAAAAGCGAGGGGCAGCTCATGAGCAATTTCACCAGCAGGGAAAGGGTGGCTGCAGCTTTGGACCACAGGGAAGCCGACCGCGTGCCGATCGATGTGGGTGGCAGCCGGGTATCCGGGATATCGGCCATTGCGTATAGGAACCTCTTGAAGCTGTTGGGGCACAGGGAGGAGATAAAACTCTACGACATCAAACAGCAGCTGGCCATGGTATCCCTGGAAGTCGCGCAGATGCTCGGTTCCGACGTAGTGCAGCTGACCCGGTTGAGCCCCACCACGGGTATGTCCTTTTTCAAGATCGATCGCTGGAGGCAAGGAAGATTCACCGACGGGACCCCCTGCCTGGTGCCCGAAGGATACGAACCTGTATTGAAAGCAGACGGTTCGGTCGAGATTATGCATGAAGGTAAGCTCTTTGCGCGCCGCCCCGCGGGAAGCCTCTACTTCGACGTGATCACCGCACCTCTCGGGGATGCGGAAACGCCGGAGGACATCGACGCCTATATCTGGCCGGATCCCTGGTCGGAAAGAGAAACGGAGTTTGTCAAAGCAGAGATAGAGCGTCTGTATCACGGAACCGATAAGGCATTGTTCGCGGCGCTTCCTCTATACGACTGTTCGTTCCTGGAATTAGGACAGACCATGTTCGGATTTGAAACCTTGCTCATGAACTTCATACTCAAACCTGATCTTATGCACCACTGGCTGGACAGAGTTCTGGAGCACCATCTCGCGACTTTGGCGAGATTTCTTCCTTTAGCGGGTCCCTATATCTGCGCCATTCAGATGAACGATGATCTAGGCGCTCAGGACAGCCTGCTCATCAGTCCGGAGGTCTTTCGCACCTTTTTGAAGCCGCGAATGGCTGCCTGGATATCCTATGTGAGGGACCGATGTGAGGCCAGGATCTTTTTACATTGCGACGGCGCGATCAGCGAGATTATGGATGATTTGATAGAAGTCGGGGTAGAGATACTCAATCCTATCCAGAGCGGGGCCAGGGGTATGGAACCGGAAAAGCTAAAGAAGAGGTACGGAGACAGGCTTTCCTTTTGGGGCGGCGGAGCGCAGACCCAAACCACCCTTCCCTTCGGAACAGTCGACGAGGTTAGAAAAGAGGTGGAAGAGAGAGTCCGTCTTTTCGGTCCGGGAGGAGGCTACGTTTTTGCCACGATCCACAACATCCAGTCCGATGTCAGCCCGGAAAAAATACGTGCCGTATTCGATACGGCCAGGAGAACAGGGGTTTATCCGCTCGAATAGGGTTCACCAGCCCTGCCTTAGAGACGGCCTTCTTCGAGAAGCGTCCGAAAGAGATCCGCGGTGCGCTTTGCCCCTTGCTCATAACTCAGCGGGTGGAAAGGTCCGATCAGCCCCTGAAGACCCGCGTCCGCTACATCGTTGGCCATGATGTTGCTCTGCTTCCGGCGGGTGATCATCCCCTTCGACGCCGGGAAGATCCTTTCGATCACGCCGATCATATCGTCCACCTCGAGGACATCCCCACGCATGTTGTAGACGGGCGCACCTTCCGGCGCTTTCAGGGCGCAGGCAATAAAAGAATTGGCAACGTCGTCGGCATATTCTACGTTCGCCGCGCCTCCAAAGCCGATTTCGTAGCTCTGGCCGAGCATCGCCGCTTTTATCGCCAGGGTCGTTCCCGCGGTCAATCCCCTGTCCCGACCAACGCCGTACACCACCGGGGGCCTCAAGCCCACACTCCGGATCCCGTGATCCTGCCAATAGATACGCGCACACTCCTCATTCGCCACCTTGAACACGCCATAGAGCGTACCGGGGATTCGAGGAGCGTCATCCTCGACAGGATGAGAGCCGTAGTCCTCATCCGCACCCAGAACCGCTCCTGAGGAGGCATAGACCACGCACCTTACCTGCTCCTTGCATGCCTTTATCGCTTCGAAGAGCGTAACCGTGCCGACCACATTGATCGCGGCTCCGCGGATCGGTTCCGCCCTGCACTCGGGTGTTTGAAGCCCCGCCAGATGCACTACATAAGAAACGGCATGGTCCTCCAGCAGCTTCTTGATCTGTCCAAGATCGTTGATATCCCCGCGGACGAAACGGATTGCCCTCAGCTTCTCCGGAGGCAACAGCAGCGACAGCCGCGCAGGTCTGGTGTGGACATCCAGGGCGATCACCTCATGCCCCATAGCGAGCAGGTTCTTTGTCACCCAGCTCCCGATGCAGCCTTGGGCGCCCGTGACGAGAAAACAGTGTCTGTCCATATGAATACACACGAATTGCCGGCTGTGACGGAAGGCGCCCCCTACTGGCTGCGGTAGCCCATCCGCTGGGAGATGTCCCGGGCTGCCTTGAGCACGTAGGCGGCGATCTCTTCGACCCGTTCCCTGGTAATGACAGATGCATAGCCGGAGGTACTGACCGCCGCGATCACCTCGTTTCGGTAGTCCCGGATCGGCGCACCGATACAGCGAAGCCCCTCCTCGTACTCCTCGTCATCCACGCTCCAGCCTCTGCGGCGGATCTTTTCGATATCCGCTACCAGGCCATCTACGCTCGTGATCGTCCTGTCCGTGAATGCCTCTAATTCGACGCCTCCGTACAGTTTGCGAATCTGTTCTTCCGCCATGCCGGTGAGCATCGATTTCCCCAAAGCCGTGCAGTACAGAGGGGCCCTCTGGCCGATGATCGAGTATTTCCGCAGACTGTTGTGGGTTTCCATCTTGTCGATGTAGACAACCTCATTCTCCTGGAGTGTTGCCAGGAAGGCGGTGTTGGCGGACAGGGAGGAAAGCTCCCGCAGGATGGGCTGGGCCTCGGTCTTCAGTTCGAGATTGTTGAGGTAGAGGCTGCTGAGCTCGATGAACTCCATGCCCAGACGGTAACTGCCCTGGGCACTCTTCTCGATATATCCCCTCTCCTTTAAAGCCTGGAGCAGCCGATAGACCGTGCTCTTGTGCAGGTCCAGGCGGTTGCCGATCTCCGTAAGGTTCAGCCCGTGCTGCTCCCTCGACAGGAGCTCCAGGATGTCAAAAGCGCGATCCAGGGACTGAACCTTCATAGCAAGCAAACATACCTCTTCGACCCTGAAAGATCAATGGGGGCGTCGACAAAGCGCGAGGCGCTCGCTCAGCGTCCCAGCCAGCCTCCGTCAACGGCCAGAGTGTATCCGTTTACGTAGTTCGAAGCCTCGGAGGCCAGAAAGACCACCGCTCCCTTGAGGTCCTCAGGGCTGCCCCAGCGCCCGGCGGGGATACGTTCCAGGATCGCCGGTCCGCGCTTCGGGTCCTTACGCAGCGGTTCGGTATTGTCCGTGGCCATGTACCCGGGGGCAATGGCATTGACGTTGATGTCGTGCTTTGCCCACTCGTTGGCCAGCAGCTGGGTCAACCCCCGCACGCCGCTCTTGCTGGCCGTGTAGGGGGGAATCAGGATGCCCCCCTGGAAAGAGAGCAAGGAAGCGATGTTTATGATTTTCCCTCCGGTCTTCTGTTTGACGAACTGTCGGGCTGCAGCCTGGCAGAGGAAAAACAGGGACTTGAGGTTGATGTTGATCACATCATCCCAATCCTTCTCGCTGTACTCCAGGGAGGGGGCGCGGCGGATGATCCCCGCGTCGTTTACCAGGATGTCGAGCCTGCCGAAGCGCTTCACGGCGCTTTCGATGATCCTCTCCACCGGCTCGATGCTGATCAAGTCAGCCTGAACCGCCAGGAAGCCCCTTCCCAGCTTTTCCACCGCGGTTTTTGCCTTTTCCGGCGGGTGGCTGTTGTACACGCCGACCACATCGGCACCGGCTTCGGCCAGGCCGACGGCCATGCCTTGCCCAAGGCCGGTTCCGGAACCGGTCACCACGGCTACCCTGCCGTCCAAACGGAACTGCTCGAGTATCATGCTTCGCTCCTACATGAGGCTCGACATGGGAACATCATCCATGTCCGAGAAGGTCTGATTCTCTCCGGCCATTCCCCAGATGAACGTGTAGTTGCACGTGCCCACCCCCGAATGAATCGACCAGCTGGGAGAGAGGACCGCCTCCTCTGAGCGGAGGATGAGATGCCGGGTTTCCGAGGGCGGACCCATGAAATGCACGGCCACGTTGTCTTTCGGAAAATCGAAGTAGAGGTAGGCCTCTATGCGCCGTTCGTGGGTGTGGGTGGGCATCGTGTTCCAGACATTCTTCGGTTCCAGAATCGTCAGGCCCATCACCAGCTGGCAGCTGGCCACCCCGTCGGGATGGATGTACTTGTAGATCGTGCGCCTGTTGCTCTGTTCATCCGAACCGAGGCGAAGCGGCTCGGATTCCTGAATCGAGATCTTCGTGGTCGGATAGCTTTTATGGGCAGGCGCACAGAGCAGATAGTACTTGGCCGGTTGACTCTTGTCGGCCGTGGCAAAGCTCAGCTCCCGGGCGCCGGCTCCGATGTACAGGGCGTCTTTGTTGCCCAGGCTGTGCTCGCTTCCGTCTACCGTGACCGTGCCTTTGCCCCCGATATTGATGAGCCCCATCTCCCGGCGTTCCAGGAGATATTTGGAGCCGATGACCTGCTCATCCACCTCCAGCTTGAGGGGAGAGTCGGGTTGGATGCCGCCCACGATCAGGCGATCGTAGTAACTGTACACCAGTCTGATCTTCCCCGAAGAAAAGAGCTCCCGGATGAGGAACGATCCGCGAAGCTGTTCCGTGTCGAAGGTTTTCGCCTGTTCGGGATGTACCGCGTGTCTAATTTCCATACTATTCACCTTTCTTTTACATGTGATCTATTTCATCAGCAGGCTCGGCAGCCACATGCTCAAAGCCGGCGCCACCGTGATCAGCACGAGGGTGATGGCGTTGGCCAGGAGAAATGGGAGCGCCGCCCTGAATATGCGTCCAATACCTAGCTTGGAGATGGCCGAAGCCACATTGAGACACATCCCCACCGGGGGAGTGACCAGCCCGACGGCAAGGCCGGAGATCAGGATCACGCCGAACTGTATCGCCGACATTCCCAAAGCCTGGACCGCTGGAAGAAACACCGGGGTCAGCAGAAGAATCGCCGGGCTGACATCCACGAAGGTGCCGGTCAGTAGAATGATCGCATCGATGCAGAGGAGGATCACGATCGCCGGCAGGTTGAGGCCCGTGACGAAAGCGGCCACCAGCTCCGGAACCCTCTCGATCGCCAGAATCCAGACGTACAGCTGGGAAAGGGCGATGATGATCATCACCGTGGCGCTGGTCATTATGGCCGACTTGAGGATCGGGGGGATGTTTTTCAGCTTCAGCCCGCGGATCACAAAGACCCCGACGATAAACGCGTAGAACACTCCGATGCCGGCCGACTCGGTGGCCGTAGCGATACCGAGCACCACCGAACCGATGACGAATACGGGCATGATGATGGCCAGGATCGACTGCCGGATTCGCACCCACTGCTCCTTCCGGCTCAGCTGGATCTCTTCCCTCGGGTATTTCTTCCAGTAGGAAATTCCGAGCGTGATCACCAGCATGATCAGCCCGATCATAATCCCGGGGATCGCGCTGCCAAGGAACAGCTTTCCCACGGATTCTTCGGCCACCAGGGCATAGATCACCATAGGGACACTGGGTGGGATAATCATCCCCATGGTGGAGGAAGCCACGGTAACCCCGCTGGCGAACTCCGCTGTATACCCCCGATCCTTCATCTCGGGGATCAACACCGCCCCGATGGAAGCGGTGTCGGAAACAGAGGAGCCGGAGATCCCCCCGAAGATCATGCTGGCCAGCACGTTCACCGCTCCCAGGCCGCCGCGCAACCGTCCTACGAACAGCAGGCTGAAATCGATCAGGCGGGTGGTGATTCCCCCGGCGTTCATCAGCAATCCCATGGCCACAAACATGGGCAGGGCGATCATCGCGTAGGAGTCCATGCCGGCGAACAGCCGCTGGGGCAGGACGGGCAGCAACTCCGGATGGATGACCAGAAAGTAGCAGAAGCCGGAGAGGCCGAGGGAGTAGGCTATAGGGATGCCCATGACGAGGAACAGAACGAGGCTCACGATCAGGACGATCATTCAGCAGACTCCCGCTGCAGGCCGGTGTCGCCTCCGACGATAACGATCAGGATGTGGTAAAGACAGTACAGGATGACCAATCCAGAGCCGATGGGGATGATAATCTGGATCAGACGGTTGGGCAGCCGCAGTACCGGGGATTCGAATCCCCCCACGGTTCGGATCCAGGGAATGCTGTAGTAGATCATCACGGCGTTGATCAGAGCTATCAGAAGGAATCCCAGAATGTCGACGACCTTCTTGAAGACCGGGGAGAGCTTGTCGATAAACCAGGTGATCTTGATATGCTCCCGCCGTCCCAGGGCGGCCGCAGCGCCGATGGCTGTGGTGTAGATGAACAAATACTCCACCAGCTCACTGCCACCGATAATGGCCTCATTGAAGCCGTAACGCAGAATGACCAGAACAATCGTGACCGCCAGGATCACAAAAAAGCAGAGTGTGACCAGCCATTCCAGGGTATCCGTAGCGACCTTGACTGCCCGGCGGATTCCATGCATCGGCTCTGCCTGCCTCCTCTCGAAGCAAATCAAAGATGCCGAGCGGCAGGCATTACACAGAACACCTGCCGCTCACGGCACTACTGCTTTTGATTATACGGATTTTACTCCGCCGTGGCGATGGCTAGGGCCCGGTTGATGTCGTTCCAGGTGAAAAATCCGTCGTCCACGTAGGACTGCCAAACCGGCTTGACCGCCTGTCGGAACTCCTCTACCGCCTTGGAGCTGAGCTCGTTCGTTTCCAGCCGTTCCCGCAGGAAGTAGTAGTAGTCCTTCTCCGAGTTGAGCCAGATCGTATCGCTGTAGATCATCGTGGATTCGGCCACGGAGTCGAAGATCGCCTTCAGGTCGTCGGGCAGACTGTTGTACCAGGCCGGATTGACGTACAAGGGGTCCGGGTGCAGCTGCCAGTTGACCACGGAGAGGTACTTCTGCTGCTCGTAGAATTTCATGTCCACGGTGTTGGAGAAGGGATTCTCCTGCGCATCCACCACGCCGGATTTCAGAGCCATGTAGGTTTCGGTGTAGGCAACCTGCTGGGGATTTGCGCCCAGGGCCTTGAAGGTCTTGATCGTCATGTCGATAGGGGGTGTGCGCATCTTCAGACCCCGCAGATCCGCCGGACTGCGGATCGGTTTGACGTTCGACGTGATGTTCCGAAAACCTCCGGCACAGCCGCAGGCGGG
>CAZPPB010000160.1:0-7934 GCA_964588355.1 uncultured Spirochaetaceae bacterium | reverse complement strand
CCCTTCATGGAGAAGGCGATCCCGCCGGAGAAGCTGGGGTACTTCATCTGGGCGGACTACGGCTTCAACGCCTACGCCCACTCGATCATCGCCCGGGATGACCTCATCGAAGAGAATCCGGAGTTGGTCCGCAGCTTCCTCAAAGCCGCCTATCGAGGTTGGGATTACACCCTCAAGAACCCGAAAGAGGCCATTGCGATCCTGGCCAAGTACCATCCGATAAACCAAGACGATTACCTGGCCAATCTCATGGTGGTTATGGATTTTTTCAAGACCGATCGATATAAGAACTTCGGCATAGGCTACATCGATCCGGATCGTATGGAGACCACCATCGATCTTGTGAGGCGATATCAGGGCGTGGACATTCCCTTCGAGCCGGAGGAGATGTACACCTCTGAGTTCCTGCCCGATCCGATGTACAAATACAACTGGTAGAGCGCTGAGGTCTGGGGCGGACCTGCCGGTCCGCTCCAGGTCGATCTTACCCGGCGCCGGGAAGGGGATGACCGTGGCTCACCAAAAACCGCTTCTGTCGATCCGAGAGCTCAAGAAAATTTTCACGACCCGTGACGGGGAGCTGGAAGCCCTGGGCAGTGTGAGCTTCGACGTTTTTCCGGGAGAATTCGTGACGATTGTTGGACCTTCCGGCTGCGGAAAAACCACTCTGCTCAAAATTGTGGCCGGACTGATCGAGAAAAGCGCCGGTTCCATCGACGTGGACAGGGAACATTTCGATCCTACCCGGGATGTCGGATTTGTATTCCAAAAGGCTCTGCTCCTGCACTGGCGTCGAGTGCTGGACAACGTGCTTCTGCCGGTCGAAATCCTGAAAATGGATCGCGCGGCGCAACGGAAGAATGCCGAGCATCTGCTGGACCTGGTGGGGTTGAAAGGCTTCGAACGCAGCTATCCCAAAGAGCTTTCCGGTGGTATGCAGCAGCGTGTTTCTATTGCCAGGGCCCTGATCCACAATCCGAAGCTTCTTCTCATGGACGAGCCCTTCGGGGCCCTGGATGCCCTCACCAGGGAGCGTATGAATCTGGAGCTCCTGCGTATCTGGCAGGAGGCCAGGAAGACCGTTCTGTTCGTAACCCACGGCATCGGCGAGGCGGTGTTTCTCTCCGATCGTGTAATCGTCCTGTCGGCTCGTCCCTCCCGCATGATCAAGACGCTCGACATAAAGCTCCGGCGGCCCCGTACTCTCGAGGTCAGGACCTCTCCGGAGTTCGGGAAGTACAGCCTGGAAATCTATAATCTTCTCGAGATTGTGTAGCTATGAAAAAAGAACGACAACCACTTCTGGGTGTGGGCATTCGCGGAGCGGGGCAGGTATCCTACGAACACGCCCGAGCCATCGCGGCGAATCCGCACCTGTTCCTTGCGGCGGTCTGCAGCCGGAGGATCGAGAGCGCGCAAGCCCTGGCGGATACAGCGGGCGAGGCTGCGACATCCCGTGGCGACGGAGGTATGCAGAAAGCCCGGGTGTACGAGCACTTCGAGGACATGCTGGCAGATCCCGCTGTGGAGATTGTTTCGATTTGCATGCCCAATTATCTCCATGCTCGCGAGGCCATAGCCGCCTTCGAAGCGGGCAAGCATCTGATTCTGGAAAAACCTCCAGCTACAACTTTGGAGGAGCTCGGGGCGCTGCGGGCTGCCGCGCGGCGGGCCCGTGTTCGTTCGGTGGTAAGCTTCGTGTCTCGCTGGCATCCGATGGTCCGGAACCTGAAGGCGTTGTTGGACCAGAAGGCCATTGGAAACATCTACTACACGGAAGTGGACTACTGGCACGGGATCAAGCCTACCTTCTCGAGCTACCCCTGGATACGGCGCAAAGAATTTGCCGGGGGGGCAATGATAACGGGGGGCTGTCATGCTGCAGACCTGGCCCGGTACTTCAAGGGGGAAGTGGTGGAGGTCAGCGCCTATCGCTGCCGAAGCCGCGAAGACTTCGACTATCCTACGACTCTGGTGGCGGCGGTGCGTTTTGCCGACGAAACCGTCGGCAAGCTTTCGGCTTCACTCGACGGACTCGCCTTTCCATATCAGATGAACATCGACCTGCTGGGTTCGGGCGGTGCAATTCGGGATAACCGGATCTACTCGAAGCTGCTGTTTCCCGAGCAGAATGACTTCGTAACCATAGCCACCCCCACGATCAACACCGGAGCCGTAGCTCATCACCCTTTCAAAGAGGAGATCGACAACCTGGTGGAGAACATCCTTCACGACGAGCCTGTGCTTTCCGACGTTCTTGATGCCTGCAACTCTATAGCCATTGCCCTGGCGATCGAGCAGTCCGCCGCCAACGGCAAGCCGGTGGCCGTGCCCGTGGAGCCCCGGTGAGCTCCATCAGCACGGGTAGCGGTAGGAGGAGGCGGGCATGACCAAGCATGTGATCGCCGAGATGTCCAGCCGGGAGTTCAGAGAGGCGCTGCGTGAGACCGACACCGCCTTCCTGCCGGTGGCTTCGACCGAAGTGCTCGGGGATGAAGGCCCTCTAGGGGCTGACACATTCGTAGCGGACGCTGTGGCTCGAAAGGTAGCGCAGCAGACGGACTGTTTGGTGGCCCCGACCATACCTGTAGGGGACGCAAGCGAGCTGCGCTTCTGGCCTGGAACGCTCTGGATCGACGGGGAGGTACTTGGACGGCTGTATTGGCAGATATGCAACTCTCTGGTTAGCCACGGAATCCGCCGGATCCTGTTCCTGAACGCGCACCTCGGAAACCTGCGCTCCGTGGACTACTGCGGCCGGGCGTTGCGGCGCCGGGGAGTTCTTGCCGCGCAGGTGGACTGGTGGCGGGTGGCGTTTGCCTGCGGAGAGGACCTGGTGGAGTCCACTGAGAGTCCGAAGGGGCATGGAGGAGAAATTCTCGCGAGCGTCGTAATGGCAGCCAGTCCTGTACCGGTGGATTTCGGGAACGTTAGGTCGCAGGCACCCAAGAAAGCCGCCCGCTTTCACGCCAAGGGAAGCTCGGTGGGCGGTGGGCCATTCTATACCTATCCGGACTTCCGGGACTTTACCGATTCGGGCGGATGGGGCGATCCCGCAAAAGGGACCGCTGAGAAGGGCCGGATCATAATCGATCGAGGGGTAGAGCGAATCGCAGCTTTCGTCTTAGAGTTGAAGAGCCAACAGCTGCCGGAGACGCGTCCCGATTTGTAAGAACAGGATTCCCGAGTCCACTCAACAGTATTGCTCGTTTTTCACATAAGCTACTGCCTGCTCGAAAGACATGACCTGTCCCCTCGACCATTCTTCCGGGTAACGCTGCTCGTATTCGCCGAAGGCTTCTTCGGTTTCCTCGTCTTTTTTACCGACCTCGACGACCGTCTTTTCAACCGAATTTCCGCGCAGCGCCTGATAAGCTCCCAGTATACGAGCCGCCTGCCGGTGATGTCCCGCCGCCCGTGCGGCCATGCCTGATCTGACGAGCATATACAAAGTGTCGCCCCGGTCGCCGAGATCATCGAACAGCGAAAGGCCCTGCTTCAAATATCCAATGGCGCTGCGATGATCCCCGAGACCGGAAAGGGTCATGCCCAAACCTTCCAGGGTCCACGCGGTCATCCACCTGTCCCTCAGCTTCCGAAATCCCCTCAGGGCTTCTTCGTAGCGGGGCCGGGCTTCGTTATATCTCTTAATTTCGCAGAGCAGGTCCCCCAGGCCGTTGAGTCCGTGAGACACGCCCCACAGGTTCCCGAGCCTGCGGGAAATTTTTACCGCTTCTTCGAGCTCTGCTTTCGGGGAAAAATCGTCAAATTTTCCAGCGGTGGTGGCATAGGCCCAGATCAGGGCCAGAGAGGTCTGCAGAGGGTCTCCGACTTCCCGGGCAATCTCGACGGCTTGAACACAGTGACGATCTCCCGCGGATTGGTTTCCCAGCCATCGTTCCGCCACGCCCAGGTCCGAAAGCGTGGCTCCTTCCCCCGGACGATCACCCATCTCACGAAACAGCTTCAGGCTCTGATGATATCGATCCCGCGCGTCGGACCATTTCCCCTGGATGAACAGCATCCAGCCGAGAGCATTCAACGCTTTAGCCCGAAGTACCGTAATTTCCGCGGAAGAAGCTGCATCAATGGTTCGTTCCAGCCAGCTTTGTCCGTCGCTGAAATGTCCACATCGATACCAGAACCATTTCAGGGAAGCCGCCAGCAGGAGGGCCTGCTCGATCTGGCGCTTCTGTAAAAATCGGGACAAAGCGGTGTGCAGATTGCGGTTTTCCCGTTCCAATCTATCGAGCCAGCGCAGCTGATCCGGCCCGTGCAGTTGGGCCTGCGCTTCCAAGACCAGTTCCAGAAAGTAGACAGCGTGGCGACTGCGCACATTCCCCGTTTTGCCGCTGCCCTCCAGGCGGGTTCGGGCGCACTCCCCAACCGTCTCGAGCATAGAAAAACGGCTTTCCCCGTCCACGATCTCATGGCGGATAAGGCTCTTGTCGACCAGGGAAGCCAAAGTATCCAGGAGTCTCGACTCTTCACCCAAGTCCGGAGCGCCGCACACCTGCTCGACCGCCTGGAATCCGCATCCTCCGGAGAATACGGACAAGCTCGTAAACAACCGTTTCTCGTGTTCGTCGAGTAAGTTGTAACTCCAGTCTATCGCGCTGCAAAGTGTTTGATGCCGCACGGGACGGGTGCCGGAAAGTTCCCGCAGGAGTTCGAGTTTGTCCGTGAGCATCCCCATCAGCTCTTGGGAAGAAAGTACGTTCAATCGAGAAGCGGCCAGTTCGATCGCCAGTGGAAGGCCGTCCAAACGCCGGCAGATCTCCGCTACAGCCCGGGCGTTTTGATCCGTCAGAGAAAACCCTGGATTGGCCGCGGCGGCCCGTTGAACGAACAGGCGTACCGAATCTGTTTGCATAAGTGATCGTACATTGCGATCATCCCCGATCCTCGGGATTTCCAGGGGAGGAATCGTCTGCTCCACTCCACCCGCGATGTGCAGGTGATCACGGCTGGTGACCAGCACCTTCACACCCGGGCCGCCGGCAATGAGCTGAGCCACCCGGCCGGCTGCGGAACAAACATGTTCAAAATTATCCAGCAGCAGGAGTATCCGCCTGTTTCTGAGGTAATTTTTCACGACGGCGGGCAAACTGATGCCGTGACCGATCGGCTCTCGCACATCCAACGCCCTGGCTATTGCAGGAATCACTTCACTCGGTGCTCGTGCCCTGAGCAGGTCTACGAAAAAGACTCCGTGCTCGAACCTATCGGCCACCCGCGCCGCCGCTTCGATTGCCAACCGGGTCTTGCCCGTGCCGTAGGCCCCGGTAAGGGTCAGGATCCGCGCTGCTTTCCTGATCAGGGTGTCTATCAATTGCTTCAACTCGGTTTCCCGGCCGACAAACGGCAACGAGTCGACAGGGAGGTTGTTGGGACGATCCTCATGGTGGGATCTATGGTTGATAATAGTGCTGTGGGCACGAATTGCCCGCACAAGTTCCTCCGTCTCTTCCTCGGGATCCTCTCCCAACTCCTTTGACAGGATCTCCCTGCACCTCTCATACTGCCGCAGTGCGATTGTTCGATTTCCAGCAGCGGTGTACATCCGTATGAGCTGCCGATGAACCACTTCCTCGAGGGGATCCACTGCCAGCCATCTCTGTCCGAATTTTATTGCCGTCTCCAAATCTCCCCGATCTTCGAGCAGCATCACCAGCTGTCGGAGAGCGGATGCGTATTCCCTCCGTAAAGCCTCCTGCTCCATGAACTGCCACTCGTCGAATCCGGCGCTGTCTCTGAGATAAAAGCCGGAGAGAAAATCACCCTGATAGAGGTGAACCGCGGCGGTGAGTGCCTGCACTCGTTTCTCGGGAGCCGGGGTTTTTATAGACTTGCCTGTTACCAGTGCACGGAACTCATGCACGTCGACCCAGAGATCGTCTTCAATATTGAGATAGATAGTCGAGTCGTCGATCCTTACCCACTTGCTCCCGATACTCTTCTTCAGGATCGAGAGGGTGTTTCTGAAGTCTCCCCTTGCCCGCTGACGGGACTGTTTTGGAAAAAAAAGATCTATCAGCACTTCCCGGCTGTGGGCTTTGGCTGTAACAGCCAGATAGATCAAGAGTGCTGAAACCTTTCGCCGCGGAATCTGTACGGCGGTCTCGTCGAGCTGGAATCGAGGGGGTCCGAGCAGGTGCAGTGCCAACCGGGACATGGAAATATCCGCATTCGAGTGGAAAGTAGGACGGGATTGTAAATTTGATGCTTCAGGAAGTCAGGTGCGCATTGTTTGTGCAACAGCCCACCGCCCACCGCCTTCTACTACATATTGTATATGAAAATTGGAAATGTTGTAGTGGAAAAAATCTTTTTCTCTTGTAGCTGCATTTACCGTGTATGTTTTGGGCGTTCCTCATCAGTTATTGGCCACAAGCGATAGAGCATCCCATTGATAGGCTGTCCCGTATAGCTACTACGACATTCGGTCGCTGCGGCAAGCGACCCTAGTGAAAGAGCCGCCGGAAGGAAACCGTGCATCCATTTGCTTCCATGGGTCATGGCTGTCCCCGTTCACTCATTGCTTCAATAAACAGCCGAGTAAGGGTCTCGGTTCCATCCGGTCTGCCGGTTTCCCGAGAAAGGAACGGACAGGTGCCCGACGTGATGAGCTCCCCGTCTCGGACGACCCCGGGTCCTCTGTATTCCCCTTCATTGAATACACGCCGCTGGAAAGCGTATTTTTTCTTTTTCAATACACCTGCCCGCTGCAACACAACCACGGAACCGTGCTGGGCTGCCAGCGGGATCTTGAGCGCTGCAGCCCTGCGCACGATCCGTATGAGTTCGGCCGAAACCGGGGCCGTCAATCCCACGGCCATGGACGGCAGGAGCAGGCCGACGTAATCCGCCATCCGCACGTCGGCCAGTTTCAGGTCCGGCTCGATTCTCGCTGGGCTCTGTCCGATCGGCCTGCCGGAGGCGGAAGCCACAACCACGGCAAAGCCCGACGCTTTCAGCGCCGCAATCATGACTCCCACCTCCCTGCTCAGCATCAAATCGACAGCGTTGGACTTTTCCCGCAGAATGAGCAGCACCTTAGGTTTACCTCCCGTTGGTAATGACGGAGTTCTGTATGCTTCTATGCCGCCTCTACTCATTTTCAGCCGGGTTTCAATGCGGCCTCGAGAGTCCTAAGGAGTATTGGAGTTGAAACAGTCGCGGTAGATCTTCCAGGACCCATCGCTCTGCTTTCTGAAGATCGTCAAGAACTTGCCTTCTATACGAACCTCTTTCCCTCCTACGACACGATCCGAGTCGTAGGTGCCGCGGGAATAGGCCCAATTGCCGGCCACCGTGATTTCTTCGGGATGGATGTTCATCGATGATACACTTCCGGGTACAAAACCTTTGGGGACGACTTCATCTAGTACATCTTTGCCCCTGGCAGGGCTGCCCGGCGGCAACTGGATGCCCTCCTCATCCCAAAGCGAAAGCCAAAGCTCGGCATCTGCATTCACCCTGGCTGAACAGTACGTCTTCCAGATCTCACGAATCGCCTCTACATCGGCATCCACGTTTCCCTTAGCCATTGTGGCACAGCCGGCCAGAGAGAGGGCAGCCACCAGTGTTAATCCAACGAGATCTATTACCATGCGTCTTTTCATTCTTTCCTCCTGATTTAGATCAATTCTTCCCATGGGCAATTTCCATAGTAGAGGGTAGACGTTTCACGAACGTTTCATCAGGCGTTTCAGCGGACGTTTCGAGATTTTTTCTCGGGGATTTTCGGTTTCTTCAGGTATGAAATTTGGTGCTGCGGTCCTTTCCCAGATTCAGCAGAACGACCCCGACGATCACTGTCAGAGCACCGATGTACTGGATAAGGGTCAGCCTTTCGCCCAGAAACAGGAAAGAGTACAGCGCGGCGAAGGCAAAGCCGTAGGTGAGGATCGTCAGGGGGTGATAATGATCGG
>CAZPPB010000159.1:0-7955 GCA_964588355.1 uncultured Spirochaetaceae bacterium | reverse complement strand
GGATCCGTACAAGTTCAAGATCATCCGAGATTCCTGGAACAAGACGGATAAACACAATGCTCGCGACATCCCTGTCGCTCGCTTTAATCCGGCCAAATGGATTACACGATGGTTCCGCTGAAAAATAGCAGAAATCATTGACCGGCCCCCCAAAGCATGTCGCGATTTCCTAAGACCTGGGAGGGGAACATGAGCCTACCCCGGAATCAACAAGAAGAGCTCTTTTCCGCAGACAAGGAGTTACCGGATTTCTTACCGGCCGACGACCCGATGATGGTGTCCAGCCGAGAAATATACCTTGCTTTCAAAGATGAAGAGTTTGCACAGTGCTATTCCACTAGTCCGTCAGGCTCGTACACTTGAACCACTGCTCCTATATCGCCTTGTCGGAGCCCTGGCCCTGCACGTAGGCGAGGTCTCGGGGCGGGTCAAGAGGTAGGATCCTCTATAGGCGTCCAGCGTCATCCCCTCCTGATTCGGTAGCCAACTTGCCACGAATCTCGGGCATCTGGCGGTTGAATCGAAGGTAAAAGTTCCCTACAGTATCGAAAAGGAGTTGCGGATGAAAATCGAGCTTCGAGAGAACAGCAGATACGCCCTGGTTATCCCTACCAGCATGGGGGTGCGGATCACCCCTGTAAACGGACAGCCGGTCCATTGCAGCGACACCTTTACCATGCAGGCGACCAGCGCCGAATCCAACGTGGGCAGCGTATCCTCCTACCTCGGACTGCCGGTCAAGATCCTCACGACCTTCGTCAAGGACAGTCCGATCGCCCGCTTCATCAAGGACGATCTTGCCGGCCGTCACATGGACTTCGAGGGAGTGGAGGTGGAGCAGGGCGGCCCCTGGGGCTGCCGTCATCAGATGAACATCGCCGACAGCGGCTACGGATCCCGGGGTCCCAGGGTGCACAACGACCGGGCCGGGGAGGTCGGCCGCACCCTAAACGTGAAGGATTTCGACCTGGAGCGGATCTTCGCCGAGGAAGGGGCCCAGATCATGCACCTGTCCGGGCTCGTGGCGGCCCTTTCTCCGCAGACCGGGCAATTCTGTCTGGAGCTGTCCAGGGCGGCGAAGAAGCACGGCACCCGGATCTCCTTCGATCTCAACCATCGCGCCTCTTTCTGGAAAGGCCGGGAAGCTGAATTGAGCAGGATCTTCGCGGAGATCGCCGCGGCTGCGGACACCCTCGTGGGGAACGAGGAGGATTTCCAACTGTGTCTGGACATCGAAGGACCGGAAGCCGGCGGCAAACAGCTGGCGAACAAGATCGAAAGTTTCAAGGGCATGATCGACCGGGCCAAAAAGGCCTTTCCCAACGCCTCGGTTTTTGCCACTACCCTGCGGGAAGTGCTCAGCGCCAACAGCCACCTGTGGGGTGCGATCATGGCGGCGGGGGATGAATGGCACGTGGTAGAACCCCGTGCTATTACCGTCCTGGACCGCATCGGCGGCGGGGACGGGTTTGTCGGCGGTATGCTCTACGCCATCCTCAGAGGGTGGGAGCCTGAAAAGTGGGTGCAGTTCGGCTGGGCCAGCGGAGCCATGGTCACCACCCTTCTGACCGACTACGGCCAGCCTGCCGATGAGGAGCAGATCTGGAGCATCTGGAGGGGCAACGCCAGGGTCAGACGTTAGGCCGGTCAGCGGGTATCTCGATCCCGGTGGTGCAGCAGGGGGGCGGCCAGCACCGGGATTCCCTCCTTGAGCAGCGCCGTTGCGGTGCGCTGGATGGCGGCGTGCTTGTCCAGGTAATTTTGCTCCAGGGCCGGCATCAGACCCTGCCCTTCGATCTCCTCCTTGGGCAGGAAGTACTCGAGGATGTCTGAAGGGTGCTTCCTGCTCCGTTCGGTTTCGATGATCCCCCCTTCGTGTTTGGCGGAGATGTTCCTGACCTTCTTCGCCACCTCCAACAGCTCTTCCAGCCTGTCGTAGGGCTGGCGAACGATGTGCCGGTAGCTGTCCAGGATGTGATGCTCGATGCGGACATTCTGCTCGAAGCCGAACGCCTTTCGGACAACACCTGTCAGCTCTATGGTCCAGCTGTTCACCGCGTTGGATAGGTTGAAGCCGATCAGGGGGGTGGTGCCGTCCTCCCGGGCGAAGAGCCTGGCGGTGAGCAGGGTCCAGAGCACGTTGAGGGGATTGTCGTTTCCCATGAACACGGAGATCTTGAACTCGATGTCCACGCCCAGTTTGTACAGCAGATATCCTGCCAGTACCGTGCCGCCGTTGATGTTCAGCACCTGCTTGACCCCGTAGTTGGTGTAGTAGTACAGGTACTCGTCGATCCACCTGTAGGGGTAGCGGTTCGGCTGCCCCACGCCGCCGAAGTAGCCGGTGATCGTATCCGGCCCGCCCAGATGGACGTTCGAACCGTCGGTTCCCTTGGTGTCCAGGGCTTCCACCCAGGATGCGCCCAGGATCTTCATGGCCGCGATTACGGCCAGCAGGTCCCCGTCGGCCTCCTGCTCCTTCATGGCCCGCACCCGGATGAAGCGTCCCGGCATCAGCTCATGGTTGTCGATGGCCTGCCGGGCCTGCGCGATCAGCCAGGGGAAGTACTGGAGGGCGGAGATCTCCAGGGTGACCTGGTAGCTGGGGTCGAGGCGCCTGTTCGCCGCGGCGCCGATGTTTGCCCTGTAATCCGCCATGGAGACGAAGCGCTTCCCGTCCCGCTGCTCGGCAAGCCAGTCCAGCTGGTCGGTGTAGGCGCCGTTTTTCTTCTTCAAGCGATCGAGGAGGGAGGAAAGGGCCCCGTTTTTACGGGCCTGCTCGTTGATGCGATCGACCCCACCATGTTTTTTGACGATCTCGAGCAGCGGATCGAGCACGGCGTTGGGGCTGAGCCTGAGAAAATCATTGATCGCCTCCAGACGATCCGGCTCGATGCAAAACGATGCGTTCATGATTTTTTTTGGGAACCCTTGTAGCGCTCTACGACCTTGTTGAATGCCGCCACCTCATCCTTCAGCACGCTGTAGGAGTGCTCCGGTAAGGGAAAGCGTCCCTGGTGCACGTCATCCACGTACTCCTGCAGCGCTCCGGTGATGACTTCCGCCAGGTTGGCGTATTTCTTCACGAACTTGGGGGTGAAGGCCTCGAAGTAGCCGAGCATATCCCCGTTGATCAGCAGCTGTCCGTCGGTGTACTGGCCCGCCCCGATCCCGTACACCGGAATGTCCAACAGCTCCGTGATAGCCTTTCCCAGTTCGGGAGGAACCGCCTCCAGCAGCAGGGCGAAGGCCCCCGCCTCTTGGATGGCCAGTGCGTCCTTGATCAGGTCCTCGGCGCTTGCCGCGGTCCGCCCCTGAGCCTTGAAACCACCGAGCTGCCCGCTGGACTGGGGAGTCAGCCCGATGTGCCCGATCACCAGGATCCCCGCATCCACGATCCCCCGGATCTGCCCGATCACCCGCCGGCCTCCTTCCAGCTTCACTGCGTCCATCCCCGCCTCCTTGAGGAAACGTCCGGCATTGCGCACCGCCTCGGGGATCGAGACCTGGTAGGAGAGGAAGGGCATGTCTCCGATCACGGAGGTGTTCGGCGCGCCCCGGCGCACCGCCCGGCAGTGGATCAGGCACTCCTCCATGGTCACGGGGATGGTGCCGTCGTATCCGTAGACCACCATGCCCAGGGAATCCCCCACCAGGAGCATGTCCATGCCCACCTTCTCGGCGAAATGGGCGATCGGGTAATCGTAGGCGGTGATCCAGGTCAGCTTCTCCCCCGCCTGCTTCATCTTCAGAAAATCGAGTCTTCCCTTTTTTGCCATTGTCTCCTCCTCTATTGCTTTTGCCAGGCGGGTCTCCTGCGGCCCTTCGTTTGCACCCGCCCGCAGGGACTGCCGGAAATCAGCGTACAAACGGTCCGACAAAGGGCCAATCCGGATTATACCATAAAAACGACGGTAGGTTCATTATAATGACAAATAAATATGCAATTAATCGACAAAAAGTCGAGGATTATTTGTCCATTCTTGACTGGAGATAGTTATTGCAGTAGAGTGGAAAGTGTAGCAGAGTATAGCTCGAGATGAGTGTCCACGAACCCGGGACCGGTACGAATGTGCCGGCGGATCTCAACCCCCCCCTTGTATGGCAGCTGTTCCAGGCAATCAGCCGCATCCCCCGCTGCTCAAAGAAAGAACAGAAGATCTGCGCCTGGATCAAGGCCTGGGCGAAACAGCGCAACATCCCCTGTATATCCGACAGGGCCGGCAATCTGTTGCTGTGCAGGGCGGCTTCTCCCGGCCGGGAGGGGGTCCCGGTTCTGGTTCTGCAGGCGCATCTGGACATGGTCTGCGTCAAGTCCGAGGGTGTTCGGTTCGACTTCGACAACGACCCGATTCCGATCCGGGTGGATGGAGCGAATGTCCGCGCCGAAGGGACCACGCTGGGCGCGGACAACGGGATCGGTGTGGCCTACTGCCTGGCAGCTTTGATCGATCCTCGAGCCCAATGCGGTCCCCTGGAGGTGCTCCTCACGGTGGACGAGGAGGAGGGAGGGACCGGAGCTCTTGGATTGAAAGCCGACTTCTTTTCCGGCCGGTACCTGCTCAACCTGGACAGCGAGGAGACGGGAATCATCACCATCGGTACGGCGGGGCTGGAAATCACCGATTTTAAGTTTCCTTTTCGTTTGAAGAAAGCTTCCGGATGTATGGCGTTTTCCTTGATTATCCGCGGGCTGGCAGGGGGCCACTCCGGCATGGACATCCACCTGCCGCGAGTCAACGCGATAAAGCTGGTTTCCGCAGCCCTGAACAAGCTCGGGGAGCAGCTGCCGGTTCGGCTCGGACGATTCGACGGAGGGGAAGCTGCCAATTCGATTCCGGCCAAAGCGGAATGCATAATCCTGGTGCCGGAGGAAGCGCAAGCCAGGGCGCTGGCTGTCCTGGAGCAGTGGCGTCGGGAGACTCTGAGCCGGGCTCGAGATATCGACCCGGGCCTGGAGATTTCGATCCAGCCCGACAACGCGAAAAAAGCCTTTTCAATCGAAGAAACCGATACGATTCGCCGGCTCCTCACCGAGATTCCCCACGGTGCGCGCGCCTTCAGCAGAGATATCGAGGGCCTGGTGGAGAGCTCCAATAACCTGGCCCGGGTCCGGAGTAGAAAGAACAACTTCGAAATCACAGTCAGCTACCGCAGTTCCGTAGAAAGCTCCCTGGAAGAGTTGGGCGCAGAGATGAAGAGCTGCGGCGAGCGCCACGGCGCTCAGATCAAACAACACAGCCGCGCTCCCGGTTGGACCGCCAACCCGGATTCCCCGTTCAGCAGGATGGTTCAGAAGCACTACGGCGAAGTCCTGGATCGACCGGTGGAGCTGAAGGCTTTCCACGCCGGCCTGGAGTGCGGCATCTTCACGGGGATCGCCCCGGATCTGCGGATGGCATCGATCGGACCGGATATCTACTCCGTGCATACCCCCCAGGAGCGCGTGAATATTCCCAGTGTCGCCCTGGTCTGGACGGTGCTTCGGCGCATTATTGCAGCCATGGGGGAGCTCGAAGGAAACAGGAGTTGCAGATGAGTGATCACCCGGATCGAGACCGGATCGAGCAAAACCAGCCGTGGATGCGCACCGTGGAGACGATCCTGGAGAAGGCCGCTGCGGACGGACGCAAGCAGCTTTACGAGTACGAGGTGTACGAGATCCTGACGGAGCTGCGGATTCCCACGCCGAAACACATCATCGCCCGGGATGAGCGGGACATCACCCACGGCACGCTGGCCGTGTTCTCCACCGACCGGATCGTGCTCAAAGTGATCTCGGATCAGATAGCCCACAAGCAGAGCGCCGGTGGCATCAAGGTCGTCTACAAAGACCTGGATTTCGTGAAGTACTCGGTGCGGGAGATGTGCCGGAGCTTCGGGGAAAGGGGTTTCAGTGTTCAGGGGATCCTGCTCGTCGAATATGTGGACTACTCCAAGGATCTGGGCAACGAGATCCTGCTGGGGTTTCGGGAGAGTATGGCCTTCGGGCCGGTTATCTCCTTCAGCAAGGGCGGCAGCGACGCGGAGCACTTTGCCAGACACTTTTCTTCCCCCAACCTGATCCTTCCTCCTCTGGACAGGAAGTGGGCGGATGCGCTGATGGCCTCTACCCACATCAGCAGGAAGTATCTGGACGAGGGGCGCGGGGACTACATCACCAGGATCGTCGACGCGGAGGTGAAGTTGAGCGACCTGGCCACCTGTTTTTCCAACTTTTTCCGCTCTTCCACCCGCTTTGTGCTCACCGAGTTCGAAGTCAATCCTCTGGTGTTCGACGACAACGGGGAGCTGATCGCCATCGACGGCTATGCCACCTTTGCCGATAAATCGGCTACCGCTGCGGAACTGGAGGTGATGGGCAAGGAGACCCTGCAGCCGCTGTTCGAGCCGAACGGAGTGGCAGTTGTGGGCATCAGCACGGCTGACAACAGCAAGGCGGGGAACATCATCATCAAGAACCTGATCGATCTGAATCGCAAGGATGTGTACGGAGTAAACATCAAGGGCGGGGAGGTTACGATTTCCGGGCAGACTCTGCATCTGTACAAGTCGGTGACGGACATCCCCGCTTCCCTGGATCTGGTCATCGTGACGGTTCCGGCCGATGCCTCCCTTGCCGTTGTGGAGGATTGTGCCGCAAAAGGAGTGAAGGGGATTCTGCTGATCCCCGGCGGGTTCAGCGAGACCCGGGACAACCGGGATCTGGAGGAGCGGATCCTGGCGGTAGCCCGCAAGAGCAAGATACGCATCGTGGGTCCGAACTGCCTGGGCGTGGTCTACGCCGGGGACAGGGAGCATGCCGGGCTGAATACCTTCTTCATACCGGAAGAGAAGTTCAAGGTCAACCTCGAGCAGGAGAAGAACGTAGCCATCCTGACTCAGAGCGGAGCCGTCGGGATCATGGAGATCTACAATCTCAGAAGCGCGATCAGTCCCAAGGTCATCGTCAGCTACGGCAACCAGCTGGATATCGACGCTTCGGATCTGGTCCAGTACTTCGAAGACGATCCGGTTGTGGATGTGATGGGCCTGTATATCGAGGGATTCAACCCGGCCGCAGGCCGGAAGTTTTTCAACATCACCTCCGGCTGCCGAAAACCGATAGTGGTCTACAAGGCCGGCCGGACCGAAGCGGGGCAGAAGGCCACCCGCTCCCACACGGCCAGCATCGCCGGGGAGTACGAAGTGGCTAAGGCGGCGATGAAGCAGGCCGGGCTGATCGTGGCTGATTCCATGATCGACCACGGCGATTTCGTAAAGACCTTCGCCCTGCTGCACGAGTTCAAGGTAGAGGGGAACCGGGTTGCGGTCATCGCCAACGCCGGCTATGAGAAAACCTCTGCAGCGGACAACCTGGGGGAACTGGTGCTTGCCGAGTTGGATCGGCAGACCATCGCGGGCTTGAGAAAGATCGTCCCGCCTTATGTCAACGCAGATCCGCTCCTGGACCTGACGGCCATGGTTTCCGACGAGCAGTTCGAACGCTGCATCGACATCATGCTCGGCTCACCGGCGGTGGACGCCCTCTGCATCTCCATAGTACCCCAGGCCCAGCTGCTGCACACCACCGACGCGGAGATCGAACACTTCGAGAAGAATATAGCAGCCAGGATCGTCGAAACCGTGCACAAGCACAACAAGCCGATAGTGGTATCTGTCAATGTAGTCAGCGGGGCGGACGCGGTGTACAATCGTTTCGGGCAGGTGATGGACTCCGGGGGGGTCCCCACCTACTTGACGGCGGAGCGGGCCATGACCTGTCTCAACGCCTTTATCCGCTACCATCTGGTCAAGGAGCGGGGTATAATCAGCGAGTGGCTGCGCTAGCCGCTCGATCGTACAGCCCAAAGGGGGAGGTTTACACAACAAATGCATACGGATGTCAAGCATCGCTTTTCGATTTCAGCCCGCAGGATGAGCCGGTCGATCATCCGGGAACTGCTCAAGCTGGC
>CAZPPB010000158.1:0-8045 GCA_964588355.1 uncultured Spirochaetaceae bacterium | reverse complement strand
CGCAGGGGCGCCAGCTCCTGGGCGATGCTCTTCATCAGCAGCATGATCCCGCCCTTGGACGCCGCGTAGTTCACGTGCCCCGCCCAGGGGATGACGTCATGCACCGAGCTGATGTGGATGATCTTGCCCATGGAATAGGAGATTGACTTGTCGATCCCCTGCCGTTTGAAGGTCCGCACCGCCTCCCGGGCGCAGAGGAACTGGCCGGTCAGATTGATGTCGATCACCCGCTGCCACTGAGCCAGGGTCATTTGATCGAAGGGGGCGCTCAGCTGGATGCCCGAGTTGTTGATCAGGATGTCGACGCGGCTGAAGTTCTCGATCATCTCGGCGAACATGGCCTGCACCTGCCCCTCAACAGACACGTCGGCGGCTACCACCAGGGCCCGGCGGCCGGCCTCCCGGACCCTCTCAGCGGTCGCCTCCGCTCCCTCCCTGTCGCTGAAGTAGTTCACCAGCACGTCCGCCCCGGCCTGGGCCAGAGCCGCGGCAATACCGCTGCCGATGCCCTTGCTGGCTCCGGTGACCAGGGCCTTCTGCCCCACCAGCACCTGCCCGATCGGCCTGGGGGGCATCTCATTCGGCGGTACGAAAGGTTTTGCTTCAGACATGAATGATCACCTTCATCGTTTCGTCTTTTTTCTCGTCGATGTAGCGATAGGCTGAAGTGTAGTCCTGGAAATCGAAGTGCGTCGTTATGAGTGCTTCGAGCACAACCTTTCCCGTCCTGACCAGCTCGATACCCAGCTCGAAATCCTTCTTCTGGTACATGTGCGTGCCGATCAGCCTGAGCTCTCTTCGCTGAACAGCCCCCAGATTTACCACGGTTTCAGGGGGAAACACCGCAACGATGATGATGTCCGCACCTTTGTGCGAGCTTTCTACCGCCTGTATCATCGTGGCGGGAACTCCCGCGCAGTCGAAAACCAGGTCCGCTCCATCGGCGCCGAAAATCTCTTCGATCTTACTCGATAGATCACCCGCTGAAGGCAGGCAGTGGGCCACACCGCAGCGCTCAGCCAGGCTCAGCCTGGAATCGATCACATCCGTGACCGCCACGGCCCCCGCCCCCAGACCGGCTGCGGCCTGGGCGACCAGATTGCCGATCGTGCCGGCGCCCAGAACCAGCACCCTCTTACCCCGAATCGAAGCGGCGCGGCCGATGGCGTGCACCGCCACGGCGACCGGTTCTATCAGGGCGCCCTGGTCGAGGCTCAGCTCTGCGGGGAGCTCGATCAGCTTTTCCGCGGGCACGGACAGATACTCGCGGGCGCAGCCGGGCAGCTGGAAGCCCATGACCTTGAGATTCTCGCAGATGTGGTAGCTACCATGGGTGCACTGATAGCAACGCCCGCAGTAAACCTGGGGCTGGATGGTAACCCTCTGTCCGACCGAGAAGCCCTGTACCTGCTCGCCCACCTCTGCGATCTCGGCGGCCAGCTCGTGCCCCTGGATCAGCGGGTATTGTACATACTGGTGTTCCCCGTGGTAGACGTGCACATCCGAGCCGCAGACCCCGATCCGGTTGACCCGCAGGAGCACCTCTCCCGGCAGGGGCTTGGGAACGGGGGCATCCTGGAACTCGATCCTGCCCGGGGCTGTCATCACCGCCTGCTTCATGGTCTTCTCCTGACTTCAGGCCACCCACTCAGGGGATCAGTACGGATTTGGCGATGCTCAGATCATCCATCCGGCTAAATGCCGTCTCCCATTGTTCGAGATCAAAGGCGGAAAACATGCTCCTCGTGTCGATGCGCTTCAGGCCCATCAGCCGCAGCACGCGTTCCCAGGTGGGCCAGGTATGGCTGAAGGAACCCTGAAATGTCACGGCCTTGGCCACCAGCGGATCCAGGGTTTCCGAATATGGATTCGCATCCCAGCCTATCTTGGTTATCTGTCCGTTCGCCCGGACCATGGCCTGACTCTGGAGGATGGTCGCCCTCACCCCGACGGCGTCGATCACCAGATCGGCCCCCAGCCCGTCGCCCAGCTGCATCACCACCTCGATGGGATCCTCTTTGTCCGCATATACGACCCTGTCCGCCCCCATGGACTCGGCCAGCTCCATTCTGGCCCGATCCTTCGTCAGTCCTATCATCACGACAGAGGCCGGCCCGCCCTGCCGCACCATCTGCAGAGCCATCAGCCCGATGGTACCGGGTCCGATTACCACCACCGTGTCACCGGGTATGATCTTCGATTTCACGAAGACCGCGTTGAAGGCCACGGCTGCCGGTTCGGTGAGGGCCGCCTCCTCGAAGGAGATCCCCTCCGGAACGTTGTGGAGTATTTCCTGGCGCACGCAGATGTATTCGGCCATGGAGCCGTCGTACAACGCTCCGAAACCCTTGCGCTGCGGGCAAAGGTTGTAGTTGCCCGTTCGGCAGTACGAACAGGTGCCGCACACCTCCGCAGCCGTCTCGCCGGTCACCCGCTGCCCGACCTGCCAATCCGCGACGCCCGGGCCGACCTGTTCGATCGTACCGGCATACTCGTGACCCATCACGATCGGGCGGTTTATCAACCAGCTGACCGGTCCCTTCCAGGTATGGATATCGCTGCCGCAGACTCCCGTAGCGCGGACCCGGATCAGCACCTGCCCGGCTTGGGGGGTAGGCTTTTCCACTTCCCGCAGTTCAACGGAGTTGGGAGCATCCGAATAGTTGACCAAGGCTCGCATGTACAGTTCCTCCCGTTGGCTAGTAAACCTAATCTATCCCGTATGGTCGAGATTGACTACAGATAGAATGACTGCCCGGCCGGCCTGCGTCCCTCTAGTCGGGAATTCATCCACTTGAGCATTACATCTAGTTCGTTCTCTGGAAGTCAGCATCAAGGATCTTCTCCAGTACCAATGCACCAGCTCCAACGCAGTTCGCGTCTTCTCCGAACTTCGCGACGGCAAAGTGGGGAGGACGAAGCGCTCCGAAGGTATAGGCTCGTTTTTTCGCTATGTCCCTGATCCGTTCCAGGAAATATTCACCAGATTGGGAGAGCCCACCGGAAAAGATTACCAGTTCAGGATTCAAAATATTTATGGTATCCGCCAGAGCAATCCCGATGTAATCTGCTGCTTGATACATAAGTTCGCAGGCAAGCTCATCTCGGTAGGAGGCAGCTTCTGCCACTGTTCTTGCCGAAATCTGTTCATAGTTGCCCTCCCCTCGATCGAGAATTGACGTCTTGCGGCCGGCTTTGATGAGTCGGGTTGCAGCAAGCGAAATAGCAGCACCGCTGGCCATCACTTCGACACAGCCTCGGTTTCCGCAACCGCAGGTTGGGCCGTTTGGTGCAACGGTCAGGTGACCGAACTCACCGGCCGTCGAACTCAGACCATGGTAGATCTCTCCATTTATAATGATGCCGCTTCCAATGCCTCTGCCCAAAATGAGGCCCAGGATATTTTTAGCGCCTCGCCCTACTCCGAAACGGGCTTGGCCCAAGGTCATACAGGCACCGTCATTCTCTATAGTGGTGAAAAGCTTTATTTCCTTCTGCAAAATATCCACGAGTGGAATGTCATTCAATTCAGGCCAATTTGGAGCAATTAATCCGATCCCGCGTTCTGTATCGACCAGACCCGGATAACTCAAACCAAGACCCTTGACCTTTGCCGCGATATTTGGGTCTTCGCAGATAATGCGGCCTATCAATTCAATAACCGTTGCCAGTGTATCGCTTCGAGGCATGCCCTCAGTGAAAATGACACGCTCTTTTTTAATAATGTTGCCGTGCAGGTCAATTACCACGGCACTCGCTTTAGACAAACCGATGTCCACACCGGCAAGATAGAAGGCGTGAGGATTGAACTGCACCATCACCGGTCTTCTCCCCCGGGGTGATTGCGCCGGTCCCATCAGGTGTACGATATCGGAGCTCTCCAACTTGGCGACGATGCTGGAAACCGTCGCCGGCGTCAGATTCGTAAGCCTGGCAAGGTGAGCACGGGAAACAGTCTGCTCCTGATTTAACACGGTAAGAACAGCTAAAACGTTTCTTTTCTTCGGTATCCCGGGAGTGCTAAGTACCATATCTCAACCGCGAAGGCGATCCAGTTCTCATTCCGCTGGTCATTTATGAAATATAAAAATAATTTTAATAAATCGCTGGGATTCCACTGCAAAAAAATTCAATCGTACCGCCCGTGATCATCGATACAGCGCATGATAGTCCAGACGTTATAGGGTGGAGCCTTTGCCGGTAGCTCGCAGCCCGGTGCAAGCATGTATCCACTTGCTGCACGCCTGCCTTTCTCCAAACATTTTTTGGCTTCCTCGTATACTTGTTCTGCGGTTCCTGCCTGGATTATCGAGGGTGTGATATTTCCCATGATGATGTCGTTCGGGAAATACTCCATCGCTGTCTCGAGATCCACCTCTTGGGATACACTTATAATTCCGGGGTCGCCCATGGGTATTTGTGCCCAATAGGGATAGTTGCGGTTCTGGTCCCCACAGATGTGGGCAATTATGTGCCTGTAGCCAAGGCTCAGGATATTTTCGTGAAGGCGCTTCGTATAGGGCATAGCGAACTCCGCGAACATCTGGGGGGAGATTATGACATTGGAGGCGGTGGCATCCCCCACCCAAGGAATCATCTTCTCCGTACCAAACCGCTCGGCCAGGTATCGTACCAACTCGATCTTGAAATCCGTTACAACCTGCAGCAACTTATGAGCGATCTCAGGTTTTTTAAGGATCCATCTGCATAATCTGGTGACGCTGCAGAGATTCCCGGCACCGACGAAGGGGGCTTCTATGCCGAGCGTGTAGTACCCGGAGGATTCCTCGTGAAGCTCGGCGAAACGGATGAAGCGGGGAACGAAGCCTGCGGTGGCGAGCTGCGGTAGTCCCAACTCGAGCACATCCCTTTCACTCTCAACGGGAAAGCGCTTGATAGCCGGAGCCTGGGAATATTCGCCTTCGGGCCAACTAATTTCTCCTCCGAATTCCCACGCACCGAAAGAAGCATAACCGAACAAGGAGAAATCGGCAAAATCGTACTGTCTTGCAGTAGCCTTGAGAGCATGGAAACTTTTTTCAGGATCATAATAGTAGTCAGCGATCGAGTAGCCCGTATTCAAGGTAGAGAACCCTTGCGCAAAAGAAAAAAAAGGAATTCGGTCGACTGGTTTTCTGTTCAAGAGCAACGATAAACGTTGCTCAGAAGACATCTGACCCCGATTCAACGGCATGGCAGTCCTCCAACCCCAAAATGATCTGTATTTCTCAAATTGTCCCTCTACTCCGGCTTATCTCTCAACAGCTCTTCCGCTACAGCAGTGGCTTTCACCGCATCCGCGGCGTAGCCGTCAGCCTGGTACTGTTTGGCGATTTGCTCTGATAGAGGAGCACCGCCCACCAGGATGAACGGTACCGATTTGCTGCGTCTCAAGATTTTTGTAGCTGTTGGGATGGCCAGCATACTGGTGGTCATCAGGGCAGACAAACCCACAACGTCTGCTTGTACCTTTCTCTGTTCGTCTCCAAACATTTCCAGTTTCACATCACTTCCCAGATCGTCGACTTCCCACCCGGCTGCTGTGAACATGGCTTTAACCAGGTTCTTTCCTATGTCGTGTACATCCCCCTCAACCACGCCGATGATTATTTTACGTTTCCTGGCTTTCTTTGATGTTTGCAGGTGCGGTGTTAGGATATCCAGCCCCGCATACAAGACGTCCGAACAGAGAATGAGCTCCGGAATAAAATACTCTCCTTTATTGTACAGCTCACCGGCGCGTTTCATTCCCTTCGTCAGTCCTTCGGAAATCGCGGTATAGACATCTATTCCCTTTTCCAGAGCTTCCTTGCACAAATCAACAACCCCTTGATCGTCCATTTCAACGACTGCTTCGGACAATCCCCGAAGAATTTCCTGTTTCTCGGAAGCACCGCTCATAGAATATCCTCTCATATCCAGCCCCGGTCGGATGGGTAATTTCTTTAATTATAAAATAAATCACATTGAAGTTCTTGTCAAGACGGGGAATCTTCTAACGGCCATATAGAAATACAAGCAGCGGAATATTGTAGGCAAGCAAGCGCCGTAATAGATCCTTCAAGTATTATAATTAACTAATATACAATAACTTAACCTGGTTTTCGTAAAATTAACCGTTATGGTCCATTTAGTTGCACCCCAAACATTACAAATTCTACTACTTTTTTTCTTGACAGGTGAAATCAGATCGCATAGACTCTCTATCAAGTTTTATTTAATATAAAACTAATGTTGACCAAGCCGATATGAATTACCGTCCTGGTATTTGACTCGGCAAGGGTCAGCCCAATAATCCACTAGATCCTTTGGATCTAAGAAAACGGAGGCGTTGAATATGCCCAAACCAACAAAACTCTTAGTGGTGGGTCTTGCTCTGATCTGTGCCTGCGGTCTCTTGTGGGCCGGCGGCCAAACAAAAGCAGGACCTGAAAAGGTAACCATCGGGGTCTCGCTGCCCACGCAGGATGTGGAACGATGGGTACGGGACAAGGAAAATCTGATCTCGGAAGCGGCCCGGCAGGGCGCGGAGATCAAGATTCAGATCGCCAACAATGATGCTTCGCGTCAGATTGCCCAGGTGGAAAACCTGCTGACCGCAGGAATCGATGTGCTTATGCTGGCCCCTCACGACGCAGAGAGTTCGGCAACCAGTGTCGAAGCTGCTAAAGCTGCAGGTGTTCCTGTCATGAGCTACTGCCGGTTGGTGTTGAATGCAGATCTGGACGCCCACATTGCTTTCGACAACGAACGCGTAGGGGAACTACAGGGGCAGTACCTGGCCGAGCATGTTGCCAAAGGAAATATCATAGTCCTGAAAGGAGCCAAAGAGGACTTCAACTCTATCCTGTTCCACAAGGGAGCTATGAAGTATATTCAGCCGAAGATCGATAGCGGGGATTATAAAATCGTGATGGATCAGTTTGTACCCAACTGGCTTCCCGCCAATGCTCTGAAGATTGTCGAGGATGCTCTGACCGCGAACAATAATGACATTCAAGGCATCTTGAGCCCCAATGACAGTTTGGCGGGAGCGGCAATACAAGCCCTGGCCGCTCAAGACTTGGACGGAAAGGTCGTGGTAACCGGGGGTGATGCCGAATTAGCGGCGGCCAAGCGAGTGGTACAGGGCACACAATCCATGACCGCGTACCGGGAGTTGATCAGAATGGATACCCTGGCCATCGAGGTAGCCATCAGATTAGCCAAGGGGGAAGACATAAGTGATTTGGTGGTAACAACTATCGATAACGGCTATAAACAGGTCCCGGCGATACTCCCCGAGCCTCAAATGGTAAACAAAGACAACATCGACAAAGTTCTCATTGAATCGGGTTACCAGTCTCGTAAAGACATTTACGGTCAATAGACAATCGCTGTGCACTGACCCAGTTCAACTGATACTAAAATTAGTATATAGTAGAAAGAAACGAGGGATGATCCTTACGGGTCATCCCTCGATACCAATGGATCTACGAGTCGGTAAAATGGAAGATCATATTCTTGAAATGCAGAAAATTACGAAAGATTTCCCGGGAGTTCGCGCTTTGGATAACGTCAACTTTGATGTCGAACGAGGGGAAATTCATGCGATCGTCGGTGAGAATGGGGCGGGCAAATCGACTCTGATGAAAATTTTGAGCGGAGTCTATCCGGTCGGCACCTTTGAAGGCAAAATTGTAATAAATGGAGCTGAGAAGGAATTTAGAAATATTAAGGATAGCGAGAAATCGGGAATTACGATTATTTATCAAGAGCTGGCGCTCGTGAATCAGCTCAGTGTCTGTGAAAATCTGTTCCTGGGGAACGAAATTGCGTCTAGGGGTCGAATGAATTGGAGCAAGGCCTATATCGAAGCGGAAAAGGCTTTGCAGGAAGTGGGGTTGGAGCTCAACCCGGAAATGAAGATCTACGATCTCGGGGTCGGGCAACAACAGCTCGTTGAAATTGCGAAAGCGATAGCCAAGCATACAGATATTCTTATCTTGGATGAGCCGACGGCTTCTCTTACTAGAGGCGAAGTAGAAAATCTTTTCCAGATATTG
>CAZPPB010000157.1:0-8100 GCA_964588355.1 uncultured Spirochaetaceae bacterium | reverse complement strand
GGCGCAAAACGATCCTGGCGGTGTTCGTCGGCGTGATCATAGCCGGGATCATCGTCGCCACCGTGTTTACCCTCGGTATCAAAGCCCTTTATTTTTTCATCAAGTAGAAGCCCCGCAAGTAGATGTCGCGATTGACCGAATCCCTCAACCCGCAGCAGCTGCATGCGGTCAAAAGCATCGAAGGGCCGCTGCTGATACTTGCCGGGGCCGGCTCCGGAAAAACCAGGGTCATCACCCACCGCATCGCCTACATGCTCGGACAGGGAGTGCCCCAGTCCGCCATCCTGGCCGTTACTTTTACCAACAAGGCTGCCCAGG
This sequence comes from uncultured Spirochaetaceae bacterium, assembly GCA_964588355.1. Lineage (GTDB taxonomy): Bacteria > Spirochaetota > Spirochaetia > SZUA-6 > DRHE01 > JAFGQJ01. Next base: position 7,782 of record CAZPPB010000157.1, on the reverse strand, counting down.
AAATGGCCGTAAGAGTACGGGAGCTGTGCGCCCAGAAACTGCGGTATCTGACGGTTTCTACATTTCACGCCTTCGGTTTCCGTATGCTCCGGGAACACGGTCACCGGCTCGACTACCGCAGGAATATCAGCATCTACGACCAGACGGACAAACAAACCCTGATCAAAGAGATTGCCCGGGATCAGGGTCTGCTGCGGCGGGGCGATGACGGTTTCGACCCCTACCGGGTCGCAGGCCTGTTTTCAAAGCTGAAGAGCAAGACCGCGGACTGGGAAGAGGAAACGAGTGACCTCCGCCCTCTTTACGAGGAGTATCAGAATCGACTGAAACTGTTCAACGCGGTGGACTTCGACGACCTGATCCGCCTGCCCGTCCGGCTCCTGGAGGCTTTTCCCGACGTTCGATCGGCTCTGCAGCAGCGTCTGCGCTATTTCATGGTCGACGAATTCCAGGACACCTCGCATCAGCAGTACCGTCTGATCAAACTGCTGGCAGGTCCTTCAGGCAATCTCTGCGTCGTCGGCGACGACGACCAGTCCATCTATTCGTGGAGAGGCGCCCATTACGAAAACATCCTCCAATTCGAAAGGGACTTTCCCTCGTATCGGGAGATCAAGCTCGAACAGAACTACAGGTCCACCAGGAAAATCCTGCTGGCCGCCAACCGGGTGATCCTACACAACAAAAACAGGAAAGGAAAAAACCTCTGGTCGGGTCTATCCGAAGGCAATTCGGTGGTTCTCGTGTTCCCGGAAAACGAGCAGCGGGAGGGGGAGTTCATCGCCGAGCGCATCCGCAGCCTGGCCCTTAAGGAGCGTTTGCCCCTGAATCAGTTCGGGGTATTGGTGCGCACCAACGGTCAGACCCGGGCGATCGAAGAGGCCTTCGTTCGCCAGAATCTTCTCTACCAGGTTTCCGGGGGGATGAGCTTCTTCCAGCGCAAGGAGGTCAAGGATATCCTGGCCTACCTGAAGGTGATTGCCAACCCCGACGATGACATGAACCTTCTGCGTATCATCAACACCCCCCGCAGAGGAATCGGTAAAAAAACACTGGAAGCGATCGTGGCTGTGGCCCGGGAGCGCAGCTGCTCCCTGTATTCCGCCCTCAGCGTACTGCAGGCTTCCGCCGTTTTGCCGGCATCGGCGGGCGGTTCCTCCGGCGGCGCAGCCGGGGCGCCGTTCACTGGGGCGCAGGCCGGCCTCTCCACGACCGCCGCCGCGCCCGACAAAGCGCCGGAACTGCTCGGTGAGTTCATCGAGCTGATCGAGTCTTTCCGGTCGAGGTTCTTCGAGAAGGGCCGGCTGGCCTCCACCCTCGGGGCGCTGGTCGATGAGCTGGACTACTGGAGCTACCTGGTGCAGGAGCATCCCCGGCCGGAGGTCGCCCGCTGGAAGTACGGAAATATCGAAGGGCTGATGGATTCCATCTCCAGCTACGAGGAGGATCCGGACAATATGGATCCGAATCTATACGAGTATCTCAACCGGGTGACCCTGGTGTCCAGGGACAACCTGGAGGAAGCGTCCGGCAGGGAGCGGGTCAATCTGATGACCATCCACGCGGCCAAAGGGCTGGAGTTCGATACGGTGTTTCTGGCCGGGCTGGAGAAAGGTCTGATCCCCCACGCCCGATCCGTGGAAGAGGGGGAACAAAACCTCGAGGAGGAACGGCGCCTGCTCTACGTAGCCATCACCCGGGCCAAGCAGCGCCTGTTCCTGAGCTCCTGCAGAAGCCGACGCCGCCGGGGACAGCCGGAAGAGACCGAACCCTCTCCGTTTCTCGAGGAGCTGCCCGCCGAGCTGATCGAGCATCACCTGGAAGACGAGGATCTCAGCGGCGAAGAGGCGGCGCGCCTGTTCGCCGAGATGAAGCGCGGCCTGTGGCGATCCGGCGGGCCGGATTGAGTCAAAATGATCGATTGGCATTTTGACCTGATCCGGTTTTCATCCCCCCTTCACACCCTCAGGTCTCCAGCAAAATCTTAAGAAAACCTGTAAATTTTACCCGACTTCTGAGGGATCCCCGGCTGCTTTTCGTACCAGGAAACGCCCCTCAGAAAAAGCCCCTCGACGAAGGCATCTAGCCAACGCCCTTCGTCAATCAGCCGCAGCCAGACTCAGGATCACCGCCAGGAGGACTTCGGTCGCCCTCTCGATATCCCTCCACTCTGTGTACTCTTCGGGGCAGTGACTCCGGCCTCCCCTGCTGGGAACAAAGATCATTCCCGTGGGCACGAAGCGGCCGAGGACCTGGGCGTCGTGTCCCGCCCCGCTCTGCAGGGCCACCCAGTCAATGTCCAGCTGCTCGGCTGCCTGCTCGATCGCCGTTTGAATCGCCGGAGACATGGGCACGGGATCGATTTTCAGAAGCGGCCGCTGCCGGATTTCAAGGGACAACCCGGAACCCAGCCGCTCGATCTCCTCGAGCAGACCCTCTTCCATGCTCCTCAGGGTCCTGGGATTCTCATCCCTGAAATCGACGGAGAAATAGACGCTCCCGGGAATTACGTTCTCCAGTCCCGGCTCTACCGTGAATTGACCCACCGTCATCAATACCTCGGGAGCGATCTCGGCGCATTGCTTCCGCATTGTCTCAATCAGCTCGATCGCCCCGAACAGCGGATCCCGCCTGCCTCGCATAGGCACCCCGGCGTGGTCCCTGCGCCCCCGCACAGTGATGCCGTAGCGATAGTTGCCTTTGATCGCCTCCACCACACCGATAGAAGCTCCCCGCTCGGCCAGGATCGGTCCCTGCTCGATATGCAGCTCCACGAAGGCCCTGATCGTCGACGGGTCGCGCGCGGCTCGGCCGATGATCCCGAGGTCCAGACCGCACTGCTCCATAGCCCGGCTCAGGGGCACACCGGCCGGGTTCGTGATCTCCCCCAGCTCCCGAGCGGGCAATCGGCCCGTAACAGCCAGGCTGCCGAGAAAGCCAAGAAACGATTCCTCCTCGTCGCTGAAGGCGATGACCTCCACGGGAGCGGGGCAGCTCAAGCACCGCTCCCTGATCACCCGCAGGCACTCCAACGCCGCCAGCACCCCCAGGGCTCCGTCAAAGGCTCCGCCGTTTTCGATCGTGTCGAGATGAGAACCGCTGAGCACGGCCGGCCCCGGACCGGGCAGGCGGCCGGAGATATTGCCCGCTTCATCCACCTTCACCTCCAGGCCGGCCTGCTCGAGCCTGCCGATGAACCAGTGCCGGGCCTGTGTTTCCGCCGGACCGAAGGCGGGTCTGGATATACCGCCGGTGGGAAGTCTGCCGATGCTTGACAGCTCCTCCAGATCACCGCGCAGCCGCCGTGCATCGATCACGCTACATGAAACCCTGGTAGCGCCGCTTCACGACAGCGGAGAACACGTAGTTGATCATGGTGATGAAATCAAAAACGGGTAGGTTTACCGCCTCCTGCACCGCCGCGGCGTAGGGGGGCAGCATGCTGCACTCCAGGAGCATCAACTTCACCTTCGGGTCCTGGGTGACCATCTCCTTGGCAACGGAGACGACCTCCGCCTCGATCTTCTCAGAATCCAGCAGGCCTTCCTCCTTGATGACCGCGCTCACGAAGTGCTCTTTTTTCTCTAACCCCCTGATCAGCAGCGGAACCGAGGGACCCACGCCGGATTTCTCGAGAACGAGCTCATCGAGGGACTCGGAGTTTGCCGTGACGACCCCGATCTTCTCATCCGGCCCGATCAGGTGCCTCAAGAAGGGGATCTGCAGCATGCTGGACATGAACACGGGCACCTCCAGCTCGGCGGCAAGCCGATCCTGGTAGATCACCATGAATCCGCAGTCTCCGGTGATCGCCCTCACTCCCTCGCGCACCAGAGCCCGACCGGCTTCCAGGACCGGATCGAGCAGGGACATGTCGTGCTTGAAGATACGTTCCACACTGAAGTTCTCTACCCGCTGAAAGCGAACGGGAAATTCGTACGTGGTGGCGTTGGCCACATCGCCGGGAATGAACGGGGCATAATTCTCCAGGAGAATGATGCCGATGGCCTCCCCGTAGCTGACCTGACTGCCTTTTACCGTGTAGATCATCTGCCTTTCACCTCCTCATACCAGTTTGATCTTCCTCTGAACGACTCCTACGGCCAGGGCGATGCCCGCAAGGACCAGCCCCAGGCCGACAAAATGGGACCAAAGCGCTTTCTCCTCGAGGATCAGTATCGAAAGGATCAGGGCGCTGACCGAAAGAAACCCGGTAAAAACGCCGGCGATGTTCACCTGGACTTTGCTTACGCCGCTGAACCAGAGCAGGAAGGATGCGAGGGGAACAACGGTTCCGTAGTACAGCAGCTCGATCCATTGCGCAGTCCCGATCTGCGAGTAATTCACCTCCCGCACCTGGGTGAGTGTAAAAGGCAAAAGCATCAGGAAGCCCAGGAAGCTTACCACTGCCGCATTGGCGAGCACAGATATTCTTCCGGAAAGCATTTTCCGGATCACCGTGAAGAAAGCTTCCCCGAGGACCGAACCGAACAGCAGCACGCTCCCCAGAACAGGCCGTACGCCCGGCAACTGATCACCGGCGACCCCGGAGAGATTGATGATCAGGATGCCGAGAAAAGCCAGAATCACCGCTGCGATTTTATTCCAGGACGCCTTCTCCCCCAGGAAGGTAAAGGAGATCAGGCCGATCACAGCCGGGGTCGTGCTGAGGATGATACCCGCTTCGATGCCCCCCGTGTATTCCAGCCCCTTGAGGGAGGCAATCCTGAAGAGAAACAGGCCGGTGAAGGCCTGGCCTGCCAACAGTCCCAAATCCCGCCAGCCGATTCGGGGAAAGCGTCCTTCCTTTGCCAGCAGCAGAAAAATGAAGATCAGCGAAGCCAATCCCAGGGTGGTTCCACTGGCAAAGAAGATCGGGAATGACCGGATCACCAGCTTGCCCACTACAACGTGGCTGCCGGTGATCATCATGGCAAGGGCCAGCTGGAAGTAGGCGACTGCGGGAGGTGAAGAGCTGTCTGAAGGTGCTTTTTTTGCCACCGGGACTCCTCCCGCGTAAGGGGACATAGCGTTTGATTCTTCGGCTTGTTCAGCTGGCTACGCTCAGACCCAGCTTGCGTTCCGCCGCCTTCTGGAAGCCCAGACGTGCGATCGCCGTGTCCTGAACGCCGACACCGGTCAGGTCGCACACGCTTATCTGCTCAGCCGCCGTGCGGCCGGGCTTTGTTCCGGCGATCAGCTCGCCCAACTCCGACACGCCATCGTCCTCGCTGATTAAGCCTCTTTCCACCGCATGGTGCAGCTCTCCAAGACGGCGGCACTGGGAGAGCAGATCGCAGACCAGCAGATCCGCCCGTGCCAAAACCTCCGGGTGAAGCTCCTGCTTTTCCTCGGTGTCCGCTCCCATGGCCGTAACGTGCAAGCCCGGGTGAAGCCACCTCCCTTCCAGATATGGCTCCCGCGAAGGGGTGGTGGTTACCACCACCGAGCTGTTCTGCACTACCTCCTGCACCGAAGCGGCCTTTCGAATCTCCACTCCGAGCTCCTCCGACATCTCCTCAACGTATCGATCCATCTCCTCTTTGTAGAGGCTGTATATCAGCAGGCGCTCGAAATCCCGCACCAGCTTCAGACCCCGGACCTGGTAGCGGGCCTGGGTTCCCGCCCCCACGACCCCGACGCTCTTCACAGTTTTCGGGGCCAGATACTTGGAGGCGATCGCCCCGGCAGCTCCGGTGCGCACCTGGGTCAGGTAACCGTTATCCAGGAGGACCGCCAGGGGGAATCCGGTTTCCGTGCTCACCAGGACCATCAGACCGCTGGCATTGGGCAATCCCATCCGGAAGTTTTCGAAAAACCCCGAGGCGATCTTGACCGCCAGGCTGTCCAATCCTTCGATGTAGGCTGACTTTACATCCACCTCCCCGCGCCGCTGCGGCACGGGCAGCATCATGATCGGAGGAACCGTGGCCTTTCCTCGGGAAAGATTGACAAAGGCCTGTTCCACGGCGTCGATAACATCTAAATCCAGCTTTATACAGGAACGAAGTTCCTGTTCCGTCAACACAAGAATTTCCACAAGTTCACCTCAATTTTCTTGCCCCGTCTCTATCCCCGGCGGATTCGCTTACCCACGACATCGAGGTAGCGCGGCAGGTCGACGCTTGCGCCGCTGAGCACCACCGCCGTACAACCCCCCGGGTCCCCTGCCTTACCGGCCAGGAGCGCGCCTATTCCCACAGCCCCCGCTCCCTCCAAAACCAGCCCATGCTCTTCCAGGGCGTAGGTCATCCCTCCGGCAATCTCCTCTTCCGACACGGCGATGAACTCATCGGTCAGCTCGCCGACCATGGGCAGGGTGTAGCGGTTGTCCTGCCCGATCCCGCCAAGCAGGGAATCCGCCAGGGTATCCCGCTCCTCGACAACCACCGCCTTTCCCGCCTTCACGCTCTCCTGCATCGCCGGAGATCGTTCAATGGATACGGCAACCACACGAATAGACGGATCGGCGGATTTCAGAGCCAGCGCTACTCCGCAGAGCAGCCCTCCGCCGGACAGGGGAATGAGGACCGTATCGACCCGGGGCAGGTCCTCCATGATTTCCAGCCCGATGGTCGCCTGCCCGGCGATTATCCAGGGGTCGTCGAATGGCTTGACCGGAATAAGCGCCCTGTCTCTCTGAAGCCGATGATAGTGCTCCTCCGCCTCGTCCTGGCTCTTGCCTTTGACCACGACCTCCGCACCGTAGGAGGCAATGGCCTCGATCCTGTACGACGGGACGTGCTCGGATACGCAAACCACCGCCGGCATCCCCGTTTCGCCGGCCGCACAGGCCACGGCTCTGCCGTGATTGCCGGTGGAGAAGGTGATCACCCCCCGCCGGCGCTCCTCCTCGCCCAGGCTGAGTATCTTGTTGAAGGCCCCCCGCACCTTGAAGGAGCCGGTTTTCTGCAGGCTCTCGAGCTTGAGATGCACGGATCCGCCCACCCGGTCGCTCAGATCGGGTGAAGCAATCAGCGGGGTTCTCAGAACCCTTCCCGCAATCCGCTGACGAGCTCGATAGACCTCGGAGAGGGGTATCGGAGGGTGCGGCATCCTGCTACTTCAGGTACAGCTTGTTTGGGAACTCGTACAGCGGCTCGTAGCCCTTCTCGGTGATCCTGATGGTGGCGTCGGCCTCGAAGCCGACCTTCTCCTCCCAGATCCCGAGGATGATGTGAAAGGCCATGTTGGGCTTGAGCACCGTCTTGTCCCCCGGGCGCAAGCTCATGGTCTGCTCGCCCCAGTCCGGAGGATAGTTGAGACCGATCGAGTAGCCTATGCGGGACTCCTTGACCACGTTGGTGCCCGAAATGGCCTGCCGCCAGCGAGCCTCCACCTCCTCGCAGGTGACCCCGGGTTTCACGATCTGCAGGGTCTCACCCAGTCCGTGGATGACCACGTCGGCGACTTCCTTGATCAGGGGGGGAGGCGTTCCCAGGAACATTGTGCGGGCAATGGGAGCATGATAATGCTTGTACACCCCGGTCAGCTCCAGGATGATCGGCTCGTCCTTCTGGTATTTCTTGTCGGTCCAGGTCAGGTGCGGGGTGCTGGTGCCCTCCCCCGCCATCATCAGGGGTACGATCGCGGGATAGTCGCCGCCGTGCTGGTCGGTGCCCCTGTACTCCGCCGCGGCGATGGCTGCTGCGGCGTCGCACTCCCGCACGCCCACGTCGATCGCATCGATGGCCGTCTGCATGACCTTGACTGCGATCTGTCCGGCTATCTTCATGAAGCGGATCTCCTCTTCACTCTTGATCTGCCGCACCATATTCACCA
>CAZPPB010000156.1:0-8151 GCA_964588355.1 uncultured Spirochaetaceae bacterium | reverse complement strand
GCCAGATCTCCGCCGAGATCACCCAGGCGAAGGTGAAGGAGATGATGTAGAACAGACTGTACTTGAAGTTTCCGAAGATGTTGAAGAACTTCGTGTTGTCCTGTGCCTTCACGATCTCGCGGACCTTGTCGAAACCGCCGAAATTCGCCGCCGCGGCGATCCCGACTATGACCAGCGCCAGAACGATCCAAACGAACTGACCCAGGTCGGTGGTTACGACGCTCTTGAATCCGCCGAACATGCAGTAAAACCACACAATGGCCACGAGGATCAGCAGGGCGCCGACATAGGTCATGCCGAAGAAGCTGCTGAAGAACCCCGCCGCCGCGATCATCTGCGAGGCTGCCCACGTGGACATGTACCACCAGATGATCACCGACTGGATGATTCGGGCCGTTTTGTTGTAGCGATTCTCCGTGATCTCGGGCTGGGATATCGGTCCGAGAAACCGGATTCTTCCGGCCAGGGACAGCAGCACCAGGCTCGACACGATGGTCGGGCCGCCCATGACGAAGTAGGCGCTCCATCCCCCGGCGTAGGCTTTGTCGGCGGACACGAGGGCCGAAGCTCCCCCGAACCAGGAAGCGGCGAAGGATACAGCCAGGATCCAGTGGGGGAATTTCCGGTCCGCCAGAAAAAAATCAAGCTCGGTTTTCGCCAAACGGCGATAGACGCTGAGCCCGATTATGACGACGAAGTACACGATGATAACGATCAGAGCAACTAGATGATGAGTATCCATAAGCTCTTTCTCCTTTCTACTTTGGATTTCAGGTTCTAATTTCTGATTCTGAGCACTCGATTACCAAAATCCTCCTCTCTGCCGCTTCGATCCTTTCCCAGCCGAAGTGAAGCGGCATCCGCCCGGTCTCAGCGCCGGTACTTCAACGCTGGAAAAACACTTCCGGGTTCACGACGAACCTCGGACGCTTTCCGTTCAACACCCTTACCACCTCGTCCATCCCGAAGTTCTTCAGCCGATCGAGGCTCTCCTCAGAGTACCAGGCGGCGTGGGGCGTTACGATCAGGTTGTCACAGTTGAGCAGCGGGTCGTCGGGGTCGGGCGGCTCCTTCTCCAGAACATCGAGCCCCGCCCCGGCTATTTCTCCGTCTTTGAGAGCCTTGAACAGGGCCGGACCGTCTACGACCTTTCCCCTGCAGGTATTGACCAGAATAGCCCGTTTTTTCATTCGGGTGAGCTCTTTTTCCCCGATCATGTGATGCGTCTCCGGGTTGAGCGGCACGTGCAGGGAAATTATGTCCGCTTCGTCGAGCAGATCCTCCAGATCGTAGCACCTTCCCACCCCTTGCATCCGGAAGATATCATCGGAAAGGTACGGATCGTAGGCGATCAGCTCCAGTTCGAGTCCCTGCACTTTTTTCACGAGACTGCGGCCGATCCTGCCCAGTCCGATGATGCCGAGCTTCTTGCCTCTCAGCTCCCAGAGAGGTTTACAGACGTTGTAGTTCCAACCCCCGGCGGAGGTTTCGGCAATCAACGGCTTGAGTTCCCTCTGGCAGGCAAGGATCAAAGACAGGGCATGAAGGGCGACCTGTTCGGTTCCGTAGGTCGGCACATTCGAAACGACGATCCCCTTTTCGGTCGCCATCGCCACATCGATGAAGTCGTAGCCCACTTCCAGAGCAAGGATGATCTTGCAGCGCGTCATCGCCTGCAGATGATCCTTCTGGAGAGGTCTGTCGATGACCACGATGGCATCGGCGTCGGATATTTCTTTTTTGAACTTTTCTTCGTCGAACTCTTTAAACGGGACCAGCCCGGCGTTCGCTTCTTTTGCTTTTTCGTGAAAGAAATCCAGGTCGAAGAACTTCAGGTAGACACGGTCTCCGGCGGTTACGATCTTTTTCTGCTGCACCCGTTCCCCCTCGAATACTCTCACAGTGTAGCCATCAAACGTCGATCGCGAGGTGCAAGTTTATACCTCGCAAGTATAAACAGTTTTCACCGACTGTCAAGTTCGATGTGCCCCCGAATATACCCATATCTGCGGAACCCTTTTCTCACTTCGCTTTCAGCGATTTCCTGACGTGGGTCAGAAACCGTTTTCCGTAGGGATCTCGGCCGAACAGCAGATCACAGGCCAGAATGGTTCCCGCCAGCTTGCCGGGGTCCGTGATGACACAGGTCGCTCCGGCCGAAAATGACAGAGCCAGGAAGGCCTGATTGATCGTTTGCCTGTCCGGCAGTCCGAAAGAAACGTTGCTTGCACCTAGATTGATATTAACCCCGAGCTTCTCCCGAACGAGTCTGATCGTCGCCAGGGTGGTGACCGCAGCCTGTTGATCCGCCCCCACCGTCAGCACGAGAGGATCGATCAACACATCCTCGGGGGGGATCCCGATCTTCACCGCCCGATCGAGTATCAGCTCCGCGATCGCCAGACGCTTTTCTGCGGTAGCGGGGATCCCCGAATCATCCATAGTCAGTCCGATTACCGCTGCGCCGCGATCTCGAACCAGGGGAAGCACCCGCTGCAGCTTGTTCTGCTCTCCGTTCACGGAATTGACCAGAGGTTTGCCGGGACAGACCTTCAAGGCGGCTTCCAGGGCCTCGACACTGTTCGAATCGATGCAGAGGGGTGCCTGAACATGATCCGCCACTATCTTTACGATCTCGGGCAGCAGACCTGTCTCATCGAGGTCCGGGATGCTTGCATTCACATCGAGCACGTGCGCTCCCGCCTCGAGCTGTCGCTCGGCAAGCGTGCGGACATAATCGTAATTACGATTCTTGAGGGCCTCCGACAGCCTTTTGTGCCCCGTTGGATTTATCTTCTCTCCGATCATGACGATCGGCCCGTCCGGTGTGATCTGGATCTCCGATCCATCCCGCTGCAGGGTGGTTATCATGCTTCAGCCTCCATAAAGTTACTTGGCCCAAGGTCAGCTCGAGGACCGGGACATCCGTGTTTTGAGCTGCTCGGGGCGCCGATCAGCTCCCCCTGTCCGGGTAGATTTCACTGCAGGGACGGCCCGCCTCCCCCCAGCTGGTTTTGGGTATATCTTTGACAACGATCCACACGGCTTCTTTGGGAACCCCGAGGGAAGAGGTCACCGCTCGGGTGACCTCCTCGATCAGATGTTTCTTCTGTTCGGCTGTCTTGCCGGCGAATGTTTCGATGGAAATATAGGGCACGATCGACACCTCTCTATTGATGGATAAGGTCGAAATCGAGCCCCAGCTCCGCCAGTTCCTGCTTGCCTTTTTCCCATAGCTTGAGGTACTCGTCCCTGGGCCTGACCAACACCGGGTCATAGCACTCTGTAAAGCTCTTGCCGATGGGAGCCTGGGCAAAGTCCTTTTCGTATTTTTCCAGCAGTGCTTTGGCGATGCGGTTGACCTCTTTGCGGTCCAGTCCCGCCCTGGCCGCCACGTGGCCGACCTCCGCGTGGATGCGGGGTTCCATGGCACTGCAGTGCAGCGGCTGACGGTTCTTGGCCACGGCACAGGGATTCAGATGCCAGCCCGACACAGTTGCAGTGAGGGAATGAGCCGACAGCTCCCGGACGATCATCTCGGTGCACGGCCCGGCTGCCATGAAGGCGTTGGCGAAGATAACCAGATGGCTGTTGCGGGCCAGGGCCTGACCGGTAACGGATACCAGCCAGAGCATCTCCCGGCTGGTGTTGCAGACGTGGTGGATATGGACTGGAAATGCATTATGCCTCTGCGCCCTGAAGGCCATAACTCCCAGGCAATGGTGAGCAACCAGCAGCGCCGCTGTGGCGGCCGGTCCACCCCCAAAGCCTCCCATGAGCGGCCCGTACAATCCTCCGATCACGTAGGGGCTGTGTCGGAGGAAGGAAACCTTCTTCAACCGTTCGTAGTCGACCTTCAGCTCCGCTACGGCGGCCACGAACAGCCCGTCTCCGGGAAGGGCGCCCAGCTCGGGACGGGCGGCCGCGATGGTGGCATCGGTCCTCTCGGCAACGGACATGAAGTTGTGGATGGGCATTTGCGGCCTGCCGGCCCAGCGGGCCGCCTCGCGGAGCTTGACCACGTTCCATATCCCTCCCTCGACTTCCACCGGCGATCCGGAGCTCACCCCCATGCCGCGGAACTCGGTAATCAGCGGTCCGGAGAAGGTGTCCGCCATCGGCTCCTGGGCGTAGCTCTGGCAGATCGGTACGAACAATTCCTCCGTCACAGGCGTTCCCACCGCGGAGAAGTTGACGATCGGATCCCGGGGGTCCTCGATCGTGCGGTGCGGGATATGTACCATGTTCTCCCCCGTTCCGTAGACCACGTGATCCGGAGCGTTTTCCAGCGCCTCCAGGATTTCCTGGCGGCTGAACTGCAGCACCTTGCCTGTGTCGATGCAGTAGATTCCCAGGCGCTCGAACAGCTCGATTCCCGCCTCGTACATGCGGTCGGCCAGAGCGTCATCGGCCGGCACGGGATTGTCGGGATCGTACTTCAGATCGAACTTGGAAACAACCTCGGCCGCGCTCTTGCCTACCAATCGATCCCAATCGTTGGCGTCGAGGCTTTTCCCGTTTTCCGCCCTCTCTATGATGTCCCAAAACTGAATCATTTGATCATCTCCTTTGCTGCCTTTATCGCTTCGGCGGCATTGTTGCCGTATCCGTCGGCACCGATCTTTTCAGCCCAGTCGGGAAGAACCGGCGCTCCGCCCACGATCACCTTGACCTCGTCTCTCAAGCCCCGATCTTTGAGGAATTGCACGACCCGGGGCATATGCACCATGGTGCTGGTCATGAGCGCGGACATGCCCAGCACGTCCGGCTTTGTTTCCTTGACCCGTTCCACGAAACTCAGAGTGGGAACGCTGAAGCCCAGGTCCGTCACTTTGAATCCCACTCCTTCCAGCATGATCTTCACGATGTTTTTTCCTATATCGTGGATGTCACCTTCGACCGTTCCCAGAAGGATCGAGCCCAGCTGTCCCGCATCTGATCCCGAGCCCAGATGGGGTTGAAGTACCTCGACTCCGGCTTTCATCGCATCCGCCGCGCTCATCATTTCCGGCAGAAAGATCTCGAGAGACTCGAACTTTCCTCCTACCTCTTCCATGGCGCAGCGCAGTCCCTTCTCCAGGATGTCCATCGCCGCGACCCCCTCCTCCAGGGCTTTCTGGATGAGCTCCTTGACCTTCTCGATCTCCCCGAGTTGCACCTGTTTGTTCAAATCTGTCAGGATCTTTTCCACACTTTGCCTCCATACAGCAATTATAGTAATCGATCTCTCCGTTCTCACCGAATGGAAAGATCAAATATCTCCACAGATCTGCTTCGAAATTTGCACGCCCGTTTCAATAACGTGACGGAGTATCTCCTTCATCCGTCCCTCGTCACTTCTCTGCTTCGGGATCGCTGCGCTCAAGGCCGCCAGGACTTCACCGTTCGGGTTCTTGATCGGGGCGGCGACACAGCAGATTCCGAGGAACGATTCCTCGTATTCGAAGGCGTATCCTTGATTGCTCACCGAAGCGATCTCTTCCCTGAGAGCCGGCAGCTCGACGATTGTGTGCGGCGTCCGCGGGGTCAGCGGTCTCTGGTTCAGCACTTCAAGCCGCCGTTCCCCGGACAAACCGGCCAGAAGCACCTTTCCCAGGGCGCACGCATAGGCGGGATACCGCCCCCCGACTTTCGTATCCACCGTTACGATTTGACCACCGTTCATTTTCTTCAGAGTAACGACGTCCTGGTTGTCGAGTATTCCGAGATGCACGACCTCTTTGATCGTGTCCGAAAGCCCGCGAAGAAAAGGCCCCGCGGTCTCGCCGATATCCAGCTGGTCGTACCTGTTCAGGACCTGATTTCCCAAATCGATGAACTTCGCTCCAAGCCGATACTTGCCGTTCAGCGTGTTCTTGCGCAGATAGCCCTGGGCTTGCAGAGTCACCACGATCCTGGATACGGAACTTTTATCCATCTCCAACAGCTTACTGAGCTCGATGGTGCTGAGCTCCTGCCGCTGAGGAGAATAAGCTTCCAATACCCGAATAGTCTTGACCACCGATGCGAGCAGCTTCAACGAAGGGTTTCTCCCAAATTTCTAGAATAACAGCCAGTCATTTTCTCTCACTATACGATAATAAATATCGCATAGTGATTCTAACAGGAATTCCCGATTCGTCAAGAGGAATTTTTATTTTTCTTGCAGCGGCCGACCGACCTGTCGATACGCGGGATATCCGTCCAAATGACCTGGCAGCCGCTTCTTCTTTGCAGTACGGCTGCAAACAGTGAAAAAGAAATCAATTCCATATAGCGAGAATATTTTGCCTTTACTTAAGCATTTGATCACTGCTACTATGGGTGCCCGGAGGAACCCTTAGATGAAGCGATCGATTATAGGAAATCAGGCGGTCGCCTACGGCGCCCTGGCCGCGGGCATCGACGTGGCTGCCGGCTATCCCGGAACGCCCTCCTCAGAAGCCCTGAATGAACTGCTTAACTTCAGCCTTACCGCCGCCCGGGACGGCAAGCCCACACCGTACGTGGAGTGGAGCGTCAACGAGAAGGTAGCCTTCGAGCTGGCCACCGGAGCGGCCTGGGCGGGCAAACGGGCCCTGGTCACGATGAAGATGTCCGGGGCGAACGTGGCGGCGGACTCTATTCTGTCGGTGGCCTACTCCGGCACCAAGGGCGGCCTGGTACTGTACATCGCCGACGACCCGGGCGCGGAGGCAGGCATGCCCGAACAGGACACCCGGCTTTTCGCCCAGTGGGCCGGGCTGCCCGTTCTGGAACCGGCGGACCCGGCCCGGGCTTATGAGCTGACCCGCTACGCCTTCCAGCTCAGCGAAGCCTGCGAGCTTCCGGTGATCCTGCGCTCGGTTACCTCTGTAGCCCACGCCAAACAGGAGGTCGAGGGGGAATACACCTACAAGACTCTGAAGCGCAAGGCCGAATTCGAGAAGAACATCTTGCGCTTCACCAAGGCGGGTGCGGTTATCTGCATGGACCAGCACCGTGACCTGTTGAAACGGCTCGGGGCGGCGGAGAGAAGCGCCGCTGAGGCCGGGATCAACCGGCTGCAGGAAACGGATGGCGGTGCTCTGTTCGTAGTCGCCGCCGGGGCCCTGATTCCCTACGTGCGGGAAGCTCTGTCTGCCGGGAATCATCGGGAACTTTCCACCCTGTTCCTGGAATCGGTCTATCCCCTGGATACGCAGCTGGTCCGGCGCATGTTCGAGAAAGCCGGGAGGGTCCTTGTGCTCGAAGAGCTGGAGCCCTTCGTGGAGATGCAGCTGCGCAGCGAAGCCTCCCGGCTCGGCTGGAACGGCACCTTCCTGGGAAAGCTGGACCAGCTGTTTCCCAGGGTCGGCAAGTACAGCCAGGAGATCATCAGCCGGGGTCTGAACCTGCTGAAGGAGGGTTGGAAAGCGGATTCCACGATCCAGACATCCGCCGCGACCACCGGGCGGTCCGGGGGTGGGCGGGCAGCGCCTCAGATTGGCACAGCGGACCAGACTGCCGTCAGCCCGGTGGGCGCAACCCCGCCCGCAGCCGCCCTCAACGTCAAGCACCCCATCACCTTCTGCGCCGGCTGTCCCCACCGGGGAAGCTTCATGGCCATCAACCGGGCACTGAAGAAGATCGGTCTTGACCGGGACAACACGGTGGTGACCGGGGACATCGGCTGCACGATCCTCGGCATGAATCCTCCCTTCCACACCTGCTGGACCGAGGTCTCCATGGGTTCGAGCATCGGCCTGGCCCAGGGCTTCTACAGGGCGGGAATAGAAAATCCGGTGATCGCCACCATCGGGGACTCCACCTTCTTCCACGCCGGTATCCCGCCGCTGATCAACGCCATCCAGCACGGAACCAACCTGCTGGTGATCATCCTGGACAACGGCTGGACCAGCATGACCGGCTTCCAGGTCAACCCCGGCACCGCCGAGCAGTTCCAGGCCAAGGGAGCCCGGCGGGTCGAGATCGAGGGCATCGTCCGGGGGATGGGCGTGGAAAACCTCCAGGTGATCGGCCCCTTCGACCAGGAGCAATCTGTGGAGGCGATCGTGAAGGCCCTGAAGCAGGAGGGGGTCAAGGTTATCATCTCTCAAGCGGAGTGCGCCCTGACCGCGGCCCGCCGGGAGGAGCGTACCCTGATCTACCGGATCGACCCGCAAAAGTGCACCTTCTGCCGTTCCTGCCTGC
>CAZPPB010000155.1:0-8457 GCA_964588355.1 uncultured Spirochaetaceae bacterium | reverse complement strand
CGCTCCCCCGCCCCGGGCATCCCGCCCAGATCCTCCCAGCTGTACCTTCGCTCCGGGATATGCTCATCTTCCAGGACGGCGCATTGAATGCAGCTGTTGCCCCAAAGCCCCCGCAATCGGGCGAAGACCCTATCCACCTCCCGCCGGCTCTCCTTCGAAGCGGCGATGAAGAGCTCCGACTGGATGTTTCTCTCTGCAATCGTTTCCATGGACATGCGGATGCCCGCGACGGCGGCGGGCAGGCGAAGATTCTCCATCCGCAGGCCGATAAGATCCGCCAGCAGAGTGGTATCCAAGGTGGGCGAGGAAGGCAGGATCGGCTCGACGAAAAGTGACTTTTCCGCCGCCCCATCCAGCACGAAGCAGATCCTCAGCTCCCGGATCAGCCGATGGTCTTTGCCCAGCTTCCCGGTCACCTCCTCCAGGCAGCGCCGCATGATGTCCAGGAGTCGGTCCCCCGCCGGCTCGGCATAGGGGAGTTTGATGAACCACCGCGGATCGGCCTGCGGCCCCGCCGGCTGCAGAGGAAGGTCCAGTTCCCCGGCGGCGAAACGATGCAGCCGCCTGACCTCCGGACCGAAGCGTTTGCCCACCGCCCCCGGCGGCAGTTCGAGAAAATCGCCCACGCTGCGCACCCCGAGCATCTCCAGCCGCTCCACTACCTCAGGCGGGAACCTCAAGACGGAGATTCCCGCCTTTAACGCGAACCCCCGCTCGGACCGGGGCTGGGAAAAGACCACCTGATCCTGTATCGATTTGGCCGCAGCGTAACAGCCGAAGCGCGTAAACCCGGCGGCAGCGGAAGCTGCGAATCCGCTTTCAGCCAGGCAGCGGCGCAGCTCAGCGCACCAGATGCCCCAGTCCGGGTAGAGGGAAGACAGGCCGCCGGCATCCAGCCAGTAAATGCCGGGCTCTGAACGATCCGGCTCTACCAGCGGGCTGTATCTCCTCAACTCACCGGCAAGGAACTCCGCTCCCTCGGCAACCCTTTGCTCAGGGATGGTGTCGGCCCTCAGTTCGTGGTTGAGACTTAGAGCCCCGGCATAGCGCTGCCCAGGTTCGATCCCGTACTCTCCGGCCCGAGCATTGACTGTGAGTATCCGCCCATAGGGGCTGTCCTTGGAAACTACGGCTGCGGGAAGCTCCCTCCACTCGGGATGCTTCCTGTACAGCAGCTGCAGGGGCAGATCCACTACGTTAACACAGGCCAGGCGGACCATCGATGTGCTCCATAAGCCCCCACACGGGGGCTTGTCTCTTGTCCTTCACGACCTGTACATCGAGACGAAAGCGGCCCGCTGAGATCCGGCTGCGGGAAACACGGGCGAACAGGGAGATCATCGAACCGAGGGAGGGGCTCGACTCCGGTTTGACTGTCAGAAAACAGACGGCGCAGCCGTGGTGATGCGCCAAAGGTGCCAGGCGGGCTTGAAGCGGTGTCGGCAGGCGTGGATCTCTGTACAGATCGATCACCAGGAGCCCGAAAGCTCCGGTGCGCAGCAGCTGATCCGCCGCCCGAACAGCCGAACGGATATCCGGCGCCCAGACAACGGGAAGCAAGGACAGATCGATTCCATTGGCGGCAAGATCGGGAGGATAGAAGGAATCCCGGGTGATTGAAAGCCAAATAACGGAAGCAGAGCACTTTTGAGCCTGCAGCAGCAATGCGCAGCTGAGGCTGAGGCAGGCAGAGGATCGGCAGGAGCTCAGCTCCACCAGACGGCCCCGCAGGTTTCTTAGATTGAAGCCGGAGCCATCCTCCTCCTGCCCGTCCCTATCCTGCCCGTCCCCGGGATAGGAACGATCCGTCTGCAGGTCGACGGCACGGATCAGATGCGGGAAGGCCGGGGAATTGTGAATCTCTTCCTGTTTGAGTTGTTTTATTGCAGGTATGGTCGGTGCAGCCATAAAGTACTTAACATACTTATAGTACTTTATGCTGCATCTGTCAATCTGAACTGGGGATTTTTTACTCGCTCAACGTTGGATTTTCAACTGGCCGCTCAATTCAAAGGGAAGGGAGGCCTCCTTCAACGCCCGCAGGGAGGTCCCCATGTCCACATTCGCCTTGAAAGCGTACTGCACGCTCCCCCCTGCCAGGATCATCTGGTACACCCCCCTGCCCAGAGCACCGAAATCCAGATCCACCGGGATGGTCAGCCCGGCTCTGTCATTCTCGGAGATCCGCACGTTCTCCCGACGCATCCCCGATGCCCAATCCCGTCCGTCCACCTGAAATCGATACTCCAGAGACTCCACGAAAACCTTGAAGCTGTTCCGATTGATCAATTCCAAATCGAGGGCAAGGCTCGCCCTGGACAGGGATATCTCGTTCAGCCGCAGATTCACCACCTGCAGGCGGGGCGGCCGCAGGATCGGAAAAGAACCATCGGTCCGCACCGGAATCCGGACCCTGCCCAGCAACGGCAGTTCGAAGATGAAGCCCGAAGAGAGCCGATAAGCCGCTTCCTCTTTGCCTTGAAGCGCAGAGAACGTCTGGGATATCTCTTCGAAACCCAGCTCCACCGGAAGCGGGATAATCGAGCGTTCCCGGGCCGCCACCGTAACCCTCTCAAGGACCTGGCCGTTGACAAAGGGATTGTCCTCGATCTGGAGCTCGTAGTCGAATCCGGCCAGACTGATCCCGATGGGGTTCGGATTTTTGATCTCGACATCGAAGCGGAGGGTCAGCCCGGTGAATGAAAGGGCTTCGATCTCGGTAGCGGCGATCCTCACTTCGGGTTTCCGCATAACCTCCACAGCGTCCCGCAGGGATTCACAGCCCCCGAACAGAAGGACGGCTGCTGCGATTGCGATCGCGGCGGCTATTGAAAACCTGTTGTTCTTCATCCCGGTTGCCTACAGGGCCAGCACGGCCCGATCCTCCTTGAGATACTCGCTCAGGGGCACGCCCATGTACCTGACTGCAATCCCCAGCGCTTCCAGATCGGCGCTTACTCCGTACAGATCGGCGCAGGCTTTGCACGCCTCCAGCACCACCCCCGCTTCCTTCATCTGTCCGATCTTTTCCCGAAGCTCCTCATCCCGACTCAACAGCTCGGCGGAGGGTCCCCAAACGATCAGGATCACCTCTTCCCACCAGCCCTTGAGCTTGGCGTTCAGAGTATACATGAACACCATCTTGAGAGCTACCTCCCGATCCCCGCTGGTCCACAGCACGACGAGAGATTTTTTTTCTTCACTCATGCGACGCTCCTTTGCCTCAGTCGGCGGCCGGCCGGAGTACAAGCCCATGCTGCCGGCGCCCCCGCCGGCGCTATTGTATCATCTCTCCCGGTCAGGGAACAGGCGGTTGCGGGCCTTGGAGGCCGCAAAGTGCAGGTACAGCCATTCGGCGGTCACGGATCCTGCGTAGGCGATGGCGGCGATGAGCGCTCCATTCGCGGGCAGGGTATAGCCCAACACGAGCAGAAGCACCCCCAGAACCAGCAGATTTACGATCACCGAACGGGTGATGGCCGGCGTCCTCTTGGCCGTGACCAGGATTCCCCTCTTCCAGGAAATCAGGGCAGTGACCGCGGGCAGAACCGCGATGAATACCATGGGTGTGCGGGTCATCCCGGTCAACCCGGCGGCAAGTCCGACGACATCCCTGAACCAGATTTCGGCAAGGGGGCTGAGAGCGAACACGGCGAACACGAGCAGCATCACCGCACTCAGCATCCGGGCGAATCGCAGCAGCATCTCGAAATCTCTGCGGTCCTGCAGCAGGGCGATCCCGACCTCCTGGTAAGACATGGCGATCGATCGCCCGAGAAAGCTGACGCTGAGCAGAACAGGCCAGACCGCCAGGGATTCGAGGGACTGGGGAAGCCGGGAAATTGCGACGGTCAGCAGCGGGCGGGCTGCCAGGAGGATCAGGGAGGTCAGGGCCAGGGGAAGGTAAAAAGCGTACAGCTCCCGCCAGGACAGGGGATCGGCCTCGGGGATGGCATCATGAAGATGCCGCCGAACAACCGGGCGGGCAAACAGGTAGGCCGCCGCCGCTGCCGCAGCGACACCACCGGTCAGTGCCGCGGCTCCCACGAATAACCCGGACCAGCGGCCCAGGGAATAGCCGATCATCATCAGCACCGCGGTGACCGCCAGGCGCACGGCGATCGTTACCGGCACCACTCCCGTCCGGTCGTGGCGGATCAGCACACCCTGCCACAGCCGACGATACCCGACAGCGGCCGTCCAGGGGGTGAGGACCAGGAATGCGCTCCGGCCGAGCTCTGCCACCCGGGCCGGCACGCCGATGAGCTTCAGCAGTATCAGATCGAAGAGCGGGGTCAGGGCGACCAACAGGTGGAGAGCGGTCAGGCCGCCCATCATGAGACGGGCGAAGCGCAGAAGACGCCGGTAAGAGAGCGGTCCCCGGGACAGGGCCGTGCCCGCGGCCAGCAGCATGATCACCGGCGCCTCGATGATCAGGGCGATGGAAAAGACCACCCCGTAGGCGGCCAGGTTCAGCTCCGGTTCGGGCATGCGGGCAACGAAAGAGGCGATCAGCGGCTGCTCCACGGCCATCATGAACCACATGGCGGCCAGAGGGATCCAGAACCAGAAAATGCGGCGGTAGCTTATTGGGCTGGTCGTTGAGAGTTCGGCCATGAGGCATCAGGATAGCCGGGACGGTCCGGAAATGTCCAGCGGCGCGATCCTTTCGCGATTCGTTCAGGAGATATTTTAGAAGATTTTTTCAGGAGATTTTGTTGTTCGATCTTCGGTGGCTATCCATTCTGCATAGCTATGCATTTCGCATAGCCGCCTAATTCTATTGATAACATATAATTAGAAACCCACCTTCTCTCTATGCATTTTGCATAGATTCCCGTCCCTCCCCGAAGTGCCATCATGTCGATTAATTCTTTACATTACAACAAGATATAGAGATTTGGAAATATGGCACGCTCCTTGCTTTAGTGTCTACGACCAGCGAACAGGAGGTCATGATGAACGAAAATACGATGAAGGTCTTCACAAAGCTGATAACCCTGCTTGTTTTTGCAGGAGCCTTGCTGCTCGTCGGGGCGTGCAGCATGCCTACCGGAGGAACCGATCCTGCGGCCAAAACGACCTATGAGGATGATCTGGCATCCTTCGTGGCTGCCGTGGAGGGGATCGACCCCCTGAGCGCCGAAGCGGGCGCCGCAGAAATCTATACCTACGCGATCACGGTGGATACGCTGGCCCAGGTTTACGGCATCACCGAAGAGGACGTAGTCATCGTTGTTACCGACCAGATCGCCGATGAGGATGTCCGCGCCCAGGTGCTCGGCGTGCTGGACGGATCCGTCACCCTTACGGATCTCATGGTCGCCGCTACCGGGATGTATCAGGACGCCGAAGAGGGGATCGTTGTCGGCCTTCCTCTGGAAGAGGAGATCCCCGCGGATTCTCCGATCCAGACCAACGGAACTCCCGAGATCGTGGACGATGGCGAGCGCGTGGGCATGCAGTTCGATGAGGCGGAAGACTACCTCATCATCCCCGCAGACCCCACCAACGACCTGACCCACCAAGGCACGATCGAAGCCTGGCTCAAGCCAACCACGAATGTCAGCTGGGCCGGCATCATCCACAAGGGCACCGAACCCGACTGGTCCGATGAAGGATACAGCTTCCAGTACGACGGCAGCAATCAGCTGATGCTGGCCTTGACCAGTGAAGCCGGCCAGTTGGTCCTGGTCCACACGACCCACGTACTGACCCTCGGGGAGTGGTCCTACGTCGTAGCCACCTGGGACGAGGACGAGGTGCACATCTACGTCAACGGCTCCGACGTGGTCGACAGCATCACCCTGGGATTCTCCAGCACGCTGACGACGATCGCGGACAACTATCCCTTCGTGAGCTCTGAAGGCGACGTCGTAGTCGGAACCCAGATTCCCGGCGACTCATGGCACTACAACGGGGCGATGTCGGACATCAAGATCTACAATCGCTACATGGAGGAGTCGGAAGTCCTGGCCAACTACGCCGAATAATCAGGCAGCCAACTGGGATTGCAGGAACTACCCTGCTCAGCCCCCCTGCGGGGGGGCTTTTTTTTGCCTTCTGCTCAGGGTGGACTGGTTGATTCCCAGAAGCTGGGCGGCCAGGCTCTGGTTCCCGCCGGTTTTCTGCAGGGCTTCGTCGATCAGGTAGTCCTCCGCCTCCTGCAATGTCGGGAACCTTCCACTGTAGCTGAACCGGGGCTGACGCGTCTTCGGCCCCGAGACGCTGGGAGCGCCGGCGTCCCGGCGCTTGTCCAGGTAGCTCCTGACAGGGGCCAGAGAAAGGGTACTGCCCGTTTGGGTGCTGAGTGCGTCGAACAGCAGGGACTGGAGCTCCCTGATATTCCCGGGGAAAGCGTAAGACTCGAGCAGAGCGTAGGTTTCCTTGGGGACCTGCGGCTTGTTCTTCTTCAGTTCCGCCGCCCCCTGCTCGAGGAAATAGTCGATCAGCAGCGGCAAGTCTTCGAATCGCTCCCGCAGGGGCGGCACCTCGATGCTGTGGGCGATGAGCCGGTAGTACAGGTCCTTGCGGAAGATTCCCTTCTCCTGCTGAGCCAACAGGTCCGCGTTGGTCGCCGTGACGATCCGGGCGGAACCGGTACGCATCTTGTCGGTGCCCAGGGGATAGTACTCTCCCTCCTGCAGAAGACGCAGCAGCTTGATCTGGGAGCCGGCCGCCAGCTCTCCGATTTCATCGAGGAACAGGGTGCCACCGGAAGCCTCCTCAACCAGACCCGAACGCTGTCCCTCGGCCCCCGTAAATGCACCGGGTACATGTCCGAACAAGCTGTCGGAGAACATCGTGTCGTCCAGACCGGCCACGTTGACCGCCACGAACGCCCCCTCCCGCCGGCTCAGGGAGTGGATCGCCCGGGCGATCAGCTCCTTGCCGGTGCCGCTCTCCCCGGTCACGAGGATCGGTTTGCTGCTGGGAGCGACCGCTTCGATGTAGCGAAATATGGACTTCATGGACCCGCTGTCCGTCACGATGTCGGCAAACGCCTCCGGCTTCGTCAGTTTTCCGGACTTGACGTGCCGGCTGAGTTGCCCCACCTCTGCCTGCAGTTCGGCGATCTCCAGGGCGTGGCGGACACTGGCCCACAGCCGATTGTGCTCCACCGGTTTTATCAGGTAGTCGAAGGCGCCGAGCTTCATGCACTCCACGGCCGTATCGACCGCCTCGTCCGCCGTGATCACGATCACGGGGATCTCCGGATGGTCTGCCTTTACGGCTTTGAGAATTTCCTGCCCGGAAACGCGGGGCATGTGAAGATCCAGCAGCATCAGCGAGCATCCGGTGAGGGGTATCTGAGAGAGCACCTCGGCCGCATCCTGGAACAGCTGCACGTCGGCGATTCCGTGATGCTCGAGCACGGTCCTGTACAGGCTCAAAGAGACCTGCTCGTCGTCGACAACATAGATCGGGGCCGCTTTCTGCTTCATGTTCAAAGAATCCTCGCGCAGATCAGTGTACTTCAAGCAGCTAATCGAGTAAATTGAACAACATAAAAATGAACGAGGAAACTCTGGACCCAAAAGACTGGAATGCGATGGCTGCCCTGGGCCACCGAATGGTCGATGACCTGCTCCACTACCTGAAAACGGTGCGGGACCGCCCCGCGTGGACCCACGCCCCCAAAGAAGCCAAGGAGCACTTCACCCAGGCCCTTCCCCTGGATCCTCAGGCACCCGAACAGGTGTACCAGGAGTTCCTGAAGTACGTATTCCCCTACCCCTCCGGAAATATCCATCCCCGCTTCTGGGGCTGGGTGATCGGCACCGGCACGGTCTTCGGCGCTTTTGCCGAGATGCTGGCCGCGGGCATGAACTCCAATACCGGCGGGCTGGACCACCACAGCGCCAATCACGTGGAAAGCCAGCTGATCCGCTGGTTCCGGGATATCTTCGGCTTTCCCGCCGAAGCCAGCGGGGTCCTCACCAGCGGCTGCTCCGCGGCGAACCTGATCGCCCTGGCGGTGGCCAGAAACACCAAGGCGGAAGCAGATATCCGCAGCCGTGGACTCCAGGGGGCCGGCAGGAGGATGGTTCTCTATGGATCCGAGGAGATCCACAGCTCGCTGCAGAAGGCGGTGGAACTGCTGGGGCTGGGCAGTGACAGCCTGCGCATCGTGCCTGTCGATGATATGTTCCGGATCGACACCGTGAAGCTCCAGGAGGCGATCGCCGCAGACCGGGAGCGGGGATTCCTTCCGTTCTGCGTAATCGGCGCCGCCGGCACCACCAACACGGGTGCGGTGGACGACCTGCAGGCCCTGGCCGACATCAGCGAACGGGAGCAGCTCTGGTTTCACGTGGACGGCGCCTTCGGCGCCTGGGCCGTTCTGGCTCCGGGCGGGAAAGAGCTGCTGCGGGGCATGGAGCGCTCCGACTCACTGGCCCTGGATCTGCACAAATGGATGTACATGCCCTACGAGATCGGCTGCGTGCTGGTGCG
>CAZPPB010000154.1:0-8772 GCA_964588355.1 uncultured Spirochaetaceae bacterium | reverse complement strand
CCATCTTCTCCTACGTCGGCCGCATCGCGACGGAGAGAGATTTCGATAAACTCCTTATCCTTTTAGCCGACATGGGCCGGGATCTGATCAGCGCGGACCGCTGCACCGTCTGGCTGCTCAACCGCAAGACCGAGAAGCTGTGGAGCAAGGTGGCCCACGGCGTGGATCGGATCACCATCCCCTGTTCCGCCGGGATTGCCGGCTGCGTGGCCATGACCGGCGATTCCCTGATCATCAACGATCCCTACAACGACGGCCGTTTCGACAAGGAGATCGACAAGAAAACCGGCTATCACACCCGCAACATCCTGGGGCTGCCGATCCTCGACGGAGAGGGAAAGATCATCGGCGTGTTCCAGGCTATCAACAAGATACCCGAACCTGAGTCGTTCACCAAACAGGATCTGGAGCACCTGCTGCTGGCCGCTACCTACACGGGGAATGCTCTGGACGCGGCCATGCTGCACGATGAGATCGAGGCCACCCAGCGGGAGATCATCTTTACCCTGGCTGAGGCAGGTGAAATGCGCTCCAAGGAAACCGGCAACCACGTCAAGCGGGTCGCCGAGTTCTGCAGGCTCTTCGCCGATAAATACGGCTTGAGCGATGACGAGACCGAGCTGCTCAGGCTGTCCTCGCCGATGCACGACATCGGCAAGATCGCCATTCCCGATTCCATCCTGCTCAAACCCGGGAAGCTGGACGCGGATGAGTGGAAGGTCATGAAGTCCCACACGACTCTGGGCTACGACCTCCTCAAGCATTCCGAACGGCGGATGTTGAAAGCCGCGGCGATCATCGCCAAGGAGCACCACGAAAAGTGGGACGGAACCGGATACCCGAGCGGAACCAAGGGAGAGGACATCCATATCTTCGGGCGGATCACCGCCATGGCGGATGTTTACGACGCGCTGATTAACAAACGGATCTACAAGCCGGCCTGGGAGCTGGACCAGATCGTCAAGCTGTTCAAAGCGGAGAAAGGCAAGCAATTCGAACCGAAGCTCGTAAAGGTTTTTCTCGACAACATCGATGAGGTCATAAGGATCCAGGAAACCTACAAAGACGAACCTCCCTCGGCAGAACGTTGATCCCCTCTCCATGAGCCCGACGATCCAGATCATCGGTACCAGAAATTGCCCCGATACCCGCAAGGCCGATCGCTTCTTCAGAGAACGTGGGATCCGCCCGCACATCCTGGACCTGAAAGAACGGCCCCTGAGCCTGGGGGAGCTGCAGAACATCTGCCGAAACATCGACCCGGAACAGCTGCTGGACCGGGACTCCAAGGCCTATTCCAAGGCAGGACTGGCCTACATGGTCTACGATCCTCTCGAGATAGCCCTCAAGAATCCCGCCGTGCTGAAAACACCGATCGTGCGCTGCGGCAAAGAGGTCGCGATCGGGCTGAAACCGGAGATCTGGACCGGCTGGCTGCAGGAGGTAGGATGAAGCAGCTGAGCATGGAAAGCTTCTAGTTCTTGATCCGCTCCCAGGATAGTCCGGCTGCTGCGGCAAAACCGAACAACACGGGCAGGATCGTAGCCGCAGCCGCCTGATTCTGTTGATCGAAGAATGAAAAGGGCTTCAACAGCAGATACACACCGGCCAGGCCGGCCAGGACCAGCCATAACAACCGCAGCAGGCGGCGGCTTGCCTTGCCCGACCCGAATGCCGCCGCCAGGCCGAGGGGAACGGCAGCCAGGGTCAGAGGATTGGCCAGGAAGAGATTTTCGTTGGCGTAGGTGATCGCGTGGTCCGTGAAGGTGCTCATGAAGAACAATGCGCTTCCGGGCAGCCCGAGGATCAGTCCGACCAGGCTGCTGTAGATTCCGAAGGGCTTCCAGTTTCTGTTTTTGCGAAGCAGGATTCCCAGCAGCAGAGCAGTCAACCCCAGGATCAATCCGGGTATCAGTGCCCGGAACCAGAGCGGGGAGGCCCGTTCGGGCACCACCCGCTGCCGGGGAGCATCGAAGAAGACAACCGACTCGCTGACCAGGGGGATTTCCCGCCCCGTTTCGTCCTTGTAGCGCAGAGCCGCTACGTTACGCTCCACCTCGACAGGCAGAAACATCTCCTCCCACTTCGTGATCGGCTGATCGATCACCCCCGACATGAGAAACATCAACAGCCAATCCATGAGGGGAGCGTGCTCGGTAAAACGCCGGGTGTGTTCCCGCAGAGTCATCCTGCCTGGAACCGCCGCGGCTTCGGCCAGCTGACCGTCGACAGTTGCGTCGATCAGGTCCCGGACGCGGGTGGCGCAGTTGTCGTAGTAGTGGTCGTACAGGTAGGTGCGGTTGCTCGGCAGGATGTTGTTCTCCAGAAAACGAGCCATTTCCAGGCGTTTCTGCGCAGAAAGATTAAGAGTCTGGATACGGATCGTCCGGCCGAGATAGCGGTAGTAGGCCAGCTCCTGTTCGGTATCGCTGGCGCCGACCTGAAACCACAGCCGGCCCATAACGAAGTTGAGAATAAATCGCTCCTGCTGGAAGGAGAAAAGCCCGTAGTTGTAGAATCTGGATACCCCGAGCCGGCCGTCCTCCACGACCACGGCTGAATGCCCCCACCAGGTGTAGATCGGATCGGCCGGTTCGATGGTCACCAGCCGTACCGCCAGATCCTCCGCCCGACTGGCTCCCACGGCCCAAGGCGCCGGCGCCTGGGTCCAGGCGGGACCGGGCGCGGCCAGCACAAGCAACAACACGACGGCGGGTACCGCCGTGACTTTCATAACTCTCATACGAGCTGCTCGAACCGCATGCGCCGCCGGTCCTCGTCCAGGGCGATTCGGATACGGGACCGTAAGACCAGGAATGTGCCCAGGAGCAGCGGAATCAGTCCCACGAGCAGCCAGGTCCCCAAAAACGGAACCGCGAAGAGCAGGAAGTCATAGGTCCCGTGCACGAAAATCGCACTGCGCAGCCCCTTGCTGATCAAGGCCCTTTCCTCCCGGGGGGATGGGGCGAACTTGGCCCGGCCGATGTAATACCCCATGAGCCCGGAGGCCGTGGCGTGAAGCGGGATTGCGGTAACAGCCCGGGTCAGGGCAGTCCCGATGCTGCCCCCCATCACGTAGAGGATGTTCTCCATGCAGGCGAATCCCAGGCTGGCCACCACCGTATAGACCACCCCGTCCATGATCTCGTCGAAGTTGCGGTTCCGATAGGCGAAGATCCGTACGATGGTGAGCTTCAGATACTCCTCTACGAGGGCGGCCACCACGAAGGCTTTGAACAGGGCGGTGAGCAGGGGGAAATCGACAAACAGTCCCTGGAACACGCTCATCAGCAGCTCCAGGGGTATGGCTACAAAGGTTGCCACGATCCCCAGCAGAAATATGCGCACAACCAGGCCTTTCGGCTCCGGCCGCTCCCGATCCTGCCGATAGTAGTAGCGCAGCAGCAAGAGTGCCGGCGCAGCCGCCAGGAGGAAGGAAACGCCCAGATTCAGCCAGCTTCGTTCCATCTGCGTTAGTCGCCCTCTGAAATCACGTACACCGGATCCCGGGCCGCCGGGGACAGCCCGCCGGAGGCGATGGGTTTGAAGGAGGCGGTGATCTTCCCGCCCCGGACCTGTTGAACGGTTCCTTCGGCAATCGGGATCTCCCGCTCCATTTCAGAAATCCGCCGGATCTGTATCCCCGACCCCACGGAAACGTCCAGATCTACCATCGCTTCGACAATCACCCGTTCGGAAGTTGTGGAGGTAACGATCCCGAGGAACAGGAACGGCGAAATTAGCTCTCCGGGTGAACCGCCTCCGGCGATCGAGATCCGGATCTCCCGGGTTGCGGCCCGAAACAGCGGGTCCTGCCGAGATAGGGCAAGAAGCTGCTTCTCGGTATCAGTGCCGTTGTCCTCGCCGGCGGACAAAAACCTGAGGAAGGTCATGAGGTCACGCAGGGCATCGTCTCTGCCCTGGTTAAAAGCTTCCGTTTGAACCCTCCGAGCGTTTTGCAGGGATATGGACAGGGCATCCCGCTCGGCTCGCAGGGACTGTTGTTTCGCATTGAGACTCTCAGCTCGGGATTTCTCTGCTTTCAGTTGGGCACTCAGACCGTCCACTCGCTCCTGCAACTGCCTTGCCAGCACAGCCGCCGTTTCCGCCTCCTGTCCTGCTTGTCCCCGGCTGGTCTGTCCCAGGCTGCCGCGTCCCTGGACGGCTTGTATCAGCTGCTTCAGCAGATCAACGACATACGTCTCAACTGCCGGATTGTCCTCCAGGGTCTCCAGATCCTGAAGCGCTGCATCAAAACGATCGGCACGAAGATGTTCCTGAAGGCTCTCAAACACCGCGGCAGACTGGTTCTTCATCAGGGTCTCGGCCTGCAGCCGAGCGTTCAATTCAGTCAACCGCCGCTCAGCCGCGCTCCTCTCGCTCTCCTGCTTGCCCAACGCGGACAAGAGCTCCTCCCGTTCCCGGTTGGCCTGGGCCAGAGCCTCCCGCCTCAGCGCTTGAGATTCGAGCAGCTCCCGCTCCTTGTCCTGCAGCTGCGCGTCCAGCTGCCGCCGATAATCGGAAATCTCACGCTCGATCGAACCCTGCTCCCGGCTCTCGAGTTCCCGCAGACGGTCGGCGATTCTCGATTCGGAGGTTCCCAAGGCAGCCAACCGATCCCGTTCCCGACCCAGGTATTCCTGGAGCTGTCGGCGCAGCTGCTCCTCCTTCATCTCCAGGTCCGCTTCCAGCTGCAGCTCCAAGGCCTGCCGCTCCTGGTCCACCCTCTGCAGCTGCAGCTGGATCGAGGTGATTTCTTCCTCCTTGGCCTGCAACCTGCTCTCGGTTTCCTGTTTGAGGGTCTGGATCAGGGTTCCTTCCGCGGAGAGATACGAACTGCGGCGCAGGGTGATGTTCTCTTTACGAAGCTCGAAGTATCGAAAGAGGACCAACACCCCCGCGCCAACCAGCACCAGCGCCGCCAGATTGATCAACAGGGGGAAGGCGAGCCCCCTCTTTTCAGCCTGCAGCTCCGCCAGATCCGCTCGTTGGGGCGCGCGGCTTTCGGCTATGGCCGTCTCGATCTGTTTGAGAACCTGTTCCCGCTCCTCAGGAGAAATCTCCATTTCCTGCCGCATGCTCTCCATTGTTCGAGGGATTATACAAGGTATGTAGACATATCAACAAGGCTGTGCCAAACTCCCTCTGTGAGCGTTCGGTTAAAGATAATTCTGATCGTCCTGCCCCTGTTGGTCGTCTCCCTGGTCCTCTCCAGCATTGCCTCCTCCCTCTCCGCCCGAAACGGCTTGACCCGAGTCGCGGTGCAGCTGCTGGCCTTCAAGGCTCAGGACATGAAGAGCTACCTCGAAAACCAGTGGAACCTGTTGGTGGAAAACGAACTGCAGGAGCGCAGCGTCTATGTCCAGGCCGCGCAGCGCGCCGCCCTAAACTACGCCCAAAGCCTCCTCAGCAGTGATACGGAGATCATTCTAGCGCTGGACAGCGGGAACCGTCAGGTCTTTGCGACCGGCGGTGCCGCCCTGGGAGATCAGGACCTGCAGGAACTGGCGTCCCTGCGGGGCCGGGAAACGCAAGGCTGGGTCGAGCTGTCCCTTGCAGGAACGCCCCGTGTGGGTTACGGATTCGACTTCGAACCTTTCGGCTGGTTCTGCCTGCTCACGGAGCAACGGCAGACGTTTTTCCGGGAAGTTACGGAGATCACCACCCGCAACGCGATAATACTGGCTGCAGCCAGTGCCGTTTCCGTCCTGCTCCTGTTGCTGTTCTCAGGATATCTCACCGGCCCGATAACCCGCGTGGTGGCAGCTATGCAGGAGATCATCCGAAATCACGACCTGTCCGAACGGGTCCGCGTGGAGTACAGGGACGAGCTCGGTACCCTGGCCCATACCTTCAACCTCACGATCGACGAGCTGGAGAAGGCTTACAACCAGATCAAGAACTTCGCCTTCGGGGCTGTTCTGGCCAAAAAGCACGAGCAGGAAATTCGCAGCATCTTCCAGAAGTACGTTCCCAAGGAAGTGATCGATCGATTCTTCAAGAATCCGGAATCCCTGCTGGTCGGGGAGGATCGGGTTCTGGCGATTCTCTTCTCCGATATACGCGGCTTTACCGCGCTAACCGAGCTGATGCAGTCAGATCAGATGGTGGCAACCCTGAACAGCTACTTCTCCCTAATGGTCGACATAATCATAGAGCGGGGCGGGATCGTCGACAAGTACATGGGGGATGCGGTCATGGCCTTTTTCGGAGCCCCGGTCGAACACACCGATGACGCGCTGCGGGCGGTACTGGCGAGCCTGGAAATGCAGGAAGCCTTGGGCCAGTTCAACGCCCAGCAGCTCAAGCTCGGTAAACCCGAGTTTCACATAGGCATTGGCATCAACTACGGCCTGGTTACGGTGGGGAACATCGGTTCGGAAAAGAAGATGGACTACACAGTGATCGGTGACATGGTGAATCTCGCCTCGCGGCTGGAGAATCTCACGAAGATCTACAAGCAGGAGGTGATCATATCGGAAAGCGTGTACGGGGAGATCTCCAAGGCTCTGCCCTGCCGGCTGATCGACAAGGTCCTGGTGTTGGGGAAAACCCAGGCGCAGCGAATCTTCACGGTCAAGAAACAGCTGGACGAACGGGAAACCCAGGCCTGGAAGGTTTACCACAGGGGTTTGAAGCTTTACTATCGGCGCGAGTTCGCGGAGGCTGCCAAACACTTCAGGCGGGTGAGCAAACTCACTCCCGGGGACGTGGTGTCCGCCATGTACTTCGACCGCTGTAAATCCTTTATGAAGAGCCCGCCGCCGACCGGATGGAAGGGAGTCCATGTTCTGACCGAAAAATGAGCAGACGGCGATCTCCCCCTAGTGGGTCCCGGCATAGAGAGTTACCGTCACTCCCGCACTCACCACCCCGAGGGTCGCCCCGACCAGGCTTCCTATGGAAAAAACCTGAAAGAGCCTGCGGTGGAGTCTTGCATCCTCGATCGCCGTCGATTCGAAATAACGCCGATCCTGCAGCTCGGACATTCCCCAAAACGTGAAGGCCGCGGCGAAGGATACGAGTGTGGTGTTGAAGCAGGCGCGCAACGCCTTTTCCCTGTCCTCTTTTCGCTTGTCCTCCTGCACATCCTGACTGCTGTCGCGCAAAATGCCCTCGAGGCGGGACTGCGGCTGTTGCGGATCCTGGTGAAACAACAACTGTTCCTGAGCGAGCAGAAGGAGCAGGTCGCTTCGATCGATGAGATCGCTGTACAGGGAACCCCTTATCTGCCGGTTGAGGGAGCGCAACGCCTCCAGCTGTTCAGCCGTAACCGATGACTCATCCTGGAGGGATAGTCCGGCCACCAATGCCTCGGCCTGCGCCAGGCCGGCTGAAAGCTCTTCGTACAGCTCATCCCGCGAATCCTCCCCGAAGACGGGGATGGTTCCACAGCCGAGAATCAGCAGGGCGATCGTCAGGATTTGCTTCACTTCCCGCCTTCCATGTCGCGACGCAGGTCCCGTAGCCTGCGCATCAGATCCACATCCAGGGCTGCCGGGTCGATCGGGGCGAGCATCTTTTCGGCCTCGGAGTTCCGGTCCGCCAGGTGCAGATAGTAGGCAGCCCTGTAGCGGTACAGGTCGACGCTATCCGATTCAGGATAGCCGCTTGCCAGGGCGGAGTATGCTGAGATGACCCTGTCGATTACTTCCGGTTCGTCTGCGAACCAGGACTCCAGGATCTCGGCCTCCAGCAGCTCGATCTCCTCTTCTCTGTACAGGGGATCGGCAAAGACCATTTGCCGAAGCTGCTCGATACTGTCTTGATGAGCCTGCTGGCGCAGCAGGATATCCGCCAAACCCCTCTTGGCCTTATCGAATAGATCTGGAAGCGGATAGTGCTCGGCGATGAGATTGAACTCGATGGTAGCCAGGGAATCCTGGCCGGTCAGGAAATGGATGCGGGCCGTTTTGAACAGTGCGTACGGGTACAGGGGGGAGTCTCTGTAGCCCTCCAAAACCCGGGAGTAGAAGCGAAGCGCCTCTTCCAGCTGCCCCAGGGCCAGAAGATTCTCAGCCCGGTCGTAGTACTCCT
Source organism: uncultured Spirochaetaceae bacterium (assembly GCA_964588355.1). GTDB lineage: Bacteria > Spirochaetota > Spirochaetia > SZUA-6 > DRHE01 > JAFGQJ01. Next base: position 735 of record CAZPPB010000154.1, on the reverse strand, counting down.
TGGCGCTGTACAGCGCCTGTTCTTTGGGTGTCGTGTCATAGGTGAATGCCTCCCTCGCTTTTTTACGCCTGGAGTACAGGGCGATGTCGAAACTGATCAGGCTCAAGGTAAGGCCGTAGGCGGAGAGCGTGGCCGGGGACAGGGAAAAATCTTCGGTAAGCTGCAGTGCCGCCCGTTTGGGATAGAAGAGGTCGTGGAGGGTGAGTACCGTAGTGAAAGCCAGAGACAGAGGGATCGCCAGATTCAATCCTCTGATCCAGCCGTCCTGGGGGAACACCGGTTCGATGTGCAGGCTCCCCCCCTCACGATCGAAGGAGTAGCTTCCTTCGGGAAGCCGGAAGAGCGTATCCCCCGCCGCCTCCTCTTCCCCGTCAATGATTACAGTTTCCTCCTCCGGCAGCACGGGGTGAAATGTCAGGCCGGCAAGCTCGATCTCCAGGCTCCGGATCTCTCCGCCGGCCAGTTCGATCTCCCGCAGCGCGATTCTGTAGCCGGGCTTTCGGATCTCCAGTTCATGAATCCCGGGATCCAGCTGCCGCAGAAGCAGCGGGGTCTGCTCCTCCAGCGGTACACCGTCCAGCAGCACATCCGCGTTGATGGGACTGGTGGTGAGGAAGAGTACGGCTTGGGGAATGTCGACCTGCTGGGAGCCAAGAACCGAGGCGCATAGAATCGTGATGCAAATCAGAACTGCTGTCTTCGAGCGCATATCTGTTCGGCGAACAGTCTATCACA
>CAZPPB010000153.1:0-8880 GCA_964588355.1 uncultured Spirochaetaceae bacterium | reverse complement strand
CCGGTGGAGTCCATTTCCCCGGTTGTTTGAGCTTCGTAGAAAGCGTGCTTCGGACCCTCAGATGTCGGGTAAAATTCAAAGTTTTTCTTCAAATTTTACCGTTTCTCCAATGGGTCGCAGGGTGTCTTAAGAATGTTGCGCAAAAATCGAAACAAGGAATCGAAACATCTCTTGATATCTTGCCTTGGGTCTGCTACATTATAAAGACAGACCGACCGGTCGGTCTGTCTGTCGATTTGAGTTGAAATAGGTAGTGGTTCATGGCAGTAACAAAACAGGGCGAAAAGCTGCGAGCTTTGGAAACCCGGAACAGGATTCTCAAGGCGGCGGAGGAGTGTTTTGCCCGTGACGGGTATGACGGTACCGGGGTTGCGGAGATCTGCAAGGCTGCCGCAGTCAGCAAGGGGGCTCTCTACCATCATTTCCCGAGCAAGCAGGCGATCTTCGTTGAGATGTTCGAAACCTGGATGGACGGTTTTGCCCTGCAGATGGAACGGACCCGCGAAGGGGCGGCCTCGATTCCCGATGCTCTGCTGCGAATGGCGAAGATGACCGGGCTGGTTTTCCAGCGGGCAGCCGGCCAGCTTCCCCTGTTTATCGAGTTTCTGACCAAAGCCAGCCGGGATCCGGACACCTGGAAGGCGACCATAGCGCCCTATAAGTTTTTCAGGGATTTCTTTGCAGATCTCATCCGCAGGGGCATCGAAGAGGGAAGTCTGAGAAACAGCGATCCGGAGTTGACCGCCCGGATCATCGTATCTTTCGGTGCCGGGTTGGTCATGCAGGGGGTTTTCGATCCCGAGGGCGGCCGCTGGGCAGAGGTCGGAGTTCAGGGCATACAAACGCTCTTGCAGGGCATCATGAAGGAGGCGGGATAATGAAGGTGCTGGTTACCGGCGCGTTCGGAAATATTGGGGAAGGCACGGTCGGGGAGCTGTTGGATCGGGGGCACCAGGTCCGCTGTTTCGATGTTCCGAATCGCAGCAACTACAAAAAGGCGGCAAGGCTGAAAGACAGGACGGATATCGTATGGGGTGACTTGCGAAATCCTCAGGATTTGGCCGCAGCCGTCCAGGATATGGATACGGTGATCCACCTGGCCTTCGTCATCCCCAAGCTTTCGGCTACCGGCATCGGCTGTGAAGACCAGCCGGATTGGGCCTGGGAGGTGAATGTCGGAGGCACCCGAAACCTCCTTCAGGCTGTCCGTTCCCAGGGAGATCCGGCAAGGATCATATTCGCTTCCTCCCTTCACATCTACGGCATCACCCAGGATCAGCAGCCCCCTCGGCGGGTCAGCGATCCCCTCAAACCCATGGAGTACTACGCCCGCCACAAGGTCGAGTGCGAGCAGCTGGTCCGCGATTCCGGACTCGACTGGTCGATTTTCCGCTTTGCCGCAGCCCTGCCTTTTTCGCTCAAGCTCGATCCGGCGATGTTCGAGATTCGTTTGGATAACCGCATGGAGTATGTCCACAATCGGGATGTGGGTCTGGCTTTGGCCAACGCGGTCGGCAGCTCGGAGATCTGGGGTAAGATCCTGCACATCGGCGGCGGCCACCGCTGCCAGTACATCTACAGGGAGATCGTGGAGAAGGTGATGGATGGTGTCGGGGTGGGCATGCTCCCCGAGGAAGCCTTCAGCAGTCGGCCGTTCAGCACCGACTGGATCGATACGGAAGAGAGCCAGCGTCTGCTCCATTACCAGCGCTACACCCTGGATGACTACATACGGGAGTTTTCTGCCAAGCTTGGAATCCGTCGTTATTTGGCTCGGGTGTTTCGACCCCTTGTGCACTTTGCGCTTCTGGCCCGTTCCCCATACTATCGGCTGCGTCGATTTCAGAAGCAGATGGAGGAAAAACAAGGGAAGCTTGCCCTGGTCACCTGTGGGGCCACCAGTTTCGGCGAGGCGGCGGCCAAGAAACTGGCCCTAGGCGGGATGCAGCTGGTGCTGCTCGAGAAAAAGGGAGAGGATCTGACGGACCTGGCCTTTCAGATCCGTGAGGAGGGCGGCCGCGTCGAGGTTGTTCCGGCCGACCTGTCCCGGGGCGAGAGCATCATCCGACTCTTTAGAAAGATCCGTCGCTCCCGTGGGCCGATCGACGTGCTGGTGAACCATGCTGATCTGGTCTGGTTCAACTGTAGAAAGGATGCCTACAACAGCGGTATATGGAAGCGCCTGGAGCGCAACCTCCTTGGGATTATTCGTTTTTCAGAGCTGGTCTTGGAGGATATGCAAAAGCTCGGAGAAGGCCATGTGGTCTTTTTAGAACCGGTTTTGAAGCTGCTCCCGATCAGGCCCACCCCCTTGCTGAGGGGGGTGCGCTCTTTCTTTCGCGAGTACATACGGCATCTGAATAGAGAGCTGCGTTCGAATCCTGTGCGGGTCAGCCTGGTAGAGGCGGGGATCGCAACCACGGATCTTCTGAAGATCTCCCGGCTCCTTCGGCTGTTCGGCCGCCGCAACCGCAGCTACGGTGTGGAGGTCAGGCCTGAGATCCTGGCAAATCGGATCTGGCTGCTTCTGGTCCGACCTGAACCGGTTATCTACATCCCCCGCTTCGTACGGATCTTTGCCTGGTTGGACATTTATGCCGGCTGGCTTGTGGAGCTCATCCGGACCCGTCTTTCTCCGGTGCGGGTCAAGAGCGGCGGCTGATCACGGCACGCAATAACCTCGCGAAAAAGCGAAGAGTATCCTACAACCGGGAGAAATCCAGGGTTTGAAAATAATCCTCTACGGTTTCGGCTCGCCGGATCTGCTGAACCGAGCCGTCGGGTTTGAGCAGCAGCTCCGCTGATCGGAGTTTACCGTTGTAGTTGAAACCCATAGCGTGCCCGTGGGCTCCCGCATCGTGGATCACAAGGATGTCTCCGATCTCCACCGGAGGCAGCTCGCGGTCGATGGCGAACTTGTCGTTGTTCTCGCAGAGGGAACCTGTTACGTCGCAGACCCGATCGGCCTTCAGATCTTCTTTGCCCATGACGGTGATGTGATGATAGGCGCCGTAGACGGCCGGGCGCATCAGATTGGCCATAGAGGCATCAAGCCCCACGTACTTCTTGTACGTGTCCTTGATATGACGCACCCGGGTAACCAGATAGCCGTATGGACCTGTGATTATGCGGCCCGTCTCCATGTAGATATTGAGAGGATCCAGTCCCGCCGGTTTGATGGTGCCCCTGTAGGCTTCCTGGATTCCCTTGGATATGATGCCCAGGTCAACGGGCTTTTGTTCCGGCTTATAGGGAATGCCGATGCCTCCGCCGATGTTTACGAATTCGATACGAATGTCGAGGAGTTTTTTTACTTCGACGACCAGATCGAAAAGCATCTTGGCAGTTTCAACGAAGTAGTGGGGGCTCAACTCATTGGATGCGATCATGGTGTGCAGTCCGAAGCGCCGCACTCCCTTGTCTCGAACAATGCGATAGCCTTCGAGGAGCTGAGCCTTGGTGAAACCGTATTTGGCCTCCTCGGGTTTCCCGATAAACGCGTTTCCTTCGCGAAGGGGTCCGGGATTGTAGCGGAAACAGAGAAGCTCCGGCAGCCCTACATGTTCCTCCAGGAAGGGAATGTGGCTGATGTCATCGAGATTGATGATCGCGCCCAGCTCTTTTGCTTTCCGGTACTCCTGGTAGGGAGTATCGTTGGAGCTGAACATGATATATGGGCCGGGCAGTCCAATCCGCTCTGAGAGGATCAGTTCCGGCATGGAGCTGCAGTCCGCGCCGAAGCCCTCTTCTTTGAGGATCTTCATGATGTAGGGATTCGGTGTTGCCTTGACCGCGAAGTACTCCCGGAAGCCCGGAGCCCAGGAGAAAGTTTCTTTCAATTTACCGGCGTTCTCCCGGATCGCCTTTTCATCGTAGATGTGGAAAGGGGTGGGGTGGGTTGAGATAATGCTCTCCAGTTGGTCCTTGGTGAAAGGAACAAACTTGCCGGCCATGGTCTTCTCCCCGTCTTTGAACTTGAGAGGAGAATAGAGAGGGTGAATATAAAAGTCAAGCTCATTCTTGACAAGAGACACGGTGCTGGATAGCTTGAGGACGATTTCAGATGAAACGAATCGGTATATCCGGTCTGACCGGAATGATAGGGAAAAATCTCATCAGCCAGCATGCCGGTGATCCGCAGATCAACCGGTCGCTGCAGCTGGTCGCCTTCACCCGCAGGGAGTCGGACACGGCCTACCTGGAGCGCAGCGGTGTCGAATACCGCCTGATCGACTATACGGACCCGAGCAGTTTTACCGGCAAGCTGGAGGACATTGACGGTTTCCTGCATCTTGGCGGGCTGACCAAAGCGGTTATCCCCGCCGAGTATTACCGGGTGAACGTCGAGGGTACGGCCAGACTGCTTGATGCTCTATCGCACTACGGAACCGGTGTCAAACATTTCATCTTTATCTCCTCGACTGCTGCCTCCGGTCCGACCGCCTCCCCTGAAAAGCCGAAAACCGAGGAAGATCCCTGCAACCCGGTATCCCACTACGGGAAAAGCAAACTGGAAGCTGAAGCACTCGTGCGCTCCTGCCCGTTCGACTGGACGATCGTCCGGCTTCCGGCTGTATTCGGTCATTACGACTATGATATGCTCACGATGTTTCGCTTCGCCAAGAACGGTCGAGTTGCTCTGTTTTCCGGTCCCAAGGACCCCTACTCTTACGCTTCGGCTGCGGATGTGGGTCGTTTCCTGCTGAAGGCGATGTATGACAAACGGCTGTTCCGGGATGTGTTCTACTACTGTTACGATACCCCTATGTCAGGGGAGCAGTTTATCCGTATCATCCGAAAAGAGCTCGCTCTGCCGGAGAACTACCGCTACCTACAGGTCCCGAAATGGATGGCCTATCCTGTCCGGTTCTTTCTTGACCTGCGGCAGCGCCTGGCGGGTCGAACGACGATCGTGAATCCTGACAAAATCGCAGAACTTGCTGTTGTTTATTGGTTGTTCTCCAACGGCAAATTGAAGCGGGCCCTCGGTCTCGACTCAATCAAGAATGAGCGAGCGGTCGCCGAAACGGTGAGGTGGTACCGCGAACATCATCTGTTGTAATACTAGAATCTATGGATGAATCGGCATCGCCCACCGGAAAGGTCATCTATCCCGTCGAGTTGTTTGCGGTACTCCTGAATTTGATCTTCTGCTTTTGTTCCCTGTTGAACCTCGGCAAAGTGGAGGCCGGTCTTCTCGGTCTGTCGGTTGACCGGGAGTTGGTCGTGGCCATTGTATTTTTACTCGCCACCCCCTTGATGCTCCTGTTCATTCGTCTTGCCAACCCCTCTCAGAATCTGATCGTTCAATTTTTTCGTCTTTGCTATATTCAGGGGATCTACATTCTTTACTTCACCGAGAGCATCTGGCTGTCGCAGCTGATGTTCGACGGAGCTTCCTTTGATGCCTTTTTCGCCAGCCTGGACTACCGCATTTTCGGGTTTCAACCGGCGATCCAGTTCCCTCGCTACTTCCAACAGTACCGCGTCGTCAATGAGATGTTTTTCTTCTCCTATTTTTTTTACTACGGGCTGGTCTCGACGGGTGTGTGGATCCTCTTCATCCGCAAGCACTATCAGCAAGCCGTGAACACGCTGTTCATCATTTCGGTTTCCTTTTTCATTATGTACGTTTGGTTCATATTCTTCCCGGTCAAAGGTCCCAAGTATTTCTTCACCGAGTTGAACAAAATTTGGTATTCGAATTTCCAAGGATTTTTCTTCACGAAGATCATGAAGGGTCTGTTCAATAATACCAATCTGGGAGGCGCGGCCTTTCCATCTTCCCACGTAGCGCTATCCCTGATCGCCTTCATCCTCAACTGGAAATACAACCGCTATCTGATTCCCGTCTACCTGCCCCTGACCATCCTTCTGTTCATCTCCACGGTGTACCTCTATGCCCATTATTTCGTCGACATCCCTGCAGGAATCGTGACGGGGATCGTTCTCTACCTCCTGGTGCCTCTGCTCATCAAACCGGCGAAACGCTTGTCCTTCCGGGTGGACAATCTACTTATGGAGAAATTGCACTTTCCGGTGATTGCCCTTCCGCAGAGTTAATCCTGTTCGAGCTGTTCCTTCGGATCCATGTGGATCGTGGTTTCCAGTCCCATGTCCTCCCGAATCCTCGTCTCCAGAGTGTGAGCGATAAGATGCGCTTCTCGCAGGCCGAGATCCTGAGGCAGGGAAATGTGAAAGGTCAGCTCTTTGTGCTGTCCGTAGTGATGCAGGTGGGGGTGGTGGGATCGACATCCAGGTCGATGGTTTCGGCTACTAGAGCCCGCAGTCGTTTGATAATCTTGGCGTCCGGTTGTTCGCCGATAAGGGTGCTGATCGAAATGCGCAGGATATCGAAGGTGGCCCAGAATATGACCAGGGAGACGGCGATTCCCATTGCACCGTCGATCCACCAGAAGTATCTGCCTATGAAGATACCGACAAGGATCAGCACAGAGGCGATCGCGTCGCTGCGGTGATGCCAGCCGTCGGCGATCAGGGAACGGGAGTCGGTTTTGCGACCACTCGTTATGGAAAAGCGCGCCAGGGTTTCCTTCAGAACAGCTGAAGCGGCAAACACGCCGATCGCCAGCTGGTTGTAGACGGCCGGCTCCTGGTTGAGGAGGCGGCGGATCGATCCGATCAGGAAGTTCAAGCCTACTGTCGCCAGAATCGCTCCGATGATCACCGAGGCTATTACTTCAACGCGCCCGTGCCCGAAGGGATGTTGTTTATCAGGCGGCCGTGCCGAGGTTTGTGCTCCCCAAAGAACCACCAGGGAGGTGAAGGAGTCGGACAGGGTATGCCAGGCGTCTGCGATGATTGCGATGGAGCCTGTAGTGATACCGACCCAGTATTTCAATCCGAAGAGAAGGGTGTTGACGAATATCGACAACCACCCTTCCCAGATGGCCAAACGGTTCTTCTGATGTTTGCTAGTACTATCGGTCATCCCCTCGACTGTGACTCTCTACAGCCGAACTGAGTGCTCACTTTTTGCGGCCGAAGATTTCCGGATTAACGATGAAGCGCGGTCTTTTCCCCTTCAGGATCCGCTCCAGCTCGTCCATCCCGTCGACCATGTCCGCTTCGAAAGACTCCTCGGAGTACCAGGCTACATGGGGCGTAACCAGCGCGTTCTGCTTAGCGAGCAGCGGGTTGTCGGCCGCCGGGGGTTCTTTTCCCAGCACGTCGATCCCGGCCGCAGCGATTGTTCCCGCATCCAGAGCACTGCAGAGAGCTCCTTCGTCGATGATCGGGCCCCTGGCTGTGTTCACGATGATGGCGGTTTTTTTCATCTTTGCTAGGGCCTGCGCATCGATCATATGCTTCGTCTCGGGTGTCAGAGGAGCATGGATCGAGATGTAATCCGCCTCTTGCAGCAGATCCTCCAGCTCGAATTTACGCTCGACCCCCAAAAGGGCAAAAATGTCGTTTTCCACGTACGGATCGTAGCCGCTTACCTTCATACCGAATCCCTTGGCTTTGGGAACCAGGGAACGGCCGACGCGTCCCAGCCCGATGATGCCGAGAGTTTTATGTCTGAAGTTGAAAATCTGCTTTGTGTATTTGTAATCCCAGACTGCTTCTCTGGATTACGGGACGATCAGATGGATTTTTCGGGCCAAAGACAATATCAGAGTTATAGCGTGGTTGGACACCTCATCCGTGCAGTACGCCGGCGTGTTGCACACGGGAATCAGCCTGTCGGTTGCCGTCTCCACATCAACGCAATCGTAACCCACGGATAGGGTCAGAATGACCTTGCAGCGTTCCATCGCTCCGATGATTTCCGCGTCTAACTTCCGGGCAATCAATACGACCGCCACCGCGTCTTTTAGTTCTTCTTTTAACACTTCGTTGCTTTCGTCATGCACTGCAACGAGCTCACAATTTAGATCCTTCAATCTGTTCACGAAATACTCGAGGTTGGGGAATTTCATAAAAAGGCGGCTGCCTGTAAAAACAACCTTTTCCATGTTGCCTCCCTGGGTCTTTTCAGTTGCTGTACTATAACAGGTATGCTTACGATGATTAATCCCTATTCATTGGGGGTCTTGTTGCAGGTGAGTGCAGCGAAGGCAATCCCGACAGAGAGAAGCAGCATCGGTTCGATCAGGACCATCCCGTTGCAAGCTCCGCGTTAGTATTTGTTGAATACAGGTAAATGCTTGTAGCGGTTGACGTAACTGTCTACAACCAGTTCCAGCTCCCCGAAGCGTCCGGCATTTTCGAACTGTTCGAACTCGTCGAGCAGAAAAAACATGGAAAAGAGGCTGTAGAGCATATCGCCTTTTTTCACAAGATCCTCCAGCGTTTTCGGTGCTTCGGCGTGCAGCCAACTCTTGTGGATCTCGGTGATGGAAAGCTCCCGTTCCAGGTACTCGAGAGATTTGTTCAGTTCTCCCTTCCCTGCATACGCGGCGCTGAGATACAGGAACAGATGTTCTTGGGATGCCTTCAATTCTCTTATATCCTCCGAAACCTGATTCTTATTGAGCTCATAGACCCGAACCGCCTCATCAAAACGGTCAACACCCAGGTATGCCCGCATCATATTGCAGGTCAGGTGGTAGTTGAGAAAATCGCCTCTATTTATAGGCTGAGCCCGCTTGTCCGCCCAGCTTGCCGCTTGTTCGTAGTCCATATGATAGGGGTGCAGGTGATAAGCCACCATGAAGTCAATTTCCATATCCGTTGGATTGGCCTTCCGTTCGAAGCGCTCTGTATGTTTTTCTGTGAAGACAGATGATATTGAACTTCTTTCAAACCGCCTCTCGAGCGAAGCCTCAGCGTTGCCCACTGCGGTGAGGTATAGATTATAGGCCTCCTGATATTCTTCAGTTTCCTTGACTTCATCCGGGAGCACATCTTCGTCCA
>CAZPPB010000152.1:0-8900 GCA_964588355.1 uncultured Spirochaetaceae bacterium | reverse complement strand
ATTCAACCGGACAGAATTTCCGGAAAGGACGCGGCCAGAATTTATGGAACCGACACTGCTGGATCGACCGTCCCTTGACGTTCTGAGAACGCTCCATTGGCCTCTGCCGATTGTGAGGAATACTCGTGTATTTGGCCCAGTGGGACAGAACGTTCCCTCCTTTGCCCACGCCTATACGTTTACTATATTGCTCATCGTTGCGATGGGATTTCGAGTTCCCAGCGTTGTTGGTGCATCTGTCGGGTGGCTCGCCCTAGAGAGCCTGTTGGAGATCGGCCAGCACCCCGCCGTGTGTCAGAGGTTCGTCGCGGCTACGGCTGGGTGGAACAGCCGGCTTCTCCGGGTTGCGCTGCGCTACCTCTCTGCGGGGGTCTTCGATCCCTGCGATCTGGCGGCCATAGCGGCTGGTGTGGGGCTGGGGGTGGCTACCGTGTTCATGTGCAGACAAGGAGATACGGCATGCAAATGAAAAAAACCGAATTAGTTCTGATCGCGCGTATCGGTGCGGCATTCGCGGTTGTGGTGGTCGGTGTTTTTACGATACTGGCATCCGAGAGTCGTCCCAGTCTCTTTGCGCTCACCGTCGCCTGGACCGGCCCGAGCCAGCATGTAGCGACGGGCTCCACGGTCCTATTGGACGGACGAGGGAGCGATCTGGTGGACAGCGATCAGGTCGACGACTACTCGCGGATCAGCTGCCAGTGGAGGATCACCTCCAAGCCGGAAGGCAGCACTGCGGGTTTTGGCGCTTCCAGCATGTCGCTTGCGGAGATCTTGGCTCCCAGCTTCATTCCCGACGTGGACGGCGAGTACGTCATGAAGCTGACGACTGAGGTGGGCAGCGAGCCGGACAGTACCGACACGATCCGTGTGGTCGCCTCTTCCGGCAACTCGGCTCCCGTTGCCGAAGCGGGTCCCCACCAGGAGGTCAAACCCGGAACTCTCGTCACTCTGGACGGTACCGGCAGCAGCGATGCCGATGGTGATACCTTGAGCTACTCCTGGGGCTTCGATGCGGACAGCCCCACGGCGGTTCTTTCGGGCGACCTGACCGCTACACCGAGCTTCACCGCAGCCGAAGGGGAGTACCGGTTGAGGCTCGAGGTGAACGACGGCTTCGAGACGAGCCGGGAGGATTACGTGACGATCCGGGCCACAGACTGGAACTCACGGCCCATCGCCGTCGCAGGAGCGGATCAGGAGGTCGCACCGGGCACACCGGTGACCCTGGACGGATCCGCGAGTTTCGACGCTGACGGAGACGACCTGACCTACTCCTGGCGCATTCTCTATTCGAGCGTTCCCGGCGCGTCCCTCACGAATCCTTCCAGCGAAATCGCCACCCTGCACCTGGACAGCGAGGGAACCTGCCTCGTGCAGCTGCGAGTATACGACGGCAAGGAATGGAACCTGCGGCTCAGGGACGACACGAATCTCGACCGCCTCGTGGTCCATGCCGACGACGGATCATCCGGAGAGGGTCCTATCGCCCTGACCCTCCAGACGAGCCTTCCCTACACGCCAGGGGAAGAGGAGGCGATCCAGATCCAAATCGACGCGGACGGGCTCGATACGATCCGGGTGATCTCTGCCTCCTCCCCAGACGCCTACACGGACGCCACGGTGCTGCAGGGCCAGCCGTCAGGGGATGATGCAGCCGGCTTCTTCATTGTCGACGATTCCGTCTGGAATCTTGCCAGCTGGAGCCGCGACAACCCCGTGCAGGACGGCGACTCCCCGACCTTCGTCGTAGAGAGGATCTCGGACGGAACGTACTACCAGATCGAGGTCGGGTTCATGGCGGTTTCGGCGACGTTCACTATGACCATCGACGCCCTCAGCGCCTGGAGGTGCGGGGATGATGCGGGCGATTGCCCATGAGGTCCCCCGCTATCGGGTGCCGAAATATCCCGCGTTCTCGAGGTGAAGGATGATCCGCTGGCCCGCCTCATCCGGAGAGAGCCCCGTCGTATCGATCACCAGTTCCGCGTCCGACGGTTCCTCGTAGGGGTCGGAGATCCCCGTGAACCCTTCGAGGATTCCGGCTCTGGCCTTGGCGTACATTCCCTTGCGGTCCCGCTGCTCGCACACCTCCAGGGGCGTGGAAACGTGGACGAGGACAAACCCTCCGACCGCTTCAATCATCTCCCGGACTTCCCTGCGAACCTCATCGTAGGGGGCGATCGGGGCGCAGATCGCGATGCCGCCGTTTTTTGTTATCTCCGAGGCCACGAAACCTATCCTGCAGATGTTGATGTCCCTGTGTTCCTTGGAGAAGCCCAGCTCCGAGGAGAGGTGGTTGCGCACGATGTCTCCATCCAGAAGGGTCACGGGCCGATCCCCGATCTCGAGGAATCGTGACAGGAGTACCTTGGCGATCGTGGACTTTCCCGCCGCGGACAGCCCGGTGAGGAACACGGTGAATCCCTGCCTGTGCCGGGGCGGATGGGTCCTCCGGAGGGCTGCGGCCACCTAAAAATTGTAGTAGGGGCAACGTGGTATAAGAACATCTTCACTTCGCCATAAATTATTACCTGGGTGTTTGTTGGTTTCTGTATGATACACATAGAAATGTGCGGGATTCGCGCCCCACGGCCTCTGGCTCCGGAGGCTAAAGCCGACCTCATATAGAGCATATATGACCCGATTTGAGGGTGTGTTATACGGAAAATAGGTGATTTCTACATATATTCCATATAGAGCCATCTGGAACTCTACACACTTTCGTGCACACTACCGACGGAGAGACATAGAAACGTGGATTACAAAACATCGCTTCCTGGCTAAAATGCGACAAATAATGTAATATGTTAAGCCTCCCGGCGATCATTCAAGATGGCACGATTACATTCAGAAAGTCAGCTCGACCTGAAACCCTCTAACGAGAAGCCCCCTGGCCAAGCTGAGCACTAACACATGACCAACGACGCCTTCAAAGACATCGAGAAGCTCGAAGCCGATCTCTGGAAGGCAGCGGACAACCTCCGCGCCAACTCGAAGCTCACTTCGAGTGACTACTTCATGCCCGTCCTGGGTGTGATCTTCCTGCGCCACGCCGCCAATCGCTTCGAAGCCGCGCGCTGCCAGATCGAGGCCGATCAGGCGAGCGGCAAAATGCCCAAGCGCAAGGTCCTGCCGGCCGACTACATCGCGCGCCGCGCCCTATTCCTGCCAGAGAAAGCTCGCTACGACCGGATCATGGAGCAGGCCGCGCTGAGCGGGACCGACCTGCCCCGGCTCGTGACCGAGGCCATGACCGCCATCGAGGTGGAGTTCGAGCCGCTCCAGGTGGTGCTGCCCAAGGACTAAGGAATCTTCGAGCCCAAGGTGCTCGAGGACCTGATGCGGCTCTTCAATAGCGAGCAGATCCGTCAGGCCACGGGCGACGTCTTCGGCCGCATCTACGAGTACTTCCTCGCCAAGTTCTCGATCCAGAAGGCCCACGACAACGGCGAGTTCTTCACGCCGTCATCCATTGTCCAGACCATCGTCAACGTTATCGAGCCGAACCACGGCACGGTCTTCGACCCCGCGTGCGGCTCGGGTGGCATGTTCGTCCAGTCTAGCCACTTCATCGAACTGACCTGCCCCCTAAGTTTGTACCACCTCTTATGACAGTCCCGCAAGCGCACCGACGTTCCCCCGTTTTCTGGACACAGATAATGTTAGGACCCAGCCTAACAGGCTGGGTTTGGAATCTCCTGGTCCATAGCAAACTCGCTCGGTATCTTGTTTCCTAGCGAGCTGTGCGGACGAAACTCATGGTAATCTCTCCGCCAGTGGTAGTAGGTGTGATCCGAGATAGCCAGTTTCTTAGCAACCTCTCGAATCGATCGCCCGTGCGAGAGCAGGACCTCAGCCTGCCGCAGCTTGTTGATGATCTGTTCTGTGGTGAATCTCTGTCGTGGCATCTCTGCCTCCCTCCATCATTCCCAGCGCTGAAATCCATTATAATGCTGGATCAGTTTTTAGGGGGCAGGTCAGTCTGCTCCGGGTGTACTCTATCGCTACAGATCCTCCTGTCTCCTTCCAGAGGGGCGTTTCTTGAGCACGCGCAAGGGCGCGGAGGGTAGCCAGAGTAGCGACCGGCGAGATCTCGTACCAACAGCAAAGGGGACGCGACGTAATGGCTCCGGTCACGACGAAAACTACGGATGCTGAGCGATGCCCCGGTCAACGCCAGTTTTAACTTTTGCTATCATTTTACGAATCTACTACAATACAAATAGTACTAGTTTTGACAACTCTATTTGAAAAAACAAGTGGGGTAGGTTCATTCCAAGGGAAATGGCACAACCCTTCAAATCCGGAGGAGGCTATGAAACTAGAAACCATACCGCTTTACGGAGTCCATGGAAGCTCGTGTGTTCCGATTGCTACTGATATTATCTATTTCCATTCCGCCCAAAAGCGTAAATCCGGTTGGCCGGCAAACGTGGCTCTGGCCGCGATCTTACTGACGGTAACTGTGCTGAGCACGTGTAGTCTGTTTTGCGGAGACTCGAGTGATGGGAACGACGGGAATCTGAAACTAATAGACTTCGATCAAACACTACCGGACACAACTTTTGCTCGAGATGGGGGAAATCTCGAAGTCATGTACGACCCTACAATTAACAATTCTCAGATGGGACTCATGACTTTTCCTGCTTCTGCCGAAGGTTCAAATCCTAAGTGTTCATTTGTGAGCTATTACCGGGGTAAGCTCGGAAACACAATGACTGGTTTCAGCACCTATGTTCCGGGTACGCCATCGTACGAATGGGTAACTCCCTACGTTGTGTTTGCAGTGACTGTGGATGACTCTTTTGAAGAGTATGCTTGGGTGGTTGGCCGACGAGTTGCTGGTTGGGAAATAATTCCGCTCCCATTAGATGAATGTCCTGTTGATACATGGCTTGAGTGTGTGATGGATGCGGATACATTAGTGCACGTTGCAGGATTTAGAGAGAATCTGGGCGATAATTTCGTGACATGGAACTACGGCAAACTAGCTGATCTTGTGAACGCGCCTCTGTCAGGTGGGAGAACTTGGGGTGATTTGGATATTGTTCACATAGAGATCTGTGCTGGAGTGCGAGGGGATGGTCCACCTTTCATGGCTTATGTTGACGATATAATTATTTGTCCCAATCCAGTTCAATAATCTACCGCAAAGGTCCATGGAAGTCTTTGGAATCAGTGGAGTACGCAACCCTTGACTGGGTCGACTGGTTCAACAATCGCCGCTTACTCGAGCCGATTGGAAATATTCCACCGGTTGAACGTGAGTCAGCGTATTATGTGTTTCCCGTCAGAACAATTCGGACCAAGATTTGATTTTTCTAAACGACAGTATAAGCTGTCAACAGCTTAGGAGAAAAAGCAAACCCTCAGACCGGGAGTGGCGTTTCCAAACTTCCTGGTCCATAGAGGCCAGTATAGTGGAAACGATGTCTATGAATCACACATCTCATTATTCAAAATTTCTCCACAAATCTGCTTATTTTGTGGGTTTGGCAACAGCCCCGATTCCTGATACTACCCTCAGGAGTACCCGGACGTAGGATTGGCAGGGGTTCGCTCGACCCGGTTCATGCATCACCTGGGCGGCTGTCTCTTCGATCCCGACCACCGGGTCGCGTCCAATCGGTGTTTATAACAGCTGTCCAGAGAATTGTTATTATGATTCGCGGTGATTTTCAATAAAATTTTTCATGGTTTCCGTCTCTTTCCTGTCCAGATAGCCCGATCGAACAGTGAAGGTGACGGATTCACCGCCGGGTATTTCCTTGATATTGCCCTTTTCCTTTTCGCGGATATATCCTTCCGGTTCGCAGGTGGACGGCAACACAAGTCCCAGCACGTCGTAGTCGTCATTTTTCCAAATCCAGCGGACCGCATGATCTAACAGGTCCGGTTGATAACTTACGTAGTTGCCGGATCCGTCATCCAGGATCTGCAGATAGTGAGCCCAGCCATCCTTGTCGACTTCCGGCTTTTTTAGAAAGAAGTTGATCTCTGGATCAAAGACATCTCCCCTGTTCAGTGTCTGGGTCAGGGCGGGCTTCAGCTTCAGACGATCGAGCAACTCGAGCTTATTTTTCGACAGCTTGTCCTGTTCATGGAGATGAGCAATGCTTAGGGCCATATCATCCGCCGTCCAACCGAGGGTTTGAACAATGGAGCTCTTATCGCCGGTCCTGAAATTGATGTGACACATGTACATCAGTTCCATGCTCTGGTGAAGCAGATTGTGAACCTGTATGGAAACATCCAAAACATCGTTGTTCTCGTACAGTCTGACAAGAGGCCTCGCGTAGTAGTTGGGGGCAAATGTGGGTTTGTGTTCATACTTGCCGGAGACCCCAATGTATTTTCCCTTGCCGTTTTCTCCCACAACGATTTCCGCGCTGTTGTAGTCCGCGTAGGGGAGTTCACCGTGCAGAGGATGAGTATCATCGGGACCGGGGCAGCCCATTCGCAGGGCACCGCAGTGCATCATGAGACAGCTGTAGGAGTTGAGGAAAAAATCGGTTTCTATCGGTTCATCTAATATCGTTTTCATTTTCAAGCTTCGTCCATTGAAAACGGCATCCCATATCTGCTGGCCTTTGAACGGCAAAAGAATAACGTGCCCCTCTGGGTTCCGAAGCCGTACGGCGTGGATACCGCTACGATACTTAAAGATAGAAGCACTCAGCGTGTCCATCTGCAGCAGGACCTTCTCCTTTTCCGAAAAATAACTCTTGTCCAGGCTTAAAAGCACTTCTTCATTCATAGATACTCCCCCTAATAGAAATCTCGAAACTCCACCGTCGCATTTTCAGGTCGTGACAGGACGTTCTTGACGGCGTGCGCCTTTATGCAGACTTGTCCCTTGTGCTTCCTGCTATCACGGCGCCCAGAATGATGAGGCCGACAATCAACTGATGGAAATTGGGCGGCACTTTCATGATGTTCAGTCCATTCCGTACCAATCCTAGCAGCAGTGCTCCTAGAATCGTGCCTACCACGGTTCCTTTTCCTCCCATGAGGCTCGTGCCTCCCATAACAACAACCGCAATCGCCTCCAACTCATAGAAATTTCCAGCATTCGGCTCTGCCGCGTTCATCATGCTGGTAAGAGCGAGACCACTGATAGCTGCCATTGCCCCGCCAATGATGTAGGTGATCATTTTAATTCGGTATATGTTGATACCACACACCTTGAGGCATTGTTCGTTTCCGCCGATTGCCTTTATTTGACGCCCCAGAATCGTCTTGTTCAACAAAAACACGGCGATGGCGGCGACCAAAGAGGCAACGACAATGGACTTCGGCACGGCGCCGCCGATGAACCCCCCGACAACCGCTTCAAAACTCTTTGGCAAACCATAGAGAACCCTTCCATTTGAGAGAACAAGGGCTAACCCTCTGAATGCCACCATTCCCCCCAGAGTGGCGATAAAAGGAGGGACATTGAGGCGGGTTACAAGGAACCCGTTGATCGTTCCGATACCGATTCCCACTC
Organism: uncultured Spirochaetaceae bacterium; assembly: GCA_964588355.1. Lineage (GTDB taxonomy): Bacteria > Spirochaetota > Spirochaetia > SZUA-6 > DRHE01 > JAFGQJ01. The sequence continues at coordinate 1,408 of CAZPPB010000152.1, read as the reverse complement.
CCAAGCCCACGCACAAGCCGCCGATTACGGCGATTGTGCTACCGCCCACGGCATAAAAGTAAAGCGCCACCACAATCCCTGTAAGGGCGACGTTTGCGCCGACAGAGAGGTCAATGCCGCCGACCGTGATGACCAAGGTCATCCCAACCGCGATGATCAGGTTGAGGGCAATCTGATTTCCGATATTGATAAAGTTGTTGATCTTCAGGAAATACGGAGATGCGATGGATAGAAAGATGCTGATTACGACTATTGCCCCTAGTATTCCGATATAGTTCCTGAAAAACGGACTCCTAACTCTTGAAACCATTGCTGCCTCCGGCCATCGCTGATATTCGCCATCTAGTCACGTTCATCACATCCTTATTGTTCGGTCGGTCCCTTTCCGAATTCGATCGCCATCAGCTGTTCGTAATCGATATTGTCTCTCGAAAAGGGTCCTTCCATGCCGTCTTTGGTCAGAACAAAGATGGTATCACTTATTCCCAGCACCTCCCTGGGTTCCGATGAAAGAAGCAAGATAGCCTTCCTCTCCTTGCTCAATTCTCCGATAAGATGAGCCACTTCACGTTTCGCCGCAACATCGATTCCCTTTGTCGGCTCATCGAATATAATGATAGTTGCATCGCGGATGATCTGTCTAACAATGACAACCTTCTGCTGATTCCCCCCACTGAGCTGTTGGGCTTCCATATCAAGGTACTCTTTTTTAATTGCCAGCCGAAGGGCGACACTCCCTCCAAGTTCTCTCTCCTTTTTGGGAAGAATAACGCCATTTCTGGATATCTTTTTTAGACTGTTGATGGTCATATTGTGGAGGCTCGGAAGATCGGATACCAAGCCTTCACCCCGCCTGTCTTCGCTCACATACCCGAATCCGATTTTGGCGGCCTCAATCGGGTTATTTAGGTGAATTTCTGAATCGTCCAAGTAGAACGTACCTTCGAATATATGCCTGAGGCCCAGAATGGCTTGTCCCAATTCGGTTTTTCCGACACCTACAAGCCCCGTAATACCCACAACCTCTCCTTGGTGTATGGAGAAGTTGATGTTCTTTACGAGTTTTCCCTGATTTGTATGGAAGGCAATATTTTCGGCTTTAAAAAGCTCTCTACCCCGCTCGACTTCGATTTTCGGGAACTCCTCTTTGATTTCGCTTCCAACCATGTGATAGATCAGTGTGGATTTGTCCACACCTTTGCCAGTCAATAACGTGGTGATCATCTTACCATCTCTCAGAATCGAAATACGGTCGCATATTTCCAGCACCTCTTCGAGCCTGTGAGAGATGAAAATGACCGACCGTCCGGATGAGCAAAGTTTTCTGATAATGTTGAATAGGTTCTTGGTTTCCTTTTCAGTGAAGGCAGCTGTAGGCTCATCCATTATGAAAATCTTTCCTCCCTGA
>CAZPPB010000151.1:0-8915 GCA_964588355.1 uncultured Spirochaetaceae bacterium | reverse complement strand
TACGGGATCATTGGCTTCGGCGGCATTGCGGAGAACCGAATCGCCGGGGAGGGTTTCTGCGCAGATAAATCCCGGTTCTCTCCCCATCCGGATGCGGAGTTGATCGGCGCGACCGATATCAATCCGGAACGAAAGACAGCGGCCCGCTCGCTAGGGTTGAGGTGGTACGATTCCGCAGAATCGCTGCTCTCTCAGCCGGAGATCGAGGCTGTATTCATCAGCACCGACAACCGCAGCCATGCGGCCGTGGCCAAAGCAGCCATGGAGAGAGGAAAACACTGCCTGGTGGAAAAGCCGATCGCCACCGCCATTGAAGATCTGCGGAAACTCCAACAACTGGCCCGCAAACAGAATCTGATCCTGGGCGTGGATCATATGATGGTTCACAACTCCTACAACCGCCGGGCCCGGGCACTGGTGCAGGAGGGAAAGATCGGCGAAGTCAACGATATCTGTCTGCATATGGAGTTCCTCTATGGGGCGTCCCCCGCAGAAGCGTCCAGCTGGCGCTGCGCGGACCCGGGGCAGCTGGGCGGGCCGATCGGCGACGTGGGGAGCCACTGTCTGTACATGGCCGAATTTTTTTTGGCTGCCCGAATCAAGCGTCTTTCCTGCGTGTATCTGCCCAGGACCCTCGATATCGCCGTAGAAAACGGAGCGTTCATCGAGTTCGAAACCTCGAGCGGAGTTCAGGGCAGCGCCAGGGTCGCCTTCAACCAGCCGCGCGGCGGGCTGGAAAGCACGTTGTTGAATCTAGGCTGCGAGATCTACGGCAGTGCAGGCGCGATCCGCAGCTACGGCACCCTGTTTCAGCTTTCCGGTCATCCGGACGAGCCGGTGCAGATTCACCTGGACGTGGTGACCAAGGCGGGCCGGGAAACGATCCGCATCGACACAGTCGAAAATATCTATCAGGCTTTGGTTGCCCAACATGTACGAAACGTTCGCAGCGGGAAGTTCATCGACAGCATCGAGGCATTGCATAACCTGGCCATGATCCAGACCTGTCATGAATCTGCCGCCAAAAACGGGAAATTTCTGGAGATCAGGGAGTAGAGCCCGGACTCAGCGCTTTTTGCCGAGCACCTCCTGGATGGTCCGGACAATATCTTCAGACTGCGGGATGGCCGCGTCCTCCAGCACCGGGCTGAAGGGCACCGGAACGTCCCAGGCGCCGAGAGCAACCGGGGGGTAATCCAGCAGATCGAATCCTTCCTCCGCGACCCGGCGAATCACCTCCGCGGCGAAACCGGCTTTGACCACCCCCTCCTGCACTACCAGGAGGGCGCTCGTCTTTTCCACGGATTTGAGAATCGTCTCCATGTCCAACGGATCGAGGGTGCGGGGATCGACCACCTCTACGTCGATCCTCCCGGCCAGGCTTGCGGCTGCGGCCAGGGCTTTGTGCACGGCATAACCGGTAGCAACCACGGTGATGTCGGCCCCTTCGCGCCGGAGCGCGGCAACCCCCAACGGTACCAGCCACTCCCCTCTGGGCACCTCCTCCTTCTGTGTGTACAACACTCTATTCTCGAGGTACAGCACGGGGTTGTCATCCCGGATCGCGGACTTGAGCAGTCCCTTGGCATCGTAAGCTGTGGAGGGCATGACCACCTTGATCCCCGGTGTGTTCACCAGCCAGCTTTCGAAGTTGCGGGAATGCTGGGCAGCCTCCCTGGTGCCAACCCCGTACTGTCCGCGAAATACGAGGGGCAGCCTGACTTTGCCTCCGGACATGTAGCAGCTGCTGGCCGCCTGGTTGATCAGCTGGTCCATGGCGACCAGGGCGAAATCCACGTACATGATCTCGACGATCGGCCTCAGGCCGGTCATGGCGGCTCCGGCGGCCAGCCCGATGAAGGCGGCTTCGGAAATCGGGGTTCCCCGAACCCGCCGGTTGCCGAACTTTTCTACCAGCCCTTTCGTGATCTTGAACACGCCGCCGAAGATATCCACGTCCTCGCCGATTACGAATACCCGCTCGTCCCGCTCCATCTCCTCGAGCATGGCTTCATTGATCGCCGTCTTGTACCAGATCGTGCGTTTCTCTTGCATCTTCGCCATCTTACACCACCCAGCTGCGGTTATGAGCCGCCTCGGGATCGGGCCAGGGACTGCTCTCGCCAAAGGCCGCCGCCTCTTCCAGCTGCGCCGCCACCTGCGCTTCGATGGCTTCGACGTCCTTCGGCTCGACGGACCCTTCAGCCTCGAGCTTCCTGCGCAGAATGAGAATCGGGTCCCGTTCGTGCCAGCTCTCCCGCTCTCCCGGTTCCCGTTCGTCCGGGATGATGCCGCAGTGCGGCTCGATCCGGTAGGTCCTGCACTCCAGAAACGCCGGACCGCTTTTCGCCCGCATCCTGGCCACGGCCCCGGAGGCCGCCTCATAGACCGCAAGCACATCATTGCCGTCTACCCGCGAGGCGGGCAGCCCGTAGCTTTCCGCACGGCCCGCCACATTCAGTTCGGCTGTGCTGCGTTTCACCGGGGTGGTCGCCGCGTACTGGTTGTTCTCGCAAACGAACAGCACGGGAAGCTCGAACAGGGCGGCCAGATTCAACGATTCTCCAAAGGTACCCTGGTTGGCCGCCCCGTCGGAAAAGAAGGTCACCGATACCTGAGCGGTTCCCCGGTACTGCGCTGAAAACGCTCCGCCCAGGGACAAGGGCACCCCGCCGCCGACTATCCCGTTGCCCCCCATCAGCCCCTTGTCTGGCTCGAAGAGGTGCATCGACCCGCCGTGACCCCGGGACATGCCTCCGTCCTTTCCCATCAGCTCGGCCATGATGGTTTTGACATCCAGGGTTTTGGCGATGGCGTGGCCGTGGCCGCGGTGGGTGCTGAACACGTAGTCATCGGCCTGCAGGGCCTGACACACCCCGGTAGCCACCGCTTCCTGCCCGATGTACAGATGGATCGCTCCGATGATCGAACCCTGATTGTACAGTTCCTTGACCTTCTCCTCGAATCTGCGGATCAGGATCAGCTTCCGCAGCATCTCGATCTTGATTTTCTTTGTGATATCCATAGTCAGAATAGCTCAATACCCTCCGTATTTTTTTATGGCCCGCATCATAGCCCGGACGTTTTCCACGGGTGTGTTGTCAGGAACGCCCTCGCCGGTGCAGAAGATGTAGCCCCCGCCGGGTTTGGCGGCTTCAAGGATCTCCCTGACCACCTGCTCCACCTCCTCCGGAGGTTTCGGCTGCAGATCGTTGATCGTATCCAAATTGCCCATGAGGCAGACACGGCCGCCGATCTCCCGTTTCACCTCACCGATCTCCACCCCTTCCCCTATATTGATGGCGTTGAAGCCGAGTTCGGCCATGATCTTCAGGTGGGGAATCGACTTCTCGTTGCCGTGGTAGAACACGATTCCCCCCCGCTCCCGTATCCGGCGGCTTGCGGCCTGGGCAAGCTCAGCGGCGTGGTCCCGGTACTGCTGGGGGGAGATGAAGTGGGAGGTTGCCACGCAGTCGCCCAGCCAAATGGCGTCCGCGCCGGCTTGCAGCTGGGCGGCGGCAACCACGTCGTTGTACTCTAGAAAGAACTCCATGTAGCGCTTCAACAGCCCGGGGTTTTCCAACATGAGCATCAGGGTAGCCTCGATGCCGAGGATCAGGGTCAGCGTGGAAAACGGTGCGGCGATGCGTCCGGCCAGGCAGATCGAGTCGCCGAAGTGCTCCTTGATGGCTGCAAGCCCCTCCAGGTGCGCCGCCATCCGTCCGCTGGTGCTCAGGTCGGCAGGGATGCTCAGGGCCGAAAGGGTTGCCTCGGTGGCCGGCAGGTAGGTCCGCACCGCAGGGGGCAGATTTTCCTCGAACTTGATGGCGATCCCGGTCCTCTCGTATTCGATCAGGTCGTCCGGGTGCAGCATGTACACGTCGTAGTCGAAATCCACCGTCGCGCGTTTGGCCAACTCCAGCATGGTCTGCGGATCGTTGCGCCAGCGTTCGTGGGTGATCCCGAAATAGAAATTGTCGTAGCTGATGCAGAGGGGAAAGGCCGGCACCCGGCTCGGAACCCCCAGTTCTGTGCATGTCCGTACATCCTGCATTGCACCCGGATAGGCCATATCAATCCTCCTCCAGCCTCGACAGATCACCGTTGATCGTGATGCCCCCGTCGGCCACGATCACCGCTGCGTTGATGTAGGATGCTTCCTCGGAGGCCAGAAAAACGGCCAACCGGGCGATCTCCTCGGGCCGGCCGTAGCGGCGGGATGGGGTGCGCAGGGCCAGGAAGCGTTTCTCGTCAAACGTGGAATCCTCGAGGTTGCTCGCGCCGAGCATCGGCGTCTGGATGCCGGCCGGGGCGATGCAGTTGACGCGGATGTTCTGCGGCCGGTACTCCACTGCCAGGGAGCGGGTCAGGGACACGGTTGCCCCTTTGGCAGCGGTGTAGGCGTCGCAGCCGGGGATACCGATCACCCCTGCGCTGGAGGCGGTGTTGATGATCGAACCGCCTCCGCAGCGGAGCATCAGGGGGATGCCGAAGTGACAGCAGAGGTAGATGCTCTTGAGATTGATCGACAACACTTTGTCCCAGTTTTCCTCCGAGATATCGGTGATCCGGCCGTCCCGGCCGGGAAGAAACACCGAGGCGTTGTTGTACAGAATATCCAGGCGGCCGTGTTCTGCGCCGACACTCTCCATCAGCGCCCGCACGTCCCCGCTGCGGGACACATCGGCATAGCGGAACTCCCCCCGGCCCCCATCCTTCCGGATCTGTTCAGCCGTGCCCTCACCGGTATCCCGATTGATGTCCGCCACCACCACGCCGGCACCCTCTGCGGCGAACAATAAAGCAGCCGCCCGGCCTATTCCCTGACCGCTGCCGGTGATCACAGCGACTTTCCCCTGCAGTCTCCCCTGTTTATTACTCATCCTGTTTTTGATCCTCCCGATTCGAGCAGCCTTTGGGCGTTCTCCCCCAGGATCATTCGCTTCTCCGTTTCCCCGATCCTGGAGAACAGGACCGTGGCCAGGGCGTAGCGAAGATCGATCCAGGAATAGTCGGAGCCGAAGAGGATGCGCCGCACGTCGACCCTCTGAGTAAGATACTCGAGAAATCCCCATTTCATGAACAGCCAGCCGCTGATCTCCAGATAGATATTTTCGTGTTGGCCGGCCAGATCGACGCACTGCAGCATCCCGGCGAAGGTCTCTCCGGTGTGCCCGACGATGAACAGCCCCTTGGGATATCGGGGCGCCACCTCATGGAACTGTTCCGGTTCGCTGAAGGCCTGCCCCTCTCCGGTGTGGCAGAGGACCGGCACCCCGTATTTTTCCGACGCCTCCCACACGGGGCGGTACCTCGCGTCGGTGAGGGCACAGCGATGGGTCCGGGGATGGATCTTGATCCCCAGGAAACCGAGGTTGTTGATACAGTGATCGATGTAGGCGCCGCAGTCGCTGAAATGGGGATTCACCACGGCAAAGCCTGCGAAGCGACCCCGATACGGCTCCAGCGCTTCAGCCAGCTCCGCGTTGGCCCGGGTGTGATCGCCCCCCAGGATCCCCTCGGTGGCATTGACGCACATCCGCTCCACCCCGCAGCGGTCCATGACCTCGAGCACCGCAGCCAGATCCGCTCCCGGCTTGTACTCCCAGCTCCAACTGCCCGCGTGGGCGTGGATATCCACGATCCGGTAGTCCGCGGGAGCTCCGGCGCGCAGGACAGCGAAAGACTTGCGCCCGGGCAGATCGGGGATCGGGGGGAGCTGCTCCGCGTTCAAACCGAGCAGGGCCGCCAGGTTGCCCCCCGCGATCCTCTGCTGCTGCTCCCGGGAGACCCCGGCATGGGTGATCATGAGCATGGGCATGCCCGAGTTCTCCCGGGCATTCTCACTGTACGGGGTGGCGAACAGCAGCCGGTCCGCCGAAAATTTCCGGCAGATCTCCTCCACGAAATCGGGATGGGGATCCCACTCCATGGAGAGGTACAGGTTGTCGTGGCTTTCGAGCAGCGGGAAGATGCTGCGCAGGCGTCCCCCTGTAACGACCTTCAGGCTCCGGTGATTGCCCAGCAGCGCCTCCAGCAGCTCGATGAACGGCTCCTCCCTCTCCGGCACCGCAACACCCAGGGTCGGGTACCGGAGGATCGTGAGGATATCGGCCTGCTCCAGGACCTCGAACAGATCCGCCAGGGCGTGGTAGGAGGCCGGCAGGTTGAAGGCGCCGAAATCGATGCGCACCGCCCGGATGCCGTTGACCCGCAGCACCTCAGCCAGAGCCCTGCCTGCGGGGAGCTCTCCGGTGCTTCCTGGAAGCAGGACCCAGCAGGGAAACAGGCGCTGTTCGGCCGCGGGGGTGCTTGCAGCCTGAGTTTCCGCCTGCGCGCTTTGCGACAACTCCCGCAGCAGCAGCTCATTCCCCGAGGCGGGATTGCCGTGCACACAGCGGTAGTGCGACACCAGGGCATAGTCCACCCCGAAATAGTCCATGTCTGTCAGCAGCGCCTGTACGTCGCGATAACCTGTGTACAACCCCGAGCTCGGGTCGAACACAGGCGTGCCGAGAACGGCGTTCAGATCAAAAAAGGTGAGATCGTCCATGCCCGCTGCGCCATTCGCTACATCAGGGTATAGCCGCCGTCGATAACCAGATCGGCTCCGACCGTGAAATCCGATGCCGGTGAGGCCAGATAGAGCACAGCCCCCTGCAGATCCTCCACGCCGGCAATCCGGTCGATCGGGGCCGTTTGCAGAAACACGGGGATCACCTCTTCGAACAGCTCCGGGGTCCGGGTGACGCCGGGACTGATGCTGTTGACCCGGATGCCGTGCTGGATCCATTCGGCGGCCAGGCAGCGTGTCAGATGCACAACCGCCGCCTTGGACACGCTGTAGACGGCCTGGGGCTCCGGCCATACGACGTAGCCGCAGATCGAGGCGATGTTGATGATTTTCCCGTAGCCGGCGGCTTTCATGGCCCGGGCTTCCGCCTGGGCGCAGAAGAAGGTCCCCTTGATATTCAGATCGACCAGCCAGTCCCACTCCTGGTCGTCGATCTCCAGCGCCGCTTTGATCGGCAGGGAAACGCCCGCGTTGTTGACCGCGATATCCAGACCCTGCCACCGGGAAACGACCTCCGCCACCATCCGCTGCGCTTCCCCCTTGCCTCTCAGATCAGCCTGAACAGCCAGGGCTCTTCGACCCAGGGCCCGGATCTGCTCCGCACTCTGCTCCGCCGCTTCCCCATCGATGTCGACTGCGGCCACATCGGCTCCGGCCTCGGCCAGAGCCAGGGCGAAGGCCTTGCCCAGCCCCCGGCCGGCGCCGGTGACCAGAGCTCTGCGGCCGTCCACCCGAAAACGTTCGCTAACCTTCACAGCTTGAAGTGCTTCACAGCGGCCGCCAGGGCCTGCTCCAGGATTCCAATGGCCTCGTCGATCTGCTCCTCGGTTATGATCAGAGCAGGTGCCATCACCAGGATATCTCCATTGTTGCGCATGATCATGCCGTTGGCGTAGCAGTAATCCCGGATAAAACTCCCCACCTTCAGGTTGGGATCCAGGGGGTTTTTCTCCTTGTTGTCCGCCACCAGGAACAGGGCCTGTAAGAGCCCGATCCCGCTTACATCTCCGACGATCCTGTGACTGCTGAGGCTTTCCAGCTTCTTGCGCAGATACGCACCCCGGAGCCGGGCCGCTTCGACCAGGCCCTGATCCTCTATCACCCGGATGTTGGCCAGGGTGGCGGCACAGGCAAGGGTGTGGCCGCCGTAGGTCGAACCGCTGCGCAGCTCGTGGCCGGCCTTTTGGAATACCTTGTATATCCGCGGGGTGGTCACCGTTGCTCCCAGAGGTATGTAGCCGCCGGTGAAGCCCTTGCCGATGGCCATGATATCCGGGACCACGTTCCAGTGCTGGCAGGCGAACATCCTGCCGGTCTTTCCGAAACCGGTCTGTATCTCGTCGAAGATCAGCAGCATCCCGTACCGGTCGCAGAGGGCTCTCACCTCCTGGAGGTAACCGTCGGGCGGGATGGGAAAGCCGATGTTGGAACCCGGGACCGGATCCATGATCAGGGCGGAAAATTTATCCGCCCCCTCCCACTGGATCTGCTGCTCCATCATCTTCAGGCAGGCCAGGTCGCAGGACTCGGGCCTTAGCCCCAGCTCGCAGAGTGCGCAGCGGGCGGAGTAGCTGGCTACGTATCCGGGAAGCAGCGGCTCGAAGTACTCCCGGAACCAGGGAAGTCCGGTAGCCGAGCTCCCCCCCAGAGTCGTGCCGTGATAGGAGTGGCGGCGGAACAGCACTTTGCAGCGCTGGGACTCGCCGTTTTCCAGGTGGAACTGACGGGCCATCTTCAGTGCCGTCTCATTCGCCTCGGAGCCGCTGTTCACGAAGAAGCACACTCCCAGGTCTCCGGGCATTACCGTGTCGAGCTTGCGAGCCAGCTCGATCAGGGGCACGGTGAACGTATCCACGTAGTTTGGAAAGAACTCGAGTTTTTCCAGCTGATCCCGGATCGCCTGGTCCACCACCGGCTGATGATGACCGCAGATGGTGGTCAGCAGGGAGGCGAAGGTGTCCAGGTAGCGTTTGCCGTCGATGTCGTAGAGGTAGCAGCCCTCCCCGCGCATGAAGATCTTGGGTTGTTTCTCCAACAGCTCCCAGCTGGCAAAGTGGGGGATGATATGATCCACCGCGTCTTTGAGCAGTTGCTGTTTTTCCTTCTCGTCCATCCCTTTCCTCCTCGTTAAAGAGTTGTCGATTGCTGTTCGCCCCTGTCGTTAGAGCGCGCCGATGGCAGCTCTCACCCCTTCACCGCGCCCAGGGTGATCCCGGCCATGACCTTTTCAGACAGGATAACGTACAGCAGCACCGTGGGCAGCATCACGATCACAACTGCGGCGAACAGTCCCACCCAATCCGCAGTGAAAAGCATGGCTGATTGGATCGAATACAGCCCC
>CAZPPB010000150.1:0-8930 GCA_964588355.1 uncultured Spirochaetaceae bacterium | reverse complement strand
ACAAACCCTGGATCAACTTGCCCACTATCAATCGCCCGTCTTTGATCTGAAACAGATATTTGGGAACCCGGAACCACTGCCAGTAGTAGCCGAGCCGTGCCGTGCTCATCGACATCAACCAGATGATCAGGGCGATCAGAGCTACGTACTCGACAATGTCGATCCAGGGGTGACGGAAGAGAAATACCCTTTGCCTCAGCCAGTGGAAAGGCGAGATTCTGGCTTTTATTTCTTCACTCATTTACGTCCGTTGCTGCAAACCTCGATGCCTCACAGATCAATCAGTATAAATATGCATCTCCAACCTGTCAATCCTGACCGTATTGCTGTGAGTGCATCGCACAGCTTCGCTGCCATCTGCCCCTTCGTCAAACCTCCTTTATTTCGTTTCTAGGAAGTCCATGACCGTCTGCCCCTGGACCGCCGCTCCAACAGCCAGCACTTCCTCGCTGAAATCGAAGTGGGGGCTGTGCAGCGGTTGGTTGAAACCTTTCTCAGCATTGGCGATGCCTAGCCACCAGTACACCCCGGGGACCCGCTGCTGGAAATAGGCGGCGTCATCCCCGCCGGTCATGATCCTGTCGTATTCGATCACCTGCTGCGCCCCTACTACCTTCTTCGCCGCCCTCATTAACAGAGAAACGAGCTGCGGATCATTCATGATCGTGGGATATCCCTTCTGCGTATCAAGGGTATAGCTCCCGCCCGCCGCTTCCACAACCCCGCGAATCAGGGTTTCGAAGCTCTGAATCATCCGCTCCAGCTGTTCGGGAGAGGAAACCCGGATGCTGCCCTCGAGAACGACCTCGGGAGGTACGATGTTGCCCACCGTGCCGCCGTGGATCGAGGCAAACTCGAAGATCAGCGGTTCCCCCGGGGCGAGCTTCTTCGGCAGCAGGCTCTGGGTGTTGGTCATGACAAGTGCCGCCAGGAGCAGCGGGTTGAGCGCCTTGTGGGGCATGCCTACGTGGCCTCCGGTTCCGCGGATCGTCAGGGTGAAACTGACCGACGAGGCGCTGGCCGCTCCGCTCTTGACCGCCACGGTTCCCTGCTCGAAGTGGGGATAGAGGTGCAGGGAAAAAATGGCATCGACCCTGGGCTGATCCAGCACGCCGGCCTCGATCATGAGCAGTGCGCCACCGGGCAGGGTGTCTTCGCTCGGCTGAAAGATGAACTTGACGTTGCCCGCAAGCGCTTCTTGACTCTCACTCAGGAGCATGGCCGCCCCCAGCTGGATCGCGGTATGGGCATCATGGCCACAGGAATGAGCCACCCCCGGAACCTCGGAAGCGTAGGAGGAACTTTTCAGCTCCTGCATGGGCAGTGCGTCGATGTCGGCACGAAGCGCTACGGTCCTTCCCCTCCCGCTGCCGCGCAGGAGGCCTATGACCCCGGTACCGGCGACACCGGTTTGCACCTCGATCCCGAGTTTGCCGAGATGCTCGGCAATCAAAGCCGCGGTTCGGGTCTCCTGCATCCCCAGTTCGGGGTGCTGATGGATATCCCTGCGGATCGAGCGCAGGGTCTCGAGTTTCTGGAAAGCCATTTTGAGGAACTCGTTGCGACTGCTCACCGTTTTCCCTCCCCCCGTCCTACCGCCTTCCTGTCTTCGGCCCACGACGGTTGCTCCTCTCCTCGGCGAAACACAGCAGACGCTCCACCCCCTTCTCCACACGATCCCGATCCGAGACCACGGACAGACGCAGGTGCCCTTCCCCCGCCGGCCCGAACTCGGTTCCGGGGAGGGTTATGACCCCCGCCTCTTCGATCAGCTTCGTGGCCAGATCCATCGAGCTCAATCCGAAGCAGGAAATATCCGGGAACGCGTAGAAAGAACCGTTCGGTTCGACGCATTGCACCCCCGGCATGCTGGAAAGCCCCTGATAGAGAATGCGCAGCTTCTCGCGATACTCCTCGTACATCGGTTCCAGGTATTTGCCGGGACAGTCCAGAGCGGCCAGGGCCGCGTACTGGGCGATGCGGGAAGGGCAGAGCGTGACCAGGTAGTGCAGCTGCTTGATGTGCAGCATCACCTCCTCCGGGCCGGTCAAATAGCCGATCCGCATGCCCATCATGAAGTAGCTCTTGGAAAAACCCTGAAGCGTGAAGGTCCGATCCCGCATCTCCGGCAGGGAGGCTATGCTCAGGGGCGGGCGGGGAGTCGCGAAATCCCGATAGATCTCATCCACCACGACCAGCAGATCGTGCTTGCGGGCAAGAGCGGCCAGATCCGCGAGCGTACCGTCCGGCCAGGTGACGCCCAGGGGATTGTTGGGGTTGGAAAAGATGAGAAGCCTGGTCTTCTGGCTGATAGCCGCCTCCAATTCACCGATATCCGGCAAGAATCCATTGGTCTGCCTCAAAGGCACTAACACAGGCTCCGCCCCGCAGGCCACGGTATTCAGCAGGTAGTTGGCGTAGTGGGGTGAGGGGATCAGCACCTCCTCCCCGGGACGCAGCAGGGTGCGCATCACCACGTACAGAGCCTCCTGCACCCCGTGGGTCACCAGGAGCTCGCTGTCCGGATCGGCACTGATATCGCATTCGGCCCGGAGTTTTTCAGACAGCCTTTGCCTCAGCTCCGGCATCCCCCAGTAGTGGGTGTAGCGCATCGGTGCGGAATCGAACAACACCTTGGTCCGCCGGCGGATCCACTCCGGCATCTGCTGATAGGGGTTGCCGGACATGAGGTCGATCAGATCCTCCCGGCCTGCGCACAGCTCCTTGATTCGCTTTCGGTCCCCATAGGGAATGGCGGCGACCGCCGGATTCACGGAGATTGCCATTGTATCTCTACGACTCCAGCAGCCGTTTCATGTCCGCCAGCTGCTGTGCTTCCATGCGGGTGCTGTGTTCGAAAGCGGGAAAGGTCCCGCTGCCCACCTCTTCCCGGAACTCACGAAACGCCGCCACTACCTCCTGCCCCAACTGCCGGTACACCTTCACAAACTTGGGCAGGAAGCGGTCGAACAGGCCGAGCAGATCCTGAGCAACCAGTATCTGGCCGTCGCAGTCTGGACCGGACCCGATCCCGATCACCGGAATTTTCAACCGTCGGCTCATCGCCTGCGCTACCTCGGCGGGAACGCACTCCAGCATGATGGCGAACGCACCCGCCTCCTCGAGCTCCAGGGCCAGGTCGATCAGAGCCTTGGCCTCGGCGCCTTTCGATGCCTGGGTTCTAAAGACTCCGGAACGCAGGTAGGTCTGCACCGTGGCGCCGATGTGGGGCATGACGGGAATGCCGGCTCGAACTAGTCCGGCGACAACCGGCAGGATCTCCGGCCCCCCCTCGACCTCCAGACCCCGGACGCCGGCCTCTTTGACCAGCCTTTCGGCGGACTCCAGGGCCCTGTGAAAATCTCCGGCCCCGGAGAGGAAGGGCATCTTGGCAAGCACCAGAGCCCGGGAACTGCCCCGAAGCACCGCCTTGCTGTGGTGCACCATCTGCTCCAGTGTGACGGGCACTGTAGACTCGAAGCCCAGACCGACCTGCCCCAGAACATCACTTACCAGCAGACAGTCGATTCCCGCCTCCTCGGCCAGATGAGCAAAAGGATAGTCGTAGACGGTGAGCACGGTGATTTTCTCACCCCGCTGCTTCTTCTTGTGCAGGCCGGAGATTGTCACAGCCTTCATACGTTCATCTCCCCGATCTCGGCGCAGGCTCTGCTTCCACGGCGCGGACACCTACAGACGGTCACGAGCTCAGTCTCCCCTCCCGGCTCGCCGTGATGTAATTCATGCAGAACTCATCCTGATCGAGCAGCGCCTGGGAAGCGACCACGCTCTGCATCAACAGGGTGTCCAGGGGATCGAGAAACACGGCATCCAGGCCCGCGTACATCAGCATGGGCATGAAGCTGCGGTGCAGGAGCTTGCGCTCGGGCAGGCCAAAGGATATGCCGCTCAAGGAGATGATCGTCCTGATTTCCGGCAGCGCTACTTTCAGCCCCAACAGGGTGTGGACGGACATCATCCCCCCGTCGCCGCGCACGCTCAGGGGCTCGATCATGGGGTCGAGGTAGAGCTTATCCAGGTCGATGCCGTAGCGATCGATCGCATCCACGATCTTCTTGCCCACTTCGACCCTCTCCTCAGCCGACTGGGCCACCCCCGACTCATCACGGCAGAGGGCAACAACCGGGCACTGGTGCTCCTTGACCAGGGGCAGAATATTGTCGACCCGCTCCTTTTCCAGGGTTATCGAGTTGGCCCAGGCCGCCTGCTTGTCCTTGCAGGCCTCGAAGCCGGCCTTGATTGTGTCAGGGTTGGGGCTGTCGATGCAGAGGGGCAAATCCAGGGCCTCCTGGATGATCTCCACGGCCCACTTCATATTGTCGGGTTCCACATCGATGTCCGAACCGGCGTTTACATCGATCACATGGGCTCCGGCTTCAGCCTGGCGCAGGGCCTCCTGCCGGATAAACTCGGTATCCTTCTGCTCGTAGGCCCGCATGACGCTCTTCTTGAATGTGTTGATACGCTCTCCGACGATCAGCATCGCTCCTGTACTCCTCTCTCGCTTTTGTCCCCCCTCGCCTGCTCTTACAGCCCCGGCGAGTTACTTCTCCAGCAGTTCCTCGAGTTTCTCCCGGATCCGCTTCTGAAGCGGCGCGGATCCGCTTCCGGCCCACCCCTCGAGGGACGTGCGCCGAAACAGCTTGGGTTCCCACATGGCCCGGCTCATGTGCTGGATTGTATGTTCGTCCATGATGAAGGAATGGTCTTTGGCGGCCCGCCGGGTCACCTCCAGGCCCATGGACTCCTCGCTCACCTCGATGCCTCCAGCCATTCGCCTGACCCCACCGGCCAGCTCGTCGGCCAGAACCAGCATCTCGAGGGATCCGTTCTTGCCCGCGGAGAGAAAGCCCAAGTTGTGGATGAAGGCGGTTCCGGCCAGGGAGGCTATGTACAGACTCATCCCGGCCTCCGCCGCGGCCTGAGCATCCACGATGTGAGCATCCGAACAGCCGGCTCCGATCCAGGTCGGCACACCAAGGTCATCGAAGAGGTCCACCGCCCCTATTCCGACCATCATGTACTCCGGAGAGCCGTAGGCGATTCCGCCGCTGCGCATGTCCATCGGCAGGATGGCCGAGGCGGTGATCACCGGTGCCCCCGGCGCTTCGAGCTGATGCACCACCAGACCGCCCAGGATTTCCGCGGAAGATTGGGCGATCGCCCCATCCAGGGTCACAGGACCGGTGGTGCCGGGAATCATGGCCGGATAGCAGACCACCGGAAGCCGGCGGCGGGCGGCGTGACGAAGACGCCGGCAGGCCTCCTGGCCCAGCTCTAGGGGAGAGTACGGTCCGGTCAGGTCCAGGGCGAACGGCTTCTCCGCCAGGGCATCCCAACCTCCAGCAACCTCGGCCAGGTAGTCCCAGATTTCTTCGTCCTCCACCTCGTCATGGGCGATGAACGGCAGAGGTTTCACCGATTCGTCCACGATCGCCTTCACGGTTTCCAGAGCCTGCTTGGAGGGCTCGACGTCACTCGGGTTTCCCAAACCGCTGGACATGTCGAGGTTTTCCAGCCGCTCGCAGAGGCGGGCCGCTTCCCTCACATCTTTGAGCAGGCACTCTCTATGGGTGTCGGTCCGGTGATCGTAGATGGTGATGCAGTTCAGCCCCGGAGCAAAGCGGGGAATCGCATCCCGGGTGTCCACGACCGGTTCACCGTTTCGATTCCACAGTGTGAAGCGCTCGTCAATCGTAGACAGACTGCGTTCCACCAGCTCGTCGGGAAAGAGGAGGTATTCATCTTCCCCCTCCCGGCAGCCCGCCTGCAGCAGCTGCTGGCGGGTATCCGGATCTCGAACGTCCATACCGATCTCCCGAAGAATCCGGAGAGCCCCCCGGTAGATCTTCCCGGTCTGCTCTTCGCTCAACATCCTTAGCCGCATTGCTTCACTCCGTCTCGTTCACACGTAACAACCCAATCGCCGCGATGACGACCTTTATAGTAGTCATCGCTAATTACGCAACGCCGTTTCATTTTGTGCAATAGCGAATTATATTCCGGATCGACAAGGATGTCAAATCCAAACAAGGGCGTCAAAAAGCTCCCTGACTGCCACATTCTCATTATATGGAATTTCAGGGTTTCATCCCCGCGATAGTAATATTTTGTTGACCCAAGCCGGGAAGAGATTCACAATACAGGTATGTCCAAAAATGCACCATGGGCTTTTTTAGAAGAGTTTCGGGGAAAGAGTTTTCAGGGGCAGTGGCCGACGATCCCGGAGATGTTCCAGATCACCTGCAGCCGCTTCGCTGACAGGAGGGCCTTTACCGCCTATGAGCCTGCCGACCTGACGCTCACCTACAGGCAGGCTCTGGAACGGATCATGCAGACAGCTGCTCATCTGCAGTCCAGGGGAGTCGGCAGGGGGGATCGGGTCGCCCTGACCGGTAAGAACTCCCCCGAATGGGCCGTGGCTTACCTGGCCGTCCTGTTCGCCGGAGCCGTGGTCGTGCCGCTGGACTATCAGTGGAAGGTCGAAGAACTGGAGGGATTGATCGATTTCTCCGGGGCAGAGGTGCTGTTCGTGGACGAGGAGAAATACGACAGTTTCGAAACCTCGACTTCGACGCTCACGGAGAAAATCTCCTTGAGCCCTTCGAAACCGAACTACATCATGGAACTGCCCGAGACGGAACCGCTGCCCCGGGAGAAGGTCGGAGATGCGGAGCTGGCGGCGATCATGTTCACCTCCGGAACCACGGGGGAGCCAAAGGGGGTGATGCTCACCCACCGGAACCTGGTCAGCGACACCTATCTGGCCCAGGCCAACCTGTCGATCTTCCACGAAGATGTCTTCTACGCCCTCCTGCCGATCCACCACTCCTACACCATGACCGCCGTGTTCCTCGAGGCTGTCTCCGTGGGAGCGCAGATCGTGTTCGGCAAGAGGATGGTGAGCAAACAGATCCTGGCGGATCTGAAACGCGGCCGGGTCACCATGTTCCTGGGCGTGCCGATGCTGTTCAACCGCCTGCTGGCCGGCCTGAACAGCGGGCTGAGGGAGAAGGGAGCCCCCGTGTACCTCCTGATCCATGCGCTGATGACCCTCTCCGGAGCGGTCAAAAAGCTCATCCGCGTGAACCCGGGTAAGCGGATGTTCGGCTTCCTACTGGAGAAGCTGTCTCTGGAACATATCCGCATCTGCATCTCCGGCGGCGGGCCGCTGCCGGCTTCCACCTTTCGCCAGTACAACCAGCTCGGGATCGACTTCGTTCAGGGATACGGACTCACCGAAACCTCTCCCATCGTTACCCTCAACCCGACTGATCGCTACAAGGTGACCTCCGTCGGCAAGCTGATTCCCCGGGTCGAGGCCAGGATCGTGGATCCGGACGAGCAGGGCCGGGGTGAAATCGTCCTGAAAGGGCCGATGATCATGCAGGGCTACTACAACAACCCGACCGCTACCCGGGAGGCATTCACAGATGAGGGTTTCTTCCTGACCGGAGATGTCGGCTATCTGGACCGGGACGACTATCTGTACCTGACCGGACGCAAGAAGTCGCTGATTGTGACCGCGGGGGGCAAGAACGTGTACCCCGAGGAGATCGAAGACCACTTCCAGCTGTACAGTGAGATCGAGCAGATCCTGGTGCGGGGGTACCTCGAGGACGAGCGCCTGAAAGTCGAAGCGATAGAGGCTGTAATCTATCCCCGTGCTGAACACTACAGCCCGAGCGAGCCCGCGGCCTGGCAGGGCTTCGACTCCGAGGAGGTAAAGGCCAGCCTGCAGCGGGTCATCGACGAGGTCAACGGCAGGCTTCTGCCCTACCAGAGGATCAGCCGCTTCCGCGTTCTCGACAAACCCATGGAAACGAGCAGCACCAAGAAGATCAAACGCTTCACCGTCGAATAGCCATTCCATCGGCTAAACTCTCCTTGACTTTCCCCCGGGTGCACCGTATAAAGGCACCAGAAAGCGAATCTTGCTGCAGAGGTATGCTGGAGATGAACAAACAGGGAGAACTGGACAGCCTGCAGGTTACAGTTGTAGCCGAAGACTCCGTGCTCTACGAGAGTCCTCTCTTGGGCCAACATGGAATATCACTTTTTCTGGAAGCCAGATGCGGGGAGGTAACGAGGAATGTCCTCGTCGATGTAGCCCAGAACCCAAAGGCGCTCCTGGAGAATATGAGGCTTCTGGGAATTCAGCCCGAGTCGATCGACACAATCGTGATAACCCACTGTCACTACGACCATACTCAAGGGCTGGTGCGAATCCTCAACCGGATGCAGAAAAGTGATGTGCCCGTGGTCATCCATCCTGAACTTTTTCGTCTTAACTTCGTGGATGAACCTTTCCTCAGGCACGTGGGGGTGATGCAGGGCGATGCCCGTGCGAAGATCGCCGCGGCCGGGGGCAGACTTTTCGAATGCCGCCAACCTCTTCAGCTTCTGCCGGGACTTTCCACAAGCGGAGAGATAGAGAGGAAGACCGATTTCGAGGAGGTCGGTATAGCCCTAATGACTATAGTGGAGGGAAACATCGTCGAGGACACGATGCCCGACGACCTGGCGCTGTTCGCCCGGATTGGGGGAAAGGGGACGGTGATCCTCACCGGCTGCAGTCACGCCGGGGTGGTCAACATCTGCCGGCAATGCAAGAAGATGACGGAACAGCAAGCCATCGAGGCGTTGATCGGCGGTTTTCATCTGGTAGAAGCCTCGGCCGAGCGTATCAGCAAAACGGTCGCGGCCCTCGAACAGCTGGAGATAGGTTCCGTACTGGCGGGTCACTGCACGGGCTTTCACGCCCAGGCCGAGCTGTCCAGAGTTTTCGGTGATCGCTTCACCCCCCTGCGCACGGGAATGCGCATTGAGTTCTGACCAGAAAGGGCCGCCCTTCCGGGCGGCCCGCCAGCATTTAGAGCAAACCCACTCGCCCCGCCAGCCGCACACAC
>CAZPPB010000149.1:0-9026 GCA_964588355.1 uncultured Spirochaetaceae bacterium | reverse complement strand
ACTGGAGGCGAACCTTGCCCCGGAGCTGGTTCGCAGCCTGATCCGCCATGCAGGAACGAGAACCCGGGTAGTATTCGAAAGCGTGTCCGTGGAGAAGCTGCTGCGCCATGCCAAGAACCTCAAGAACCTCTACCTGCTGTCCGGCAATGAGAGGGAAGCTCGCGCTTTGGGAGAATGGTTCGCCTCAGGAAGCGTCGATTCGACCAAAGGCCGAAATTCCTCGGGGGGTGGTGACTCCGCCTCCGGCCGAAGCTCCGCCTCGAGCCGAGGCGCCGCGGCTGGCCGTCCTTCCCGATCCGACCGGTGGGTGCAGGATTTCCTGGAGCGGAGGAATATCGAACAGCTTCTGGTTACGCGGGGCCGGCGGGGCGTGCGCCTGCATCAGCGGGAATCGGTGCGCCGGGTGGGTGACGGCGGTGGTCCCGGCAACCGCGGCGCCGGCGACCGCAGGCCCATAGACATCCAGCCGGGCCGAATCATTGAAGCGGCCGACACCACCGGAGCCGGAGATACTCTGATAAGCGCTTATCTGGAAGCCCTGGACAGGGACACCGACGCAGCGAATGCCCTGCGGCGGGCCGTGCAGAGCGTTGAGAGGAGTATAGAGGAGGGAACCCTGTGAGGCAGTACTTGAGCGTGCGCGCCGATGTGGCCGAAGCGATCCGTGCGCGCCGGCCGGTCGTCGCCCTGGAGTCCACCATCATTGCCCACGGGCTTCCCCGTCCCCGGAACGTTGAGATCGCCCTGCGGGCCGAGGAGGAGGTCCGCAAACTGGAGGTCGTGCCCGCCACCGTGGGAATCCTCGAGGGCAGGGTCGTGATCGGTCTCACCCCCGAGCAGATCGAGATCTTGGGAACCGAGCAGGAGGTGCTCAAGGTGTCCCGAAAGGATTTCGCCTACACCCTGGCTACCGGACGAGTCGGGGCGACCACGGTTTGCGGCACCATGATGGCCGCCCACATGGCTGGAATCCCGGTATTTGCCACCGGCGGGATAGGCGGCGTGCACAGGGGTGCCGAGCAGAGCTTCGACATCTCGGCGGATCTGCTCGAACTGTCCCGTACGCCGGTAATCGTGGTGTCCGCCGGGGCCAAGGCCATCCTCGACCTTCCCAAGATCCTCGAGTTCCTCGAGACCCGGGGCGTGCCGGTTCTGGGGTACAAAACATCCCTCTTTCCCGCTTTCTACAGCGCTGAGAGCTCCCTTGCCCTCGACCTGGTCGTAGACAGCCCCGAGCAGATCGCAGGGGTATACCGGACCCAGCGCTCCCTGGGCCTGGAGCAGGGTCTGCTGGTGGCCAATCCGATCCCCAAGGAGCACGAGATTGCCCAGGCGACCATGGAGAAGTATATAGACGCCGCCCTGGCCGAGCTGGATCAGGCCGGCGTGACGGGCAAGCAGGTCACCCCTTTTCTCCTGTCCAGGGTGCTCGAGCTGTCCGGCGGCAGTTCCCTCCAAGCCAACATCGAGCTGCTGCTCAACAACCTGCGCTTGGCCTGCCGGATCGCCGCAGCCCTCGCCAAAGTCCTGTAAGAACCGCGCTTGGCAAGAAAACCTTGACCGGTCCTCGGGCAAGCGGATACGATGGCTTCACTCCCAACCGTGATTCCCGAGGTGGTAAAGATATGCCGCGAATGCATCGCATCCTCTTGGCCGCTGTGCTGATGTTCGTAACGGCTCAAGGCTCCCTGTCGGCCCAATCAGCCGGGGACACGATCAATCGCCGGCTCGAAGAGCTGTCGCGGGTGCTGGTCGAATCCTTCAGCCGGTTGGAACGGCACGAGTTCCGTTCGAGTGGGAATCGGGCTTCACCGCCACGGGTCAGACCGTGCTGTTCGGTCTGGGCAGCTCGGCACAGGGGCCGGTGCGCTGGGAACTCCTGCTTTGGTCCCGCACTTACCGCCTACCACGACGAGACGCTGCTCGTTCGATTCGACGAAGGCAGCGGTTGGGAAGACGGCGGGGAGGAGATCGAAGAGGACGTCTTTTATGACAGCGGAGGGGGAGGGGGCTGGTGATATTCCGCCGGGATATCTCCCTGACCGGCGCCGTTGTAAAAGCCGGGATGCGATACAGCTTCTGATACCGCCGCCGGACAGGTCGCAGGCGCCGCCCTTTTCCTGTCTCTTATGAAGGAGCAGCGGCAAGGATGCCGGCAAGCTCCGGTTTCTTCTTCAACTCCCCGCTCAGAGCCTGAGCCCGCTCCTTGTTGCGGTACTCCCGCTGCTGAAAGCCGTAGGTGAACTCAGTGTGGACTTTGTAGGTTCCCTGCAGAAGCGCGTAGGTATCCTCGGTCATTACCAGCTCTTCATCCGTTGGAATCACGAAGATCTTCACCGGCGAGTCAGGGGTGGAGATCAGGGTTTCTGCGTTGCGCGTTCGGGACAGCTGGTTCTTCCGCGGATCCAGTTTTATACCCAGCTCTCCCAGGCCTTCCACGGCCTTTTCCCGGATGATCGATCCCCGCTCTCCCACTCCCGCGGTGAACACCAGGGCATCCACCCGTCCAAGGGCGGCGAAGTAGGAGCCGATATACTTTTTCAGGCGGTAGGATTCGATCTCGATCGCCAGCTCGGCCCGTTTGTCCCCCTTGCCGGCCGCGATTTCCACATCCCGGCGGTCCGTGTATTTTTCGGTGATGCCCAGGATCCCACTCTTCTTGTTGAGCATCTGCTCGACCTCTCTAGGCGCCAAGCCTTCCTTGTTTATGATGTAGAAGCCGATCGCCGGGTCGTGGTCCCCTGCCCGGGTTCCCATCACCAGACCTTCCAGCGGCGTCAAACCCATGGAGGTGTCCACGGAGATGCCCTTCCGCACGGCATTGGCGCTGGCCCCGTTGCCGATATGCAGGAGGATGAGGTTGCAGTCGAAAGGGTCCTTGCCCAGCAGTACCGCCGCCCGTTTGGCCACGTAGAGAAAGGAGGTCCCGTGAAAACCGTAGCGCCGCACGCCGTATTTCTCGTACCAGCCGTAGGGCAGGGCGTAGATGTAGGCATGATCGGGCATGGTTTGGTGCCAGGCGGTGTCCATGACGGCGCAATGGGGCACATCGGGAAGTTCCTCCCTGGCCGCCTCCACGCCGGTGATGTTGGGCGGGTTGTGCAGGGGCGCCAGATCGGCCAGCGCCTTGAAGGTATCCAGAGCTTCCTCGTCGATGATCACCGACTGGGCGAACTTCTCCCCGCCGTGCACGACCCGATGCCCCACGGCCCTGATCTCCTTGAGGTCCGGGATCGCCCCGACTTCGGCATCGGTCAGCATCTCCAGGATCAGTTCCAGGGCGATCTTGTGGTTCGGGCAGTCCTTCTCCCTTTTGACGGTTCCCTTTCCCCGGGCGTAGTGCTCGATAAAGGAACCGCCCACGGTGACCCGCTCCACGATCCCCCTGGCCAGGACCTGCCGGTTGTCCCAATCGTACAGCTGATATTTGAGAGATGAGCTTCCGCAGTTAAGCGTCAGGATGTCCATGTGTAATTTCCTCCGTGGGTTTTCGGCTGCACTATAATGGTCGCATCCGGGTCTGTCAATCTTCTCGACGGTTTGTGTCCCGGTGCTTTGAGCCGTTTTGAATGTAAATATTTGTAAATCATAACTCCATCCCTCGATCAAACGCGGGGAATTCTCTGGCACGACGATTGCAGTTATTGGAATGTGAGCGAGCAAACCTCCGTGAGCCTGCGCATTCCTCTGTTGCTTCTCCTTGTGCTCATTCTGGCAGCGCATCCGGGAAGCTGCGACGGTCCGGAGGCAACCCTGCGCACCGAGCTGGAGGATCTGGCGATCATGAAATCCCGCCTCCTGATCGATTTTTCCGCAGGACCCTACGGCTTTCGCCGTTTGATGTACGTGGAAAACCGGGAGTTCTCCAAAACGGAAGGCACCGATGCGCTGTTTGCGCCCGGGCGGTGGGCTGTGGGATTCTCGGGTCCTCTGGTCACCGCCGGTCCGGTATCCCTCCGGGGAATCCTTGCCCAGCTGTACAACCCCCTGGCCCACGGACCGGGAACTCAGGTGTGCTCGGATGCCGCCGGTCTTTCCCTGGACATCGGTTTGGATGTGGCCAGTCGAAGAGGTCTGCAGCTGCAGATCATCCCGGGGCACTGGAGTCTGTTGGGAATATACAAGAAGCAGATCGGCGCTCAGGTCGGAAGCGTGATCGCGGTCCCCTTGGGCAGGAGGATCGCCTGTACCCTGGTAGGATTGCTTTCCACTCCCCCGGACCGGCTGGAGGATGATCAGCCCTGGTATGCCGAACAAACCCCCTTCCCGGGCGGCCTCGTCGGTCACGTAGCCGGATCTCTGGTCTGGGAGCTCGACCCCGTGCGTTTCTCTCTGGCCGCCGCGGGATCCGGGGGCCAGTGGGTAGCCCCGGGAACATTAACCACCCTGAATGTAGGCCTGTCGGCTGTCCCTGTCGATCTGGATCTGCTGATAGGCTCATGTTCGCTCGGATACTTCACGCCGGAGGGGGATAAGGGAGATCTGGAGTGGATAGTGGCAGCGCGGGCCAAGGGGGATTTGGGAGCTCTGCATATATCCGCCGCCTGGCGCAGGGAGCTCTCCCCCCTCTCGCCCTTCCCGGGGGCATTTCGCGACAGTCGTGACCGACTCGACGCCGGGATCCAGATAAATCTCCAGAACGCCTGCGGTTGGTCCTGGACCATCCGGGCGGATGCCGAGCTGGAGCGGGAGTGGTCATCGGCTGGTCAGGGGCACTGCCGCCGCTGCCTGGAGGCCTTGTCGGTTCTGGACTGGTGCCTGTGGACATTGTCCGCCGGGGTGGAGGAGCAGTGGCGCGAGGACCGGGAATGGGTTCAAGATGCCTGGCTGGAAGTCGGCTGGGAGCCCTTTTGGGGACAGGCGAGGCTGAAGGCGGGCTACCGGCACAGCCGGGTATCCGGGGTCTACCTGGCCGGATCTCTCGAGGCGGTCGGGGATGGAAAACGAACCTACATCCGCTTGGAGACCAAAGACGTTCTGCCGTCCTTCGCTGCCGAAGAGGCCCGGCTGGGGAAGGATTGGCTGCAGATGTTCGCCCTGAGGGTTGGTTGGGAGGCGGAGGCCCGCCCCCAATCACCGGCTCGATCCGGTCAGCGATGAATCCAGCGGGTGCTCAGAACGCCTGTAAATCGACCCGATCCAGCATCTCCCGGTAGGCAGAGGGGTCGACGCGTCCCGGGTAGAGGTTCAGACAGTTGGCCGTGCCCAGAGCCGTGCCCCGGCGCAGGGCCTGTTCCAGGCTCTGGCCGCGCAGCAGGGCGTGGGCGATGCCGGCTGTTACCGCATCGCCGCTTCCGATCGGATTGCGAACCTGGATCTTGGGCGCGCCCGCGCGGAGGTAGCTGTGCCCGTCGAATCCTTCTACACCGTCGGCGCCCCTGGTGATGATGATCCACTGCAGGGCATAGGCATCGCGGACCTCCCTGAGGGCGGATTTTCGTTTCCGCGGATCCGTCAGCGTCCTTCCGGTCAGGCTCTCCAGCTCGAAGAGGTTTATTTTCAGGACCTCAGGGTGGGCATCCAATGCGGCCCGGCCGTGGGATCTGTAGGAGTCCAGGATCGTGGGAACCCCCCGGTTTTTTGATAATTCGATGTAGCTGCGGTAGCAATCCTCCGGGGAGCCGGGCAGGGAGGTGCCGGCGACGATCAGCAGCTCGGCCTCGGGCAAAACCTGCGTGAACAGTCCCTCGAAGCGCTCGGCCTCCGCGGCTTCGAGGGGCGCGGCCGGTTCGATGAGCTCGGTGGTGCGCTCGTCCGCTTCCAGGACCGTCGTGCAGGTTCGGGTTTCCCCCAGCGTGCGCACATAGCGGTGGGGAATGCCTTCTTCCGCGATGGCCCCGCGGAACCGCTCCCCGTTGCTGCCCCCGAAGTAGCTCAGCAGCAGCACCTTCTCTCCCAATCCGAGCAGGACCCGGGCTGTGTTGGCTCCTTTCCCGGCCGGGAAGAACTCTGCAGCATCCAGGCGATTGACCCCGCCCACCTCCATCCTCGAGACCCTGTAGATCTTCTTCCAGTCCGGATTGTGACCGACAATCAGGATCACCCTACATCACCTTCAGGAGGAGTTTGGCCGTTTCGAAGTAGATGGTCAGACCCGACACGTCGATCAGGGTGGCCATCAGGGGACCGGCCATCACGGTCGGGTCCAGACCCAGGCGGGCGATGGCCAGCGGTGCCAGCGCGCCTACCAGGGTGGCAACGATAACCACGAAGAACATGGCCGTGCCGACGGCCAGGGCTTCATTGAGAGACACCTCCGGGGGCAGAAGCATGGCCCGGAGGACGGTGAGGATACCCAGGCACACCCCGATCATCAATCCGACCAGGACCTCCTTGCCGATGATCCGCCAGATGTCCTGGAAACGCAGCTCCCCGGTGGCCAGGCCGCGGATCATCAGCGTGGCCGACTGGGTGCCGGAGTTGCCCCCCGTGCCGGTGACGATCGGGATAAAAAATGCCAGGACCACCGCCGCTTCCAGAACGTGGCGGTAGCCGGCGATGACGTTGGTGGTGATGGTGGCGGCCAGCAGCAGGATGATCAGCCAGGGAATGCGCCTGCGCATCAGGGCGAAAACGGAGCTCTCCAGATAGGTCGCCCGGCTGGCCGACACGGCGCTCATCTTGTAGATGTCTTCGGTCTGCTCTTCCCGGATGACATCGATGACATCGTCGAAGGTGACGATACCCAGCAGCCGGTGGTAGTGATCCACGACAGGCAGCGCCAGGAGATCGTAGGTTTCCAGGATCTTGGCCACCTCCTCCTGGTCGGTGTCCTGGAACACGGTGATCATCTCTTTTACCATTACATTCTGGACCAGATCCGCATCCTCTGCGGCCATCAGGTCCCGCAGAGAGACCACCCCGATCAGGCGTTTGAGCGGATCCAGCACGTAGATGTAGTAGACGGTTTCCACGTTCTGCATGTTCTTGCGTACCCAGGTCAGGGCCTGGGAGACCTTGAGATTGGGCCGAATCGCCAGATAGCGGGTGGTCATCAATCCCGCGGCGTCGTCGTAGTCGTACTTGAGCAGCAGCAGCATCTCTTGCTTGGCTTCCTCCTCCAGGGCGTTCCAGACAGATTCCCGCACCTCCGGAGAGACCGACTGGATGAAGTCGGTAAGGTCGTCGGGGTCCATCTCTGCAAGCAGAGCTTTGGCATGCTCCCCGGTGAGGGAACGGATCAGCAGCTCCTGTTTCGAGATGGGAAGGGTATCCATCAGATCGACCTTGTGTTCCAGATCCAGGATACGGAAGAGCTTGAGCGCCTGCTCCTCGTCCAGGTCATCCCAAATTTCGATCAGCTCGTTGATGGGGATATCCGCGATGACCTTCTTCAGCTCATGATCCTTGAGATCCTGCAGATAGTCCCGCATATTGTCCAAGAATCCTGTCATGTTGCCTCCTCCTGCCACTGTCCGACCAGCAGGATCTCCCGCTCCAGCCGGAACCCGTATGCCCTGTACACCTCGTCTTCGAGCAAACGGATCAGCCGGAATACCTCCTCCGCACTGGCGGCTTCGGTATTCACGATGATATTGCCATGGTGCTGCGAGACACAGGCCGCCCCGATGCATCTGCCTTTCAGTCCGAGGGAGTCGATGAGCTTCCCCGTAGGATTTCCGAATGCCCGGTCATTTTTGAAGATGCTGCCGGCACAGGGATACTGGAAGTGTCCTTTCCGCTCCCGGTCCTGTTTGATCGATTCCATCCTTTCACGCATCGCCTGCGCGTCTGCGGATTCCAGAGCGAAAGTAGCGCTGAGAATCAAGCGCCGGTGCCTCTGAAAGGGAGAGCGTTTGTAGCTGAAGCGGTCCTTGTCGACCTTCATCGTGACGATCTCTCCCGACGGCTCGGCGTACTTCACACTCACAAGCGCCTCTGAGATCGACCGGCCATAGCAGCGCGCATTCATCCAGACCGAACCACCCACACTACCCGGCATGGAGTAGATGAACTCCAGGCCCGATAGACCCTGCTGCGAAGCCAGGGTGCTGGCATCGCTCATAGCCGTGCCGGCCAGGGCTTCTACAGTGGCGCCTCGATCTGCCCGGGAGAGGCTCAATCCCCGCAGCCGGCTCACGTCGATCACGGCTGCCCGGATTCCCAGATCCGAGACCAGTATGTTGGCCCCCGCCCCGAGGATAAACGTAGGTATTTCCTGATTGTTCAGAAGGCCGTAGACCTGGGCCGCCTGCTCCAAGCTCTGGGGTGTTGTGTACATGTCCGCCGGTCCACCGATGCGGAAGCTGGTGTGCAGGCTCATTGGCTCGTTGTAGGAAACGGGGCAGGGCAGGTTGATTTTTTTCGGGATTTTCCCTACGTTTCTCACAGGCAGAGTCTATATACAAACCTTGAAATAATCTACAACGTTCTCATCTCGAGAAAGGAGGCTTGTTTGCCACTCCAACTTCAGCGTTCGCTTAGGCTGTTCGACACGCTGAGCAGAGAAAAAAAGGAACTCGAACCCATTGATGACGATAATGTCGGCATCTACACCTGCGGGCCCACGGTGTACCAGTACGCTCATATCGGCAATCTGCGCACCTACATCTTCGAAGATATTCTGATGCGCACCCTGCGCCTGTTCGGCTATCGGGTCAGGCATGTCATGAACATCACCGATGTCGGCCACCTTACCGATGATGCAGACCAGGGAGAGGACAAGATGCTGAAGGGAGCCCGGGAGCAACGCAAGAGCGTCTGGGAAATAGCCGAGTTCTACAAAGATGCTTTTTTCCGCGACCTGGAAGCCCTCAACATAAGCATGCCGGATATTCGCTGCCGGGCTACCGAGCATGTCCAGGATATGATCGATCTGATCCGCCGTATCGAAGCGGCGGGTTTTACCTATCAGGCGGGGGGCAACTTGTACTTCGACGTAAGCAAAGCCTCGGACTACGGAAAGCTCACCGGACAGGTCAGGGAGGACCTGAAGGCCGGAGCCAGGATCGCCGTGGATCCAAACAAGAAAAATCCCCACGACTTCGTGCTCTGGTTCACCCAGTCGAAGTTCGAGCATCAAGCCA
>CAZPPB010000148.1:0-9060 GCA_964588355.1 uncultured Spirochaetaceae bacterium | reverse complement strand
GTGATCACCATGGGCTGGATCTCGAACTCGGCGGACTCTTCGGCTTCCATTACCTCCCCGTTGTCGTCGCTGATGTGGGTGACCTCGATCAGATGCGTACCCGCCTGATTCACATTGACCAGATAGGACTTCGGGCCGTCGTCCGCATCCCACTCGAACTCGTCAAGTAGTTGTTCGCCTGGGCCGTACACGGCGATGGCCAGTCCCGTGACGTCGTGGTAGTCCACGCCGATGCCCTTTGCGCCGGGATCGCCTACATTAAGCTGGATGTACCAGCCGCTCTGCTGTGGGGTGTCCCAGTATACCCGGGCGCATGCGAACAGCATGGCCAGGGCCAGCAACACCATGCCGGCCGAACATAACAATCGCTTACCTTTTGACATTTTTCTCCTCCTACTTTCTTCTGCAGATGACAAGCGTCCCCGACATCCGCGTCGGGGCGTATGTTCACAGCTGACCGGGCGGGCTTCTTGCGTCCTGCTTTATCATGATTAATCCTCTGTCTAGATTGAAGAAGCAATCCACGTGCCAAACCGGGGGAGGCATTTAGAGCCTAACCAATTCGGAATTTGCAAAGGCGCAGCGGCGAGAGGTGCATTTTTCACGCAGAAAACGCTCTGACGGATTGTATCGATCACACCCCTCTTAGCGGTCACCGCAACCTTTCTTGACCGCTCTCAACAAAGGTTGCATACAGTCCAGCTGTCAGGATTCGATCAGACCGACCGACGCATCAAACCAATCCTGAGGCCCTTTGCGTCATTGCAAGGCCGATTAATTCTTTTCTTGGTAGTTATTTATAGAAATTCTATGCTAGGGAATTGTGCATTTGCATCTGTTCAGTTCGGTTAACCGTGCTCCAAATAACGAGCCAGACAAACCTACTCCGGCACATCAATCCGCCTGCATGTTTCTATTACTTTACATGACAGATAATTAAAGAATTCCAGTCCGAGGGAGGCAGCTGAGCGTCACACAAATCGAGGACGAGGCTGATTATCCAGTGCCGAACATATTTGTGGCATGAGTGTTGCAATACCATCGATACCGTGACCGGGAGGCCCGGTATCTCGATGTCGGATAGATTTTTTGCAAAATATGCATGAATCGCATATAATTGTACTATCCGCATTTGTGTCAGTCCTCGTCGTTTTATGTTACCGACCAGGAGGACCGCGATGAGACGAACGATCAATATCATCCTCGTTTTCATCCTGCTTGTACTGGCGGGACGGTCGTTCGCAGACGAGACTCGGGGGGTATCGACCTACGCAGAAGGCCTGGGCCCGAATCTGAAGGTCGGCAAGCAGTACCTGATGGTAATCGGAATCAACGAGTACCAGTACTGGCTTCCACTGCACAGTCCGGTAAAGGACGTTCGGGAGATCAGGGACATCCTGGTCTCCAGGTACTACATCGACAAGGTCTTCGAGCTCTACGACCACGAAGCGACCAAGGCCAACATCATCAAATTATTCGTCAAACTCCAGGAGAAAGTTCAAATCCACGACTCCGTGCTGATCGTATACTCCGGCCACGGCCACCTGGACGAGAACTCCAACACCGGGTTCTGGATCCCGGTGAACGCAGGAACGGACATCTACGAGCAGCACAACTGGCTTCCCCACACCCAGCTGAAAGGACTGATCTCGAATATCAAGGCCAGCCACGTGTGTGTGATATCCGACTCCTGCTTTGCAGGGGATCTGATCTACAACACCCGCTCGATCCCGGCGAACATCGACGCAGAGTATTTCAAGCGATCCTACTCCAGGGTGTCCAGACAGGTGCTGACCTCCGGTGCAACCGAAGCGGTCCCGGACGAATCTGAGTTTGCAAAACAGTTGAAGTCGATATTGAGGAGAAACCAAGATCGCTATCTCGACGCCTTGATGCTGTATAACGAGGTACGTCTGGGCGTGGAATCCTCCATACCCCTCCTGGGGGCTCTTGGAGGAACCGGGCACCAGGAAGGGGCCAGCTTCTTGCTTTTCCTGAGAGAGGAGGCTCAGGAAGAGCCGACACCCTTCGGCCCTATCCACCTGCAGCCCGGGCCATCCCCGGCCGCGGTCGAAGAGGAGGCCGGGAGATATCTCACAACGGCTTTGGTCGCCGGATGTATATTTCCCGTGGCGCATATGAACCCGGCCATGAACCTCGGAACGAACCTCCGCACCCAGCTTCACCTCAACCGAACCACGGATTCGGGTACCGTCGGCTTTGGCCTGTCCACGGGCTATACCAACGTATACAACAACCGCGAAGCGGTGGAATCATACACCATCAATGCCATCCCGCTCGCTTTGAACATGCGCTACATCTCAGTTCCCAGGACCAGGCTTTTCTGGTACGCGGATCTCAGCTGCGGTGGCATGCTCAATTTTATTCGGTTGGAAGACATCACAACGAAGGAACATCTCATCGCCGCCAAACCGTTTCTCTCTCCGACACTGGGCCTGGGGCGTCGTTTTTTCGATCGCTGGACCCTTGCGGCTTATGGAAGCTATTTGCTCATCCTTTTCGACAATAACCCTTTAACGGGAATCGTTGCGGGAGCTCGGGTGGAATATGCGTTTTAGATTGAAAACCCGCGCAGCGGAACCATACGCCGGAGTACCCCACCCCGGAGTACCCCACTTCGGATCAACAGCTTTCAATTTTAACCACCAGCTGAATCACCGGGTCATGGCGGCCGCGCTGATCCTTCTGGCTCTGGCTGCCGGATCGGGACAGAGGCTGTTCGCCTCGGATCGGGACAACCCCATTCTATTCAGCTGGGCTCTGATCTACCAGGGTAGCGACGGCATCACCAAACCCATAGACTACAACGGCAATGTCGTCCGCCTGGAATCGGGCGACAGGTTCAAGTTTTATCTCAATCCTCCGAAAACCTGCTATATCTACCTGTATCTGTACGACGCCCAAAAAAACCTATTTCTCGTTTTTCCCGAAGATTTCGAGTTATTCGAACAGAATTCTCAGATCTCCAGGAACTACGAGCTTCCGGGGGTGAACAGCTGGTTCTATCTGGATGAGAACAGGGGCACGGAGACTTTCTTCCTCATCGCGTCCACCCGACGGCTGGATGAACTGGAACAGAGCACACTGCGGCATTTGGAAGACCGAACAGCTTCAGGGCAAAACCTGCAGGTGCTCACCTCCAAACACGAAGTGTTGGACGAGATCAGACGCCTTATCAAAGAAACGAGCTACCTGGCCGATGTCGCCCAGAAACCGATCGCCGTGGCCGGGGATTTTCGCGGGATCCGAGAGGAACACGAACTGAACGGTGTGCGCATAGAAGCGACGGAAATCTATGTCAAGACGATTCGTCTTCAACATTAAAAGCCCTCTCGCCGCTGCAATGGCGGCCATCATCGCAAGCTCTTTTTTGCTTGCATTTCTCGCGGCCGTGCTCCTACCCGACACCTTCAGCGCCTGGAACAACCAGATCACCGATCATTTCATCAGGCTGCGCTACCGCCTCACTGGAAAACAGGAGGTTTCACCGTATCTGATCCACGTGGTGATAAACGACGAAAGCCAGCAAGCTTTGGGGCTTCCCAGCTGGGACCGGACCGTGTTCGGGCGAGTGCTCGACACCCTGCAGGACACCCCGGTGGAGCTGATTGCCTGCGACGTGTTTTTCAAAGATCCCAGCTTTCCTGAGAACGATCGACTCCTGCTGGAGGCAAGCAACAAATCGAAGAGGGCGATCTTTCCCGTCCTGATTTATCCGCAGGATTATGTGCCGGCACAAAATCTGGATGCACCGGCGGTTTTCGCCGGTCTGGTCGAGCCGCACCTCCTGCAGCCTAAAATTACGAGGCAGGGGGAACCGCCTGTTGGGCAGACCGTCATCCCCCCGTTCACCGAGCTGTGCCGGCACGCGCTGGGATTGGGGCATATAAACTACAGCCCCGATCACGACGGGCGCTGCCGCCGGGTTCCTCTCCTGTATCGTTACGCAGACGGCTATATCCCGGCGTTTTCGCTGAGGATCGTTCTCGAGTTCTTCGAAGTTCCGGA
Organism: uncultured Spirochaetaceae bacterium; assembly: GCA_964588355.1. Lineage (GTDB taxonomy): Bacteria > Spirochaetota > Spirochaetia > SZUA-6 > DRHE01 > JAFGQJ01. Next base: position 5,031 of record CAZPPB010000148.1, on the reverse strand, counting down.
GGAAAACGTGGTAGTCGAGTTCGGCAGGCACATCGTCCTGCGGGACGCCCGCATCCGGGAGGACCTGGTCCAGGATGTTGTCATCCCCATCGATCATCAGGGACAAATCATCGTCAATTATGCAGCGCCGTGGGATGACTCGTTCCTGAACTTCCCGGTACATAAACTGCTTGCGGCCGCAGATGACGATGATGTCCGCTCCCACCTCTTTGATCTCATGGACGGAGCGTTGGTTGTTTTATCAGACATATCCACGACGAACCGCGACTACGGACCCGGCGTTTTTGAAACCGTGTATCCATTGAGCGGGATACACGTGACGGTCGTCAACAGCATCCTGACTCAGAACTTCCTGAGGGATCAGCGGTTTCCCCTCACGATACTTTTCACCCTCTTGTTCGCCCTGCCGCTGTGGCTGCTGGCGATCAGGTTCAGAGGTCTGGGGTTCTCTGTCGGCTGCATCGTGCTCTACGCCTTGTTTGTCGTTTTCAGCATCTGGCAGTTCATGGCCTTCAACCGGGTGCCCGGATTGCTCGCGCCTTCATTGGGATTTCTATTCGCCCTGCTGGCTGTCAACGTGCAGCGGATCTTCGTCGCGGAAAAAGAGAAATCCACCTATCAAGCGAAATCAGAAGCAAGCCAGAAGCTCGAAGCGGTAAACAGAGAGCTGTTCCGGCAGAAGCGGAACCTGGAGACCGCCAACAAGAAACTCGCCCAGATGGATCGATTCAAGACGAAATTCCTGCAGAACATCACCCATGAGTTTCGAACCCCCCTGACCCTGATCATAGAGCCGCTGGACTCGATCTGGAACCACGGTGCAGACGGACTCTCCGAGTTCGTCGTCAAAAATCTCACTTTCATGCGCAAAAACGCCCACAAACTGCTCCAACTGGTGAATCAGTTTCTCGACCTGTCCAAGTTCGAGGCCGGGAAAGTTCGGCTGGAGGTGAGCCGGTCGGACATCGTGGACTACCTACGCACTTTTCTGATCCGTTTCAGGCCGATCGTGGAACAAAAAAATGTTAACCTGAAGTTTAACAGCTCGGTCGACTCATTTCCCTGCTATTTCGATCAGGACAAGCTCGACAAGATCTTCACGAATCTTCTGTCCAACGCCCTGAAGGTGACGGAAACAGACGACCTGATCGAAATCATGGTGCAGACACCGCCAAGCGGCGGGACAACTGTGGACGGGAAAGATCCCAGACAGATACCCCACGAACAAATGCTGCAGATCGACGTACGCGACACGGGTAGCGGAATTCCCGAACAGGATATCCCGTTCATTTTCGACCGATTTCATCAGGTCGATCACCCCGCCGTTAAGACGGCCGGCGGAAGCGGAGTCGGCCTATCCCTGGTGCGGGAGTGCGTGGCAATCCACCATGGCCATATCACAGTCGAGAGCAAACTCGGTATCGGCACCCAATTTACGGTATTCCTGCCCTGGGCGAAAGAGCATTTTCGGACCGAAGAGATCACCGGAATATCGGATCCAGCCGATTTCCAGAACAAAAACGCCGAAGATCTCCGCGCGGACGTTCTCCCAATGGATTCCGCGCAGGCACCGGAGGCATTCGCTTCAAGCACGGGGACTGCGGCCGCTGCCCCGGCCGGGGGAAGCAATCCGGAATCGAATCATCCGGAGCCGGTCCGGAGGATCGAGGGTAAGTATCCCGAAGAACCGGTTCTAATCATTGATGACGAGCTCGACCTGTTGGAGAACTACAGAATGCAGCTGGAGGAGAACGGGATCGACAACCTCATCCTCTGCTCCCGAGGAGAGGCGGTTGCTGCCCTGCTGCGCGAACAGGATATCTCAGTGCTGCTTCTAGATCTGTCCCTGCCGGGAGTATCGGGGAAGCGACTGCTCGAAGAAATAAAGGAGAACTATCCCGGGATCCACATCCTGGTGATAACCGGGCTTCAGGACGTAGACCTGGCTGTGGAGTGCATCAAAATCGGCGCTTTTGACTTTATGGTCAAACCTGTGGAGTTGAGCCGCCTCCTTTCCAAGATCAATCAATGCGTCGATAAAAGAAATCTGGAGAAACAGATCAATGTCCTTACACAGAAAATACAGACCACGGAGCTGAAGAACAAGGAAGCCTTTGCCGGGATTGTCACCCATAACGAAACGATGCTGTCGAAGTTCCGCTATGTTGAAGCGATTGCGGAGAGCAACAATCCCGTATTAATCACCGGCGAGAGCGGCGTCGGCAAGGAACTCATAGCCGCGGTGATTCACCAGCTCAGCAACCGTGCGGGAAAGTTCGTGAGCGAGAATATCGCCGGGCTGGATGATACGATGATCAGCGATACCCTCTTCGGCCACGCCAAGGGGGCGTTCACGGACGCCGAGGGCGCCCGAAGGGGATTGGTCGAAGAGGCCGCTGGAGGAACCCTGTTTCTAGACGAGATCGGCGACATGTCGAGCAGCTCTCAGGTGAAACTCCTCCGTTTTATCGAGCAGAAGGAGTACCGTCCCCTTGGGGCGGACGAGGTAAAGGTGTCGGATGCGCGCATCATCATCGCCACCAACGCCGATTTGAAGCAGAAGCTGGAGGAGGGAACCTTCAGGAAGGATCTGTTCTATCGGCTCACCCATCAGATCCATATCCCGCCCCTGCGGGAACGCCTGGACGATCTCCCCTATCTGGTAAACCATTTTGTGACACAGGCGGCGGAAGCCCTGGATCGCAAGCCTCCGGCCGTACCGGATGAGCTGCTTCTGCAGCTTCGGAACTACGACTACCCCGGAAACATCCGAGAGTTGAAGAACATGATCGAAAACGCGTTGAGCCGCAGCACCTCCAGAACCCTGTCTCTGTCCTATTTCAAAGAGTACCTGCAGTCCAATCGCGCCGAGAGTGACAGCGAAGCAACCGAAATCGAGCTGAAGGTAGATAACTTCATCCTTCCCGACAAGTTTCCCAAACTCAAAGAGCTGGAAGAGTATGCCGTTTCCGAGGCATTGAGGCGAAGTAAGGGAAACCAGAACTTCGCCGCCCGGCTGTTGGGTCTGTCGCCCTCGGCCCTGAGCCGACGTATCAAAAAGATGGGCGGGAAAAAAGGATTTTAGAACCATGAAACCGAACCGTCGTTCAAGCTCAGTCAAAGCTGCGGGAATCGTCCTGCGTGCTGCTTTGGCCGTTTTGACGGCAGCAGGATCGATCGCTTGCGAGTACTTCGACCCCATGGACCCGCTCAGCCGGGAACCTCGAAAACCCGATTCAACCGTTACCTGGGAGCGGGTGATCAAGCCATCCCTCGGAAGCGCCGGAAATGGAGATGACGTGGGCATGTGCATCCAGCAGACCGTCGACGGAGGTTACATAATTGCCGGATCCATGGAGCCGGATGTCGACCAGAACTCCGATGTCTGGCTGGTCAAAACCGACTCTTTCGGAAACATGGTGTGGGATGAAACATACGGTGACGGCGAGGTTGACAAGGGTTGCTACGTCGAACAAACCGCAGATCGGGGATACATAGTCGCCGGATTCAAGGGAATCGACAGAGGCGGCGGCTCATCGGACAACGACCTCTGGCTGATCAAGGTCAAACCGGATGACCAGGGTGAAGGAGACATTGAGTGGCAGTACCCTTTTGGCAAAAATGGCACGGATGAGATGGGCGCCTGTGTGCGCTGCACCGACGACGGGGGCTACATCATCACGGGGGATAAGGTCAACGAAACCACAGGATACGTCGAGCTCTGGCTCTTGAAAACCGACGGCGCGGGCACCCTCGAGTGGGAGCAACCCTTTGCCGGCAGTCCTTCTGCCTATGGGGAGTGCGTAAGCCAGACCATGCCCGATCTCGGTTATGTCGCAGCAGGCGTGTCGTGGTCGAACAGCTCGGAGAATGCCTACCTTATAAAAGCCGATCCAGACGGGAATATCGACGCGGCGTGGGACCCCAATCCCAAGGAGTTCGGAACCCCCGGCGAACAGGACGGCGCCTGCTACGTCCAGCAGACCTCCGACGGCGGCTACATCCTTGCCGGAGAAACAGGTTCCTATGGTGCTTCCGCCATCGATGCCCTGCTCGTCAAACTGGATGCTTCGGGGAACCTGGACACTCAGTGGGAGGAAAATCCCAAAAGCTTACGCAGGCCCCTTGAACCTGGAGCTCATGAGCGGGCCAACTGCGTGCAGCAGACCTCCGACGGCGGCTACGTCTTTACCGGCACGGCGCATTTTCGGGATCAGGACGTCTGGCTGGTCAAAACGGATGCCGCGGGAAACCTCCAATGGGATCGATGCTTCGGTGAAGGGGGATACGAAGAGGCGGAGTCTGTTCGGGAGACAACCGACGGAGGCTACATCCTCGCCGGCAGGTCGAACTCCGAAACCGGTGGTTTCAACCTATATCTGGTCTACTACAAGCCTTGATCCTGCAATTCTTGCAATTCCAACGAAAGTTGCAAAAATGCAACGTGGAGCCGCGAATCAAATCTCGGTTAATGCCCGAAGCGAAACTGTCGCCTCAGCAGCGAAACCTCGATTAGAAGAACGGATTACCACTCGGTTTCGTCAGTCATGGAAAGTCTATTGGTCTAATTTTTTATATAGCAAGCAATAAAAATAGTTACACGATTTTCCGAACCGCGCAATGCATCAATCCATCGGCATCGCTCACTGCTCCAGCCGTCTGCTGCACTCAGTGTTGGATAAATCCGAACGAGCAATCAGTTTGGCATACGTGTTGCTTTGTTTATAAACGATTATATGTCTGTGTTGGATATCCCAGCGCAGAAAAAGCCGGAAGCCGGCACCTGGAATTATTGTTCCGGGAACTACAGTGGTGGAGGGAGTTGATGATGGGTAAACAGCTAGATGAAACGGTAGAGGACGATCTGCGCTACGGACTTATTGTCATCATATGGGCTCGTTGGTCGATTGTGATATTCGCCTTCGTGCTGCGGCTGTACCGTGCCACGGATATAACCATACTGGTGATAACCATACTCGGTTTGCTGGCCGTCGCTTTGATGAACTTCGCATTGCACCTGCGTATCCTTTC
>CAZPPB010000147.1:0-9228 GCA_964588355.1 uncultured Spirochaetaceae bacterium | reverse complement strand
CCGCTGACGGCTCTGTTCCACTAAATCCAAGAACTCGGGGTCCAGTTTCCTAATGGGTTCCAGGGGATCTCTATCCATTTCTTCCTCCATCGCATATGTTTCTATTTCTTCTATTTAACGCCTAATTATATTCGATTTCCGGCGCCGGGTAATTCGCGAATTTTTTTTACCCGTCGTGTTTGAGTTTGAGAAGGAAAGGCAGAGCCGAACCGGCGATGAGCACTACTCCGTAGATCAAAAAACCCAGGGCGAAGGTAGCGTGATCCCCGAGCCATCCGAGCAGTAGGGGCAGGATGCCCGCGCCAAAACCGTACCCGATCGGTAAGATGAAACTGACGGTGAGGTTTTGAATATTCCGGGGTGCGATTCGGGCGGCAGCGGTGAGGAGGGCTGGGAAAAAACTCACGATCAACAGCGGTTGAAAAAACATCGCCACAATCAGGATTGCCTTGGACCTTGCCCAGAGAGCTGCCGTGGCGATTCCGGCGGTTACCAGCATTGCACAGATTACCGTTTTGGCCCCAAACCGGTCTACCAGGTAACCTGCGAACAGGAGGGCGATCAGTCCGCTGATACGCGACACCCCTACAAGCGTGTTGACCAGTGCCTGATCCAAGCCCCTCTCGGACACGAGATAGGTAGGGAGTATCGAGAACAATCCGATGCTGGCACCGGCACCCAGCGCCAGCAGTACTGCGGTGATCCAGAAGGATGGCAGCGAGATAATCTGAGAGATATTGCCGAGCACCGGAGCCTCTCCCTTGAAGTCCCCACCTCGACTGAAGATGATATACAGCGTCCCGATCAGCAAGCCCAGGGCGGAGATGAGCAGCAGACAGCTGCGCCACTGCAGACGTGGAAGGAGCAGGGCTACGATGAGCGGCGCCGCGACGAAGCCGAGATTCGGGCCGAACTCATGTATGGACAGGACCTTTCCCTCATCCCTGGAATCAACAAGCGAACTGACCGTGGCAATACCCGAAGGCGGGTAGAGGCCCGCCCCTAGACCTACGACTATCAGCCCAACTCGCATCAACGGCAGTAACGAGCTGACAGCTACAAACACCGTAGCCGAGCTGACCAGAATTACGGCTAAAAGGATCGTGGATCGGTGTCCCAGCCGGGAGGCGATGAAACCGGAAAAGAGGTTCATGGATGTGTAACCCAGAGTCAGCAAGAGGAAGAAGTAGGCGGCCTGGGTATGATTGAGGTGCAGTTCGTGTTCGATCGATGGCAGCAGAGGGGAGTAGATCGCCCGAGCGACGAACACGAAAAACAGAACAGATACGAGGAGCAGGATCGTGGAGAAGTTGGCGCGGATTCCTTTCATCAAAGGCTGACGGGTTCTTCGTTTCCGATGATTCAACTTCATCCTCTCTGTGCCCCGCTATCTGCGTCCCGGAATCAACTCACGATCCGCAAGGGATCAATCAAAGGCTTCGACGAAGTAGCGGGGATTCAGCGGTTCCTCGGTGGCCTGCTCGATCAAGCCCCGCCAGTCCAGGCTGGCACCGGGAGAGAACACCCTGTCGATCAGCCAGCGGCCGGCAGATGCTCTTCCCACGATCCCTCCGGTTTCTTCTGCCAGCCGCTCTCGCAGCTGGGCGGCCATCAGGTGACCCAGCTCGTAGTTGTGGTAATACACCGGGACCAGAGCGACGTGGATCTTGGCCGCCCAGTCGGGGTCCTGTCGTCCCTCCGGTCTGCGCAGCAGCTGATAGCGTTCCACACAGTCCCACCAGATGGTGTCCAGATCCGCCTCCGGATCACTGTAGAACAGTCGTTCGAAGTGGGTCATTGTCAGGCACCAGCGGGTGAAAATGAGATTCTTGGCCCGATCTTCGCGAAGCGCGGAAGCGGCCACGGATCGGGCTCGATCCTCCGGGATGCCCAGCACCTGGATATACCACTCGGGATCGAAGGTCAGGGAGCCCATTAAAATCGCAACAGCTTCGGTGGTGAAGGTATGGGCCGGAGAGCGCAGCAGCCAGGGAAGGGACGGATCCACGTACTGGTCGTACACGCCGTGGCCGAGCTCATGGAGCAGGGTTTCCACCCATCGGTGGGTGGGCTGCAGGTTATTCAGGGTGCGCACATCCCCCTCCCGGTCGATGTGGATGCAGAAGGCGTGCTGATTCTTACCAGCCCGAGGGTACAGATCCGAGCGGGAAAGGATCGAAGAGACATCCATCCCCAGGCCGGTATAGGTGGCAACGGCAAGCTCCTCGATGTCCCGATCCGCGACAAGGGAATCCAGGTCTATCTCCTCAAGTTGAGGCCCATCCTGGAAAAAACGGTCTCCATAGTGCCAGGGTCCAAGCTGCTGTTCTGCAAGACTGAACCGAGAGCTCAGGGTCTTGTCGATCTCAGCCTTGAGCCGGGTGAAAGGTTTCCGGGACTGTTCCTCCAGATCGGCGAAGAGAGCCAGCAGCTCCTGCTCATCGATCTCATCGACAATCAGGGAGCGGTGGAAGTGATCCCGGAAGCCCTGAGAGCGGGCGGCGTCGTTGCGCAAGCGGGCCATTTCCCGCACCTCCTCGGCGACCTGTTGTCCCACCTGCTTGCTCGCCTCCCAAACGTGCTGCAACTTGGTGGAATCCCGGGAACCTTTGAGGATCTCATCGATCTGATTGTCGCTCAGGCTCTTGCCGTCGACCCGGGCTCTATAATTGTAGTAGCGCTGGCGTACCGATGTTTCCAACTCGGCCAGCCGCTCGATCGTGGCCTCGTCCTGCTGGTTGCCGGCGGCGGCCAGATAGATCAGTTTGAGCTGCCGGCTCAGAAGAGGATCGTCCGCCTCGCCGGCCTCGTGCAGCTGCTTGGAAAGCTGAAACAACCCGGGATCGGACCAGAATCGCATGTGCGCCCCCTGGGCTTCTTTCAACCGTGCGATAGCTCGATCAGTTCCGCTAACGGCGGCCTCCCACTCGGCCAGGTAGAAGGTTTTCTCCAGGGGTCGCACCTGCTCGGTAATTTTCTCGACGAAATTTGCCGGGTCCATACTTGTTCCTTTCGAGGCTGATTTTAAATTATTTTTCGCGGCTTCCCACCCGGCAACCGCGGCTTCCTCGGGTACCGACTACCTCCGGTACTGCCAGTTGCCCGTCTTGGAGGGCAGGAAAACCCCGTGGCTTTTAGATCCTAAAAACTCTTCCCCTTCCACGACCAGCTGGCCCCGGGAAAGCACCTTCTTGACCCTGCCGAGCAGCTCCTGTCCTTCGAACATCGTGTAGGTGGCGTTGCTGTGCTGGTTGGAGGTGGTGACCGTCCAGCTTTCCCTCGGATCGAAAACCACCACATCCGCATCGGAGCCGGGCTCCAGCCTGCCCTTCCTGGGATACAGACCCATGATGCGGGCCGTGTTTTCCGCCGTGAGGGCGGCCACCTCGTTGGCCGTGATCAGGCCCCGGTTCACTCCGAAGTGCCAGACCACGGGCAGCATCGTCTCCACCTCCGGTGATCCGTAAGGAGCATCGAAGAAATCGTCCTCTTCTTTCTTATCCTTGGGTGCATGATCGCTGCCGATCGAATCGAAGATGCCCTCCTGCATGGCCGTCCACAGAGCCATCCGGTCGCCCTCGGTCTTGATCGACGGACCGACTTTTCCCAAAGGCCCGCGGGCTTTGAGGACATCCCAGGTAAGACCCAGGTACTGGGGGCAGGTTTCGGCGATCACCCCATACCCCATCCGCTTGAGGAAGCGGATCACCTGGATTCCCTCGGCAGAGGAGATGTGGGGGATATAGACGGGACAGTTCATCAGCCGGCCGATGTAAACCGCCCGGAAGATCCCCTCCGCCTCGGCGATGTCCGGACTCGTTTCCAGAAACCGTTCGGCGAAGTTCGCCTTTTCCGAAAGCATCTTGTCCATGATGTAGTCGATGGCCAAACCGGTTTCCGCATGCACGCAGACCATGCCTCCGTTCTTGCCCACGATATCCATGGTCTTGGCCATGGCGTAGTCATCGGTCATCCAGCCGAGCTTGGCATAGGCCATGAACACCTTGAAGGAGGTGACGCCCATCTTGAAAGCCTGGGGTATCTCATCGGCCTGCTTCAGAGTCTCGAACAAGCCGCCGTGAAGGGCAAAATCGATGCAGGAGGTCGCCTCCCCCTCTTCTTTGAACTCCTTGATCTTGGTGACGAGACTGTTCCCCGGCCGGGCATAGGCGTAGTGGATCACCGTGGTTACCCCGCCGAAGGCGGCACTTCGGGCCGTGTCGGCGATGGAGTCCAGATAAACCGGATGGGTATGCGGGTCGATCGCGCCGGGCAGAAGGTAGCACCCTTGCGCATCGATCGTTGTTTTTGCTTTCGCCTCTCCGGGTTTCGTGACTGCGGCTATTTTGCCGTCGGATATGGCCAAATCGGCGCGGACGGTTTTTTCGGGATAAACGAGCAGTCCGCCCGTTATTACGCAATCATGGCTCATTTCACTCTCCTTTATCGCTATTGGTCGGTAGAATATCCGGTTGATTCATCCTCTGTCAACGTGAATCCCGCTTCGGGCCCCAGGAATGATAGTCCGCCGGGGTATCGATGTCGTGGAGTATTCCCGGTTCATCCACCGGTACGACCACCGTGGGTACTTCGGCCAACACATCCCGCAAGCTTTTGTAAACATCCGTCCGCAGGATCCGGTTTCGCATCTGCCCAGAGAGAAGCAGGGGATGGCCCTTTTTACCTCGGAATTGTGGAATTACCCCGTACGCCTGCTCTGCGGCGGTGAACGCCGAGCTCAGCCAATCGTTCCAATCCAGCAAATCCCTGTAGATGGCTTCGCCAACACCGGGCATATCGCCCAGGGCGAGAAAAAAGCCCCCCTCTGCGACGGCCCGAACCCCCTGCTGAACGGAAGAAAACATGCCGGACTGGTAGTCGGGATTTGTCACCACCTCTACCCGCGGCCAATCCCGGAAAACTTCGATCAGCTCTTCGGCGCGGAAACCGACCACCAGGATGAGCCGCGGGCAGACCTTCAGGGCGGTTTGCACACTGTGCTCGATGATCGTCGAACCACCCCACGGAAGCATCATCTTCCAGGTATCCATACGGGTCGAGCTGCCCGCCGCCAACATTACACACTCGAGGTCAGGCATAACAGGAGAAGCATAAACCAACCCCCGGGACTGCATCAATTCTTTCTCCAGATTTCGGTACTGTCGATCTTTTTGCTTTTTTTAAATGAAAATACGCGAACCAGGGTTGACAATTTGTTTCGACTGTGCGATAGTCCCTGCAATTTAGAAATGAAGAAGAATCGGGCAAAGTGCACAGGCAAATTAACCCACCAAGCGGTATGACGAGGCTCCGGTTCTTCCGGAGTTTTTTTTTAACCATTGAGGTATCAAGAGGAGAGCCGTTGGCTCTCCTTTTTTTTAAATCTTACAAAGGGCTGTTCCCGCCGCCGGGGACAGCCCTTTTTTTTGCGGCGGGCTGAGCCCCGCCGTACAGGGATGACAGGCAAACCAACTTCGGGAGGGAAGAATGAAAACGAATTTTTTTAAAAACCTGGAATCGGCCTGCAGGGAAAAGAGGAGCCTGCTCTGCGTCGGTTTGGATCCGCGCTTCGAGCACACGGATCCAAAAACCGCGGCACAGCTGGCTCTTGAACGGAATCGGGTGGTGATCGAACAGACGCTGCCCTATGCGGCCTGCTACAAGCCGAACATCGCCTTCTACGAGGCGTACGGGCCGGCTGGACTCGAAGCGCTCCGAGCAACCCTGGATATGATCCCCAAAGGCACGCCGGTGATCCTGGATGCCAAACGCAACGACATCGGACAGACCGCTTCAGCTTACGCCCGGGCGATATTCGGGCACTACGGCGTGGATTCGGTCACTCTGAATCCCTATCTGGGCAAAGAGTCGATTCAACCTTTCCTCGCATACCAAGGCAAAGGCCTGTTCCTGCTCTGCCGCACTTCCAACCCTGAATCCGGGGATCTGCAGAGCCTGGAGGTTAGAAGGAGGCACACCGGCGCAGCAGCGTCCCCGGCGACCTGCCCCCTGTACCTCGAGATCGCCAGGGAAGTATGCAGCTGGTCCGCCGACATCGGTTTGGTCATCGGGGCCACCGATCCCGAAGCCCTGGAGGCGGTCCGGGAACAGCATCCCGGAACATGGATCCTCTGCCCCGGCATCGGAGCTCAAGGCGGCAGCCTGGAGACCGCCCTCCGGGCAGGACTCCGGGAGGACGGTCTTGGTCTGCTTCTGGTGGTGGGAAGGAGCATCTATCAGGATGAGAAGCCCGGAGCGAGGGCACGGCAGTTCCGGGAGCGAATCAACCGGGAGGTTTCAGGTTCGAAAAATCATCGGCAAACTCGAGCCCTCAAAACAGAGATCCGCCGGGTCGCTCTGTTGGAACAGATCATCGACCAGGGCTGCCTCAAGTTCGGATCTTTCCGCCTGAAATCGGGGAAGATCTCTCCCCACTACCTTGATCTCCGCCAGATCATCTCCAGCCCCAAACTTCTAGCCGGTGTAGCCGAAGCCTACGAGCTCCTGCTGCGCCCCTTGACCTTCGACCGTATCGCCGCCATCCCGGTTGCCGCTGTTCCCCTGGCCGCCGCCGCCTCCCTGCGGCTGGGAAAGCCCTTTATCTACCCCAGGATTACGGCCAAGGGTCACGGTACGGGGAATTCGATCGAAGGTGCCTTCGAGCCGGGAGAACGGGTGGTGCTCCTGGACGACGTGATCAGCTCTGCCCGGAGCAAGCTCGAGGCCATCGCGATCCTTGAAGCCGCCGGCCTGGAGGTAACCGACCTGGTCGTTCTTGTCGACCGGGACAGCGGCGGGCGGGAGGAGATAGAACGCCGAGGCCTTCGTTTCCATTCCTTTGCGGGGATTTCGCAGCTCCTGGCACTGGCCCGCTCCCGGGGACTGTCCGCAGAGCGTCTGAACGAGGGGGCCACGGTATGATGCAGAGCCACCGCATCCTCGAGCGGATTCGCTCAGGGGGGTTCAAACTGGCCACCGTCTCCGGAATATTGACCACGCGTCCTGGGATGATCGAATGGATCGACCGCATGGTTCCTGAGGTCGAAATCATCACGACGAAGAGCTACCAGATACTGCCCAATCCGGGCTACCGGGAACCGGTTGTCCTCGAGCAAGAGATAGGCTGCTACGCCAACGCCGTGGGCCTTCGCAATCCGGGAATGGCAGCCGGGATCCGGGAGCTGTCCGATCTGCGCCGGAAGCACGAACTCCGCGCCTTGCTAAATGTCTCCCTGTCCGCCAACTGCGTCGAAGACTTTGTCGAACTGGTCAGATGCTTCGCCCCCGTGGCGGATATCCTGGAACTGAACTTCTCCTGTCCCCATGCGGCCAGCGGCTACGGGTCCAGCATAGGCAGTGACCCGGAGATTGTCGCCGAATACGTCCGACGGATTCGCGGCGCGACAACGGCCCTGCTGTTTCCAAAGCTCTCAGCCAACGTTGCGAACATTGGAGAGATCGCCCGGGCCGCCGTTTCCGCCGGCGCCGACGGCCTGTGCGCGATCAACACGGTGGGACCGGAGCTGTTCCGGGAACCGTTGAGCGGCAAGCCCATCCTGTCCAATCCGAACGGTGGCAAGGGGGGAAAATCCGGGCAGTGGATCAAGGAAAAGGCAATCGAAAGCGTGACGGAGATCCGTCGTGCCGTCGGCCCGGGCATTCCGATTATCGGGATCGGCGGTATCTCATCGGCGGCGGATATCCGCCGGATGAGACGGGCAGGGGCGAACGCGGCGGGATTGGGAAGTGTGTTTGCCCGGGTTCCCCGCCAGGACCTCATCCCCCTCTACATCGGGGCGCTGCGGTCAGACTTCGAAACGGGAAAGCAAAGCGCGGGCACCTTCCTGTCCACCGAGCCGCTGATGGAGTACCGCACTTCCCGCGTACGGGCAATCCGGAACTTCGGAGAAACACTCAGGATGATCATCCTGGACCGCGAGTTGCCCGCTTCGGCCAGTCAGTACGCCTTCCTGTTTCTCCCGGGTGCCGGGGAGAAACCCTTCTCCATTGCCCGCTGCCGTCCGGCGACCTTTCTGGTGCGCCGGCGCGGTCCGTTCACCGACGCTCTGTTCCGATTGAGAGCGGGGGACCGGCTGCTGATTCGAGGTCCCTACGGAGCCGAGATGCCGGACAGCGCCAGGCCGAAGGCCTTCATCGTGGCCGGGGGCACGGGGGTAGCCCTGGCTCCGCTGCTGACTCAGGCCCTCTTCGCCCGGGGAAAAGAGGTGACCCTGCTGTTCGGTTCGAGTCGAGAGGAGGATCTGGAGATCCTCTCCGCATTGGATCTACCCTGCCGGCAGGTAGCGGCGGCAGATCGGGGCCGGCCGGCCAGGATCCTGGATCACCTCCCGGAACGCCTTGACGAACCGGCTGCAGAGGATATTTGCTTCTACAACGTAGGACCTCGGGGATTCCTGGCCCGGGCCTGCCGTCGTGAACTCGCTCTGGGAGCCGCTCCTTCGGAGATCTACCTGTCCCTGGAAACCCCCTCCCTGTGCGGGGTGGGGTTATGCGGATCCTGCGAGTGCGGGGGCCGACTGCTCTGCAAGGAAGGAACCTTCGTGAGCCTGCAGCACCTGGAGAAGCACGGTTTGAGTCCCGAGACTTTCCCGGATCCGCTGCCGGAACAGGCGCACCTGTCCGCCGGTCACCTGCCCACGGACCGCCGTTCCGACGGGCGCCGAGAGGCTCCGCTTCTGCGCAGTTAGCTGTCTACGTGCTTCTTGGACAGCGTCTCGGTGACCTTGAAGCCCATGAGCCAGGCCCCGGCCAATCCGAAACCGGCAATCAACAGAGGAGCTGCCTGCAAGCCAATACCCTGCGCCACCACCCCGATCAGCAGAGGACCTGAGATCGCCCCGAGATCACTCATCAGGTGCCATATACCCAGGAACTCGCCGGTGGATGCGCGGGGGGACAGATCCGCACCCAAGGTGAGGACAATCCCGCTGCCCAGACCGTTACCAACTCCAGTCAGCAGGCTCACCAGCAGCAACCCCGAAAAACCTCCGCTGAGGGGAATCAGAGCCAACCCGATGGATTGAACTAGCAGGCAGGGTACGGCGGTCCACTTCCGTCCCAACCGATCCATGAGCTCGCCGGCCGGATACACCAGAACCAGCTCGATAGCCCTTGAGAGTCCGAAGATCAAGCCGATTGCCGCCACATCCAGCCCGATCCGTTCCCCCCACAGGGGAATAAGGGTCTGCCGGCCGATACGCAGCATCT
>CAZPPB010000146.1:0-9308 GCA_964588355.1 uncultured Spirochaetaceae bacterium | reverse complement strand
TCGTTGTCCGTGAAAACGGGCTCGAACTCCACCTCCTCCTTGTTGATCATGTCGTTTTCATTCACGATCGGGATGATCCCGGCGCCTATATACGACTCCATGATCTCCCGGATCGTAGCCTCCTCATTCTTCGAGGCGAAGTTGTGATGGGTCAGCAGGATCTGCGCTACGTGGATTCCCTCGGATTTGAAGTAATCCTTGTAGTACTTCATCAGCCGGATCTGCCCCATCCCGGACATCATCTGCAGCTCGACGGTGTCCGTCGGCCGCACCTTCCGGCCTGCGATCTCCATACCCGCAGCCACGGCTCCGGAGCTGACGATCACGATCTGATGGCCCTTTCTCTGCAGTGCGGCGACCTCCCGCACCTTGCCTTTGAGCCAGCGGTAGCTCAAACGATTATTCCGGCTGATCAGGGCGGTCCCGATCTTGATACAGATTCTCATCTCTGACCCGTGCTGGATGTATCTCCGTGGGGAAGATCCCGGTGGGTGAAGCGTTTCGCCCCGCCTGCATAGTCGGCCGCGATCTGACCGCCCCCTTCGAGTACGTACTTGGTGCTGGTCAGCCCTTCCAGTCCGACGGGGCCCCGGGCGTGGATCTTCCCGGTGGAGATTCCCACCTCTGCACCCAGACCGTAGCGGAAGCCGTCGGAAAAACGGGTCGAACAGTTCCACATCACCGAACTGGAATCCACATCGGAGAGAAATCGGCGTGCGGCCTCCTCATCCCGGGTCACGATCCCGTCGGTATGGTGGCTGCCGTAGGTATTGATATGGTCGACCGCCGCCTCCAGGCTATCCACAACCCGGATTGAGAGAGTCAGGTCCAAATACTCGGTGCGCCAGTCTTCCTCCGTGGCAGCCTTCACCTTGATGATGCCCCGGGTTCGCTCATCCCCGCGCAGCTCCACCCCCTCCAGACGCTTTGCCAGCCGGGGCAGGTACCCCTGGGCCGCGTCTGCATGAACCAGGAGGGTCTCGATTGCGTTGCAGACCGCTGGATACTGGCATTTGGCATCAACGGCCACCTCCACAGCCATTTCGAGATCCGCGTCACGATCCACGTACAGGTGACAGATTCCGTCGGCATGCCCCAGTACGGGGATGCGGGTGCTCTCCTGGATGCGGCGTACCAGCTCGTTGGAACCGCGGGGGATCATCAGATCGATCCAGCGATCCAGCTCGAGAAGCTCGCCGATCTGCTCCCGGGTTTCCACCAGGTGCAGCGTGTCCTTGAACACCGGGTCGGTTTCATCCGCCGCCCCCCGGATCAGCTGGAAGAGGATGCGGTTGGAATGAAGTGCTTCGGAGCCCCCTTTGAGGATCACCACGTTCCCCGACTTCACGCAGAGGGTCGAGATCTGCACCAGAGCATCCGGGCGGGATTCGAAAATCACTCCGATCACACCGATCGGCACCGTGATCTTCTTCAGGATCAAGCCGTGATCCAACTCCCGCGCCAGGAGAGTCCTTCCGACCGGATCCTCCAGGCGCTGTACATCCCGCACGCTCTCCACGATCTGGTCGATCTTCTTGTCCGTAAGCACCAGGCGCTTGAACAGGGAATCCTTCAGTCCGATTTTTCGAGCCTGTTCCTGGTCTTTGCGATTCTCCTCGAGGATCCGTTCGCGTCCCCGGTCCAGAGCCTCGGCGATCCCGGCCAGGGCCCTGTCTTTCAGTTCGGTCGAGGCGCCGGCCAGCCGAAAGCTTGCTGCCTTGGCAGCCTGCGCCTGTTCCAGTACAGTCATCGTCCCAACTCCTCGCTGCGCTGCGCGGCAGCCCGTATCGTGTTCCCGATCACCTCGGCATAATCTGAAGCTTCCAGCACCTGCCTTCCGGCCACGGTGGTGCCTTTCGGAGAACTGACCATTTCTACCAGCTTCAGCGGATCCATGCCGGTTTCCGCCAAAAGCTTGGCCGTGCCGAAAAAAGTTTGAATCGACAGATCTCGTGCGACTTCCCGCTCCAATCCGAGCCGCTTTCCCGCTTCGATGAAGGCCTCGATCAAGCGGGCCACGAAAGCCGGCCCGGAGCCGCTCAGACCGGTCACCCCATCCAGCAAACGTTCCTCCACCTCGGCGGCGTAACCCGCCGCGCCGAGCAGCTTCTCCACCAGTTCCCGGTCCGGCGGCCGGATCCCGGACCCGAAGGCGTATCCGGCGGCCATGGCTCCGACCAGGCAGGGTGTATTGGGCATCACGCGAACCACCCGGGCCTGGGCGCAGGCCGCTTCGATCCGGCTGATCGCAACACCTGCGGCGATCGAGATCAGCAACCTGTCGGTGTCACGGATCGCTTCCAGCACCTCCTGGATGTCCTGGGGTTTGACGGCGACGAAGATCACCTCCGCCGCCCCGGCCAGCTCGGAAGGATCCGCCTCCACCCGCACCCGGGGCAGCTGCTTCTCGAACAGCTCTACCCGTTGCGGCCGCAGGTCGCATACATGGATCGTGGATCCCGGGAAACGGCCGGAGACAGCCTTGGCCAGGGAGAATCCCATGTTTCCCCCGCCGATGAATCCTACACTTTCAACTGTGCCATTTTCTTCAGCCATGACTATGCAAATGTATTACAGGGCTGTGTAAAAGTAAACGTGTATCCCAATATTGATTCGACAGGCAAGAAAACCAGTGATGCGATGACGGCCAATAAGGACCGAAGGGGGGGAAAAAGCGTTGATTTATGTCCGGCTGACCCTGGGTTGGGTTTTTCCCGTGATTTTCAGGGTGTTGACAGTATCCATGCTGCTTATGATCAATTGGCTGCCGGCGGCGGTATTGCTCCTTATTGTGCTGCTCGTGTTGCCGCCGGTGAGCCCATTGATCAGAGCCCGCTTCAATTGGCCGATCCATATTGTCCTGCGCTTCGCGCTGATCGCCGTTTTGCTGTTTTTGTTCGTCCGGCTGCTGACCGGAGGTGAGCGCACTTCGATCTACAACTCTCCAGAGGTCGAGGCGCGGTTTCTGGAAATCTACGACGAGAAGATGAACGATTGGCCGGTACCTTACGAGGACGTTTTCATCGACACAAAATATGGAAGGGTTCACGTGATCGTGAGCGAACCGCAGGAAGCCCCGCCCCTGCCCCTTTCTGCCGAACAGCGGCAGAGCTTCAAGGTGCCGCTGATGTTCGTATTTGGTGAACGGGACAATCTGGTCGGAGACCCTGAGGCCGCCAAAGCTCTGGTGCAGGACATCCCCGATGTCCGCGCCGAGACCGTAGCGGCGGGCCATCTGATGGGCGCTGAGATCCCCGAGCAGGTCAACGCCCTGATCATGGATTTCTTCGCAGAGGATTGACAGCAGGCAGCCAAAGGGAAGGCAATCCCTGAAGCGGTTCGCAGAATTATCAGGCGGACTCGGTCTGCTGGATATCGATATCTGGGGCGTAACCCGGCAACTGACCTATGTATATCTGACGGGTGAGGACGGAGAGTACACGGAGAGCTACAAACAGGTGATCCGCAGCCCGCTGCAGGATGCCCGTTCGGCGGAGGAAATACTCGAATACGATCACTGGCCTTCCCCCGATTGGTTCGATTACGAAGTGATCGAGGAGCAGTGTCTACAAATCAAAGATGCAGGCCGGGTGGTCGTTTTCATGGGTGACCGTTTGAATCGCATCGCCCAGTTGAAGCCCGCCTGCTATCTGAGGGGCTTCGAACGGGTATTAATCGCTATAATGAAGAATCCGGAAATCGCGAGAGCCCTCTTCCGGAAGATTTCCGAGTTCTACCTGGAGTACGGGCAGAGGATCCTGGAGGCTGCAAACATGGACCCCCGGCTTCTGAAAGAACTTTTTGGAGACAGACTCTGTTTTCAGGGAGGAATCTCGATCCAGAAAATTCTACCCAAGGGCTCACCCGAGGATGTGCGCAGGCATGTACAACACGTGCTGAAGGCGATGTCACCGGGAGGCGGCTACATTGCCTGCACATCCCACAATATTCAAGCGGACACCTCGATTCGCAACTTGGAAGCCCTGTTTGCGGCGTATAGGGATTTTGGTCGCTACGAGTAGGTCAGCCAAGTCTTGACTCTGCAATCGAAACGTGGACAATAGCTACACATCCTCATGTTTCGCAACGGAGGTTCCAACGTGCCCAAACGACTCGCCGTCATCCCAGAGCTCTGTTCCGGCTGCAGGATCTGCGAGCTGGTCTGCGCCATCGAACACTTCGGGGTCAACAATCCCAAGAAAAGCGCCATCCGGGTGCTGATCACCTATCCCCATCCGGTCGTCCGTATGCCGATCGTCTGCAGCCAATGCAAGGTCCCGGCCTGCGCCGAGGCCTGCCCGGTGGAGGCGCTCAAAAAGACCGAGGACCTGGTGGAGCTGGATCGGGATCTGTGCATCTCCTGTCTCAAGTGCGTGGATGCCTGTCCCTTCGGAGCCATCTACGCCCACGATCAGGTGGACAACCCCATCAAGTGCGACCTCTGCGGCGGGTCCCCCCAGTGCGTGGCCAAGTGCCCGAAGAAAGCCCTGCGGCTTATCCCCGAGCAGGCCATGGGCGAGTCCAAGCGGCTGAACAACGTCTTGAGCTATGCCCACATGAAGGAGATCGAGTACATGGAAAAGGGCGAGAAGAAGACGATCCGCTACGCCGAAATCGGCAAGGAAGAGCTGTAGGAGCACGGCATGAGCATCAAATCGGGATACTTCAAGAAGCACCTGAGCGTAGACCTGAGCAACGGCTCCTGCACCATCGTCGATCTGCAGGATTCCTTCATCCGGGAGTACATCGGGGGCCGAGGATTCGGTGCCAAGTTGGTCTGGGACAACCTGATAGCCAACGATTTCAAGGTCGATCCCCTGGGCCCGGAGAATCTGCTGGTGATCGCCCCCGGACCTCTCACAGGACTTTACCTCCCCTCTTCGGGCAAGTGCTCCTTCATCAGTCTCTCCCCGGCGACCGGGGTTTACGGCGACAGCTCCATGGGGGGCAGCTTCGGGGCGGAGCTGCGCCAAAGCGGCGTCGACGTACTCAGCGTCACCGGCGCAGCCGCGCAGCTCTCGGTTCTGCTGATCGACGACGGCGAGACCAGGATCATGCCCATGCCGGAGCTGGCCGGCAAGAGCTGCCTGGAAACCGAGGGGCTGGTCAAGGAAGCCCTGGGCACTCATGAGATCAACGTAGCCTGCATCGGGCCGGCAGGAGAGAACCTGGTTCGCTTTGCCTGCGTCAATGCCGACTGGTCGCGAAACGCCGGGCGCACCGGCATCGGGGCGGTCATGGGCTCCAAGAACCTCAAGGCCGTAGCGGTTCGGGGAGCCAGGGACCTTCCGGTCCACGATCTCAAAGGACTGATCGAGGAAGCGGAGAAGGCCTACGACTACATGCGGAACCACAAGTTCTTCGACTTGTGGCAGCGCGAAGGCCTGATGAACGTCATGGAGTACGCCAACGCGGCGGGCATCCTGCCCTCGTACAACTTCAAGGACGCCAGCTTCGCCCGCATCGGACAGATCAACGGCGATACCATGCTGGACAGCTACAAGATCGGCGACAGCGCCTGCTTCTCCTGCCCGATGTGCTGCGGCAACATCTGTCTGGTCAAGCACGGGAAATACGTGGGCACCGTGGTGGAGGGACCGGAGTACGAGACCTGCGCCATGCTGGGCTCCAATCTCGGCGTCGACGATTTCGCCGCGGTGCTGCGCGCGGCCCAGGCCTGCGATGAATACGGCCTGGACACGATCTCAACGGGAAACCTGGTCGGCGCGGTGATCGAGGGCTACGAAACGGGGATATTGAACCTGAAAGATCTGGATGAACAGCCGATCACCTGGGGGGATGAGGAGGCGATCCTCGAGCTGATGCACAAGATCGCCCACCGGGAAGGAATCGGAGATATCCTGGCCGACGGAGCCCTGCGGCTGATCAGGACCTGGCCAAAGATGGACAAGCTGGTTCTCCAGGTCAAGGGATTGGAGCAGAGCGCCTATGACAGCAGGGCCGGCGCGTCCATGGCCCTGGCCTATGCCACCAGCGACATCGGGGCACACCACACCCGCGCCTGGACCATCGCCAAGGAGATCGAGCTGGGCCAGGACTGGTCCGACGAGGAGAAAGTGGATCTGGTGATCTACCACCAGACCCTGCGTCCGCTGTTCGACATGCTGGGGGTCTGCCGCCTGCCATGGATCGAGCTCGGCCTGAATGAGCAGCACTACGAGCGCTTCTACAGCGCCGTGACCGGCCACCAGGCAACACTGCCCGAGCTGCTCGAGAAATCCAACCGGATCTACGATCTGACCCGGCTGATCAACACCCGCCTGGGCATGAGCCGGGCCGATGACACCATGCCCTACAAGGTGCACTCGGCTCCGGTGCGGACCGGACCAACGGCCGGCCAGGTGGTCGACAAGCAGACCTTCGAACGGCTGCTGGACCTGTACTACCGGAAGCGGGGCTGGGATGAGCAGGGCATACCCGCCGCCGGGTTGGACAAGCAGTTCAGCCCCTGAGACAGATCAGTTCAGCTTGCGCAGGTTTTCAATGCTCAGGGCCAGGACCCGGTCCTCCTCGTTTTCGTAATCCGAGTGCAGGTAGTCGAGCTCTACCGTCAGCATTCCCCGGTAGCCGGCCTGCTGGAGGATTCCGATGATCCGCGGCAGATCCACCACCCCCTCCCCCGCAGGTACGCAGGCGAAGAATTGCCACCTGTCGGCAGGCATTCCCTTCTGAAGCCGGATATCCTTGATATGGGTGGCCAAGACCCTGTCGGCTAGCCGCTCCAGTCCTTTTACCGGATCATCGAGGATACGCAGGCAGTTTCCCGAGTCGAAGGTCAGACCGAGGTAGGGGGAGTCCACGTTCTCGAACAGCGTTGCCAGCTCCGATAACGTGAAATCCTGGTGGTTCTCGATGGCCAGGCGGATCCCCTGCCGTTGCGCCTCCGTGACCGCATCGGCAAATAGTGTGGAAAGCCGCTCGATCTGTTTGTCGTGCTCCTCGTATCGGTAACGGCCGTTGTTCCCCACCACCCGCATCACCTCTGCCTTGACCGCCCTTGCCTCAGCGATGCTCTGCAGCATGTCATCATAAGCTTCCGGACTCTTGCCCCCGAGAAGCCCGTTCGGATGGCCCCAGGCGTAGACCCGCTCCAGCTCAAGCCCATCGAGACGCCCGCACAGCTCGGAGAGGTAGGCAGGGTCCCGCTGAGGCAGGAAGCAGGATTCCAGGGAAACCCCCTCCGCTCCCAGCTCGACGGCGCGGGCCAGAAAATCCTCGATGGTCATGGTCGTATCCGGGGCCGTCTGCACCGGATAGACCTCCCCGAAGTAGCGGTGATAGCAGTAACTGTCGATTCCGATCTTCATATTCAAACGAAGCGGCCGAAGCCCATGGGACGTTTTCCGGAGCTGCAGTTCCGGAAGATCTCCACCGCCGCGGCCGTACCTCGGGGCAGGGCGCGGGGTTTGCTCACCTTGACCTCCACCCGCTCGACCCCGGGGTGGGCCAAAGCCAGGGAGGCGGCCTCCTCGGCCAGGCGCTCGAGCAGATGGAAGGAGGAGCTTTCGGCCATGGCCGTGATCTCTCCTGCCAGATAGCCGTAGTCCACCGTATCTTCCAGCCGGTCGCTGCGGCCGGGCTCCTCCAGATCGAGGTGCAGGCAGACATCGATCGTGATCTCCTGAGCTTGCCTCCGCTCCTCCTCCCGGGTGCCGATGAGGCAGGCCACTCGCAGACCTTGAATGAAGATCCTGTCCCTGGGCTCAGCCATACAAATCCTCCTTGATGAAGGCTCCGCCGTCGGCGTAGATGACCTGACCGGTCAGGTAGTCGTTGCGCATCAGGAACACCACGGCATTAGCCACGTCCTCCGGGGCACCCCAGCGGCCCAAGGGAGCACGGGCCGCCAGCCGTTCCAGCTCCTCGCTGCTTCGCCCCTCAGGAGCAAGGATCATCCCGGGAGCTACCGCGTTGACCCGCACCCGGGGAGCCAGCTCCAGGGCCAGCATGCGGGTCAGCGTGAAGAGCATGCGTTTGCTCAGGGCGTAGGAGACGTGCTTTTTCATATAGCCGCCGATGCGGCTGTCCAGCAGGTTGACCACGCACCCCGACTGCTCCTGGCCGGCCGGCTTGCGGGCGGATCGGGCTTCGCCGGCTCGCCCCTGTTTGTATTGACCTTGGTCCGCGAACAGCCGGATCAGCCGCAGAGGGGCCAGGGCATTGATGCTCAGGTTTTGATCCAGGTACTGCAGATCCGGGGAGCTCAGCGTATCCACAGGAAAGATCGAGGCATTGTTCACCAGCATGGAGATTCGTTCCCCGGGCGCACACTCCAGGGCCTGCTCCCACATGCCCTCGATCTGAGCCGGGTCATCCAGCGATGCCTGAAGCGCCCAGGCTCCCACCCCCAGACTCCGCAACTCGGTGACCAGAGCCTCGGCTTGCGCTTTGGATGTGTTGTAGTGAACGACGATGTTGGCGCCCTGATCGCTGAGAGCCAGGGCAATGGACCGTCCGACCCGTTTGGCCGCCCCGGTGATCAGGGCGGTCCGGCCGGCCAGATCGATCAGGCCCATGGTTGCACGCAATTGCGGGCCATGTTAAACGTGGATGACCCAGCCCTCGGCCATGCGGGCCATCTCCATAACCCCTTCCGAGAGGGTCGGATGAGCGTGGGTCATCACGGCGATGTCTTCCGGAAGCAGCTCGGCGGTCTTGGCCAGCAGGATCTCGTGGATCAACTCGGTGGCCTCCGCGCCTACCAGATGAGCGCCCAGGATCTCCCTGGTCTCCTTGTCCACGAGCAGCTTGAGGATCCCTTCGGTCTTGCCCACGGCTACGGATTTTCCCGCGCCTCGATAGGGAAAAACCGCTTTCTCGAATTCGAGCCCCGCTTCTTTGGCCGCCTTCTCCGTATAGCCGAAGCTGGCCAGCTGAGGTTCGCAGTACACCGCGGAGGGGATGGCATGGGGATCGAGCCTGGTCGGCGTCTGATGCCCGGCCAGATGCTCCACGGTGATCTCCCCCTCCTTGGAAGCCACGTGGGCCAGCATCGGTGAGTTCACCACATCCCCGATCGCGTAGATCCCCGCCGCCGAGGTCTGGTAGTAGTCGCCTACCGGGATGAAGCCTTTCTCCAGCTTGATTCCCACCCGCTCCAGACCGATGCCGTCGGTGTTGGGAACCCTGCCCACGACCAGGAGGATCTGATCCACCTCCAGCTCCTTTTTTCCCTCCTTGCCCTCCAAGCTCACCTTCACCGCTTTACCGCTCTTGGTGTAGCCGGTCGCTTTGGTGGAGGTGTAGATCTTGACACCCCTCTTCTTGAACGAGCGCACAAGCACCTC